>JAWWPF010000005.1:0-17098 GCA_033850795.1 Nocardioidaceae bacterium | reverse complement strand
CCTCACGGGACGCGGCCGCCGAGCGGGAGGCCGCGGCCAAGTCGTCTCCGGCGTGCCGGCGCCACCAGTCCTGGCCCACCTGAGGCAGCGTGTGGATCGGGTCGTAGTACGCGTAGGTCCGGGTCAGTGCCTCGGGGTCCTCGGCCTCGATCGAGGTCCGGTAGTTCTTCGTCCAGTACGAGATGCCGCGCTCGTGGTCGTAGTCCGCGAGCTGGTGCACCCACCGCTTGCCGACGAACGGCACGTCACAGACGATCCGCGGCGTCGCGAAGCCCGGCAGGTAGCCCATCAGGTGGTGCTGGAGCCGCTGCGCGTCGGCGACGGAGACGCGCCAGTGCTCGCTGAACGGGATCATGTCGCACATGTAGAAGTAGTACGGCATGATCTGCGCGCCGTCGAGCAGCGCGAAGCAGAGGTCGAGCAGGGCGTGCGGGTCGGCGTTGACACCGTCGAGCAGGACGCCCTGATTGCGGACGTCGCGGACCCCGGCATCGAGCATCGCTCGGGTCGCCTTGGCCACCATCGGGGTCACGGAGGCGGCGTGATTGACGTGGGTGTGGATGGCGAGTGAGACGCCACGGGCTCGCGCCGTCCCGGCGACCCGCTCGACGCCCGCACGGACCTCCTCCTGGAGCCAGTGCTGCGGCAGCCCCATCAGCGCCTTGGTGGCGAGCCGGATGTCGCGGATGTTCTCGATCTCAAGGAGCTGCGTGAGGAACTCCTCGAGTCGCGGCCAGGGCATGTTGGCCACGTCGCCGCCGGAGACCACGACGTCGCGCACGGCCGGCGTACGACGCAGGTAGGCCAGCATCTCCGCGTGCCGGTCGACGGGCTTGCCCACGAACTTCAGCTTGTCGATCGTCGGTGTCGAGTTGCCGACCAGGTCCATGCGCGTGCAGTGGCCGCAGTACTGCGGGCACGTCGGCAGCAGCTCGGCGAGGACCTTGGTGGGATAGCGGTGCGTCAGCCCCTCGGCGACCCACATGTCGTGCTCGTGCAAGGAGTCGCGCGTCGCCTGGGGGTGCGAGGGCCAGTCGGTACGGCGGTCGGAGAAGACCGGGAGCATGTAGCGGCGCACCGGGTCGGCGTAGATCGCCTCGGTCAGCGAGCCCGGCCCGCGCGGCGTGGTCCGCGGGGCCATCGTGTTCATCATCTGCGGCGGCACCAGCATCGACATCGTGGCCCGCTCGCGCTGGTCCCGCTCGAGGTCGGCGTAGAAGCCCTCGTCGACCAGGTCGCCGAACAGCGCCCGCAGCTGGCGGACGTTCTTCACGCAGTGCGCGCGCTGCCACTGCACGGACGCCCAGTCCTCGGCCGTGACGTCGCGCCACCCCGGGAACCGGGTCCAGTCGGGCTCGACCAGCTCGGTGCGACGGTAGAGGTAGGGCTGGGAGGTCTCCAGCCCGATCGAGGTCGCGATGCTCATGCGCTTCACCTTGCCTGTTGCACGAAAAAGTTCAGCGGCGTTTGTACGACGTATCCGCTGCATGCCACGATACGCAAAGGATCTTCGGCCTGTCGAACGCAACGCCGGATGATTTGCGTCAGAACGCCACATCAACGGGAGGTCAACTCGTGACAACACCTTCGAGCCCGGTCGGCCTCCACCGGGTCCTCGAGCCTGCCGGGGTGCTGCCGCAGGCCGCGGAGCGCCTCGACACCCGGCGCGAGCTGTGGCCCGACGAGGTCCGGATCCGCGTCGAGCGGCTCAACCTGGACGCCGCGTCGTTCCGGCAGCTCGAAGGCGCCCACGACGGCGACGGGGACCTGGTCCGAGCGGCGGTGCTCGACATCGTGGCGCGGCGCGGCAAGATGCAGAACCCCGAGACCGGGTCCGGCGGGATGCTCGTCGGGACCGTCGAGGAGGTCGGGCCCGACTCCCCGCTCGGCCTCAAGGCCGGGGACCGGGTGACGACACTGGTGTCACTGACCCTGACCCCGCTCGTGATCGAGGACGGCCTGCGCCGCTGGGACGGGCGGTCCGAGCAGGTCCCGGTCGACGGGTACGCGGTCCTCTTCGGGCGTTCCATCGCCGCCGTCATCCCCGAGGACCTGCCCGCCGAGCTCTCCCTGTCGGTGATGGACGTCTGTGGAGCCCCCGCCCTGACCGCCCGCGTCGTGCGGGAGTACGCCGGCCGGGTCGCCGCCCCCACCGACGGCGCCGAGCGGCACGGGGTCACGGTCGCCGTGGTGGGCGGCGCGGGCAAGTCCGGCTCCCTGTCCCTGGCCGCGGCCAAGCAGGCCGGGGCCACGCGCACGATCGGGGTCGTCCCCCACGGCGCCGAGGCGGACCTCCTCACCGAGGCCGCGGTCGCGGATGTCGTCACGGTGGCCGACGCCCGCGACCCGGTCGCGCTCTCCTCGGCGGTCGCGGCGGCCGGCGGCCCTGCCGACGTGACGGTGGTCTGCGTCGACGTACCCGGCTGCGAGGGCGGCGCGATCCTGTCCACCGCGGACGGCGGGACCGTGGTGTTCTTCTCGATGGCCACGTCCTTCAGCGCCGCCGCGCTCGGCGCCGAGGGGCTGGCCGCGGACGTGCGCATGCTGGTGGGCAACGGCTACGTCCCCGGCCACGCCGACTACGCGCTCGCGCTGCTCCGTGGCCACCGCGGGGTCCGGTCGCTGTTCGAGCGGCGGATCGCGCCAGCGTCGGCGACGGCTGGGAAAATGGCACCGTGACCCGACTCCTGCTCCGTGGCGGCTACGTCCACAGCCCTGCCGACCCGCACGCCTCGGCGCTCTGCGTCGACGACGGAGCCGTCGTCTGGACCGGGGACGACGACGCGGCCGTGCACTTCGCCGACAACGCCGACCGGATCGTCGAGCTCGACGGCCGGCTGGTGACACCCGCGTTCGTCGACGCGCACGCCCACCTCGCGCAGACCGGCTTCGCGGCATCGGGCCTCGACCTGTCCTCGGCCACCAGCCTCGGCGACGCGCTGGACCGACTCGCCGCCCATGCCCGCGGGTCGTCGGCCGCCGTGCTCCTCGGCTTCGGCTGGGACGAGACGACCTGGCCCGAGCGGCGCCCGTTCACCCGCGCGGAGGTCGACCGCGCCGTCGGCCCCCGGCCGGCGTTCCTGTCCCGCGTCGACGTGCACTCCGCTGTCCTGTCCACGGCCTTCCTCGACGCCTGCCCGGGCATCGCCGACGCCGAGGGGTACGACGAGCGGGGGCTCGTGTCGCGCGACGCGCACCACGTGGCCCGCGCCGGGCTGTTCCGGATGACCCCCGCGGCCGACCGCGAGGACGCCATCCTGCGGGCGCTGCAGGACGCCGCACGCCAGGGGATCGGCATGGTGCACGAGCTCGGCGCCCCGCACATCTGCCCGCCCGAGGACTTCGAGATCCTGCGCGGGCTCGGCGAGGCCGTCGCGGCCGGGGAGCGGCCGGCCGTTCCGGAGGTCGAGCGCTACTGGGGCTCCCTGGACGTCGAGGAGGCGAAGGCGCTGGGCTGCCGGGGGGCGGGGGGAGACCTCTGCATGGACGGCTCGATCGGGTCGCACACCTCGGCACTGCACGCGCCGTACGCCGACGCGGCCACCTCCGGGCACCTCTACCTCGACGCGGACCAGGTCACCGAGCACGTCGTCACCTGCACCCGTGAGGGGATCCAGGCCGGTTTCCACGTGATCGGCGACCGGGCCGTGTCCCAGATGGTGGAGGGGTTCCGGGCCGCCGCAGAGATCCTCGGCGCACCGGCGGTCGTGGCGGCCCGGCACCGGGTCGAGCACGTCGAGATGGCCACCGGCGAGCAGATGGCGCTGCTCGGGTCGCTCGGGGTGACGGCCAGCATGCAGCCCATGTTCGACGCGTGCTGGGGCGGGGACGACTCGCTCTACGCCCGTCGCCTCGGCCCCGACCGGGCCCGACCGATGAACGCGTTCGCGTCCATGAACCGGGCCGGGGTCGCCCTCGCGTTCGGGTCGGACACGCCTGTGACGCCGTTCGACCCGTGGGCCGGGGTCCGCGCGGCCGCATGGCACCACACGGAGTCCGAGCGGCTCACGGTGAGGGCCGCCTTCAACGCCTACACACGCGGCGGCTGGCGGGCGGCCGGCCGGGACGAGGGCGGCGTGATCGCCCTCGGCGCCCCGGCCAGCATCGCCGTGTGGGACGTGCCCGGCGACCTCGTCGTGCAGACCCCCGACACCCGCATCGCGGCCTGGTCGACGGACCCCCGCGCCGGCGTCCCCCAGCTGCCCGACCTGCATCCCGACGTCGCCCTGCCCAGCTGCGTGCTCACGCTGGTCAACGGCGAGGTCACCTTCGAGGAGAGCGGAGTACTGACATGAGCGTCTCGAGGGGCCCCGTTACGACGAGGCCCGTTCCGGCGGCCTCGACCGGCGCCCGGGGGAAGCTGCGGCTGGACCCCGCCACCGTCCGGAAGGCCCGCACGCTCGCCCGTAGGGTGGGCCGGCCCGTGGTCGACCTGGCCCGGCTGCACACCACCGTCTCGGTCGAGCGGGCGACCCTGCGCCTGGCCGGGCTGCAGGGTGCGGACCCGGACGGCATCCCGTGGGTGAACCGGCTGCTGGACGCCGTACGCGGCGACGTCGGGATCGAGCACGGGATCGCGCTGTCGGTCTGGGACGCGCTGGTGCGGGGCGAGGCCGACGACCTCTCCACGCTGGCGCAGAAGGCCTCCGTCGGGTCGGTGCGGTTCCGGCTGCCCGAGGGCCGGGACCTGACCCGGGCCCGCTCGGCCGCGAACCGGCAGGTCGGCGCCGGCATCCGCCGCGTGGACGCCCGCCGGCGTGAGCGCGAGCGGCTCGTCAAGCGGTACGGCGACCCGCCGCACCAGCCCTGGATCTACCTGATCGTGGCCACCGGGGACATCTACGAGGACATCCCGCAGGCTCAGCAGGCGGCCCGCGAGGGTGCCGACGTCATCGCCGTGATCCGGTCCACCGGCCAGTCGCTGCTCGACTACGTGCCCGAGGGCGCCACACGCGAGGGGTTCGCCGGGACCTACGCCACCCAGGAGAACTTCCGGCTGATGCGTGCGGCCCTCGACGAGTCCAGCAAGGAGCTCGGCCGGTACGTGCGGCTGACGAACTACGCCTCCGGGCTGTGCATGCCCGAGATCGCCGCGCTCGCCGGCCTGGAGCGGCTCGACATGATGCTCAACGACTCGATGTACGGCATCCTGTTCCGGGACATCAACCCGGTCCGCACCTTCGTCGACCAGCGGTTCAGCCGGCAGGTGCACGCCCGCGCCGGCATCATCATCAACACCGGCGAGGACAACTACCTCACGACCGCTGACGCCGTCGAGGCGGCCCACACGGTGACCGTCAGCCAGCTGCTCAACGAGTACTTCGGCAAGGAGGCCGGTCTCGAGGACTGGCAGCTCGGGCTCGGGCACGCCTTCGAGATCAACCCCGACCTGCCCGACAGCTTCCGGATGGAGCTCGCGCACGCCATGCTGGCGCGGGACCTGTTTCCACGCGCACCGCTGAAGTGGATGCCGCCGACCCGGCACATGACCGGCGACGTGTTCCGCGGCTACCTGCTCGACGCCTTCTTCAACCTGGCCGGGGTCCTGACCGGACAGAGCATCCTGCTCGTCGGGATGATGACCGAGGCGGTCGTCACGCCGTGGCTCTCCGACCGCGACCTGGCTCTGCAGAACGTCCGCTACGTGATGAACGCTGCGGGCAACCTGCACGAGGACTTCGTGCCGAGCCCGGACGGCTTCATCGCCGAGCGGGCCCGCCGGGTGCTGGCCGAGAGCATCGACCTGCTGGAGGCGATCCTCGCGCACCCGTCGAAGGCCGGGCTGCTGGACGCGATCGCCGACGGCACGTTCGGGCTCATGAAGCGCCCCGCCGACGCCGGACGCGGCCTCGAGGGGGTCGCCCGCAAGGCGCCCGGCTACTTCAACCCCGCCACCGAGATCCTGGAGGGATGATGGTCTCGACGAGCTCGACGAGTGAAGCGACCGAGGGCCGGATCCTGCGCCCGTACGGCGACACGACCGGGGACGGCATGGTGCAGGTCTCCTTCACCCTCCCCATGTCCTCGCTCGGCGCGCAGGCCAAGCTCGCCGAAGGGGCGGCCGCCCAGCTAGCGAACAAGATGGGCATCGACCCGGCCCTGGTGGTGCACACCAAGCCGATGGGCCCGGACTTCACCTTCTTCGTGGTCTACGGCCGGGTCAACCACCTTGTGGACACCTCGCAGGTCCGGGTCGTCGAGCGCGACTACCCGCTGCTGGCCCCCAAGGAGGTGAACCTCGCGATCCGCAAGGGCCTGCGCCGGCGGCTCGTCGTGGTCGGCGGCTGCATCGGCACGGACGCGCACACGGTGGGGATCGACGCGATCCTCAACATCAAGGGGTTCGCGGGGGAGAAGGGCCTGGAGTACTACCGCGAGATCAAGGTGGTGAACCTCGGCGCGCAGGTGTCCGTGCCACAGCTCGTGGAGCGGGCGCGGGCCGAGCACGCGGACGCGGTGCTGGTCTCGCAGGTGGTCACCCAGCGCGACGCGCACATCGTGAACACCAAGGAGATGTCCGCGGCGTTCCGGGAGTCCTACCCGAGCGGGCGACGCCCCCTGCTCATCGTCGGCGGGCCGCGCTTCGACGAGACCATGGCCGACGAGCTGGGGGTCGACCGGGTGTTCGTGCGCGGCACGACACCCGGCGAGGTCGCCTCCTACGTGACCGACCAGCTGGTGACCCGGCGCGAGACCCGGGCGAGCCGGTGACCCACGCCAGGGTGGGGCTGCGGGTCACCCACCGTCGCTACGTCCCCTACTCCCACGCGCACTACGCCGGGCACCTCGTCGACGGGGCGTACTCGCTCGGGCTGTTCGGGGACGTCGCCACGGAGGTGTGCATCCGCACCGACGGCGACGAGGGTCTGTTCGCGTCGTACTCCGACGTGCAGTTCCTGGCCCCGGTCCGGGCTGGCGACCTGCTGGAGATCACCGCGGAGGTGACCGCGGTGGGGCGCCGCTCGCGCACCCTGCAGTTCCGGGCGGTCGTGGTGGGCCGCGGACGACCGGACCTGTCGGCGTCTGCTGCGAGGATCCTCGAGGAGCCGGTCGTCGCGACCACGGCGACCGGGGTGGTCGTGGTGCCGGCCGCGGACGGTTCGTAGCCGGCTTCGGCGTGTCCCGCGGCGACACGCCGCAGCCCCGCGAAAATCACCGATCCGTCCCGTCTCCAGCGGACCTCTCTGACCTGCATCTTTGCCTCAAAACACCTGGTCAGCGCGTGACTTGACACAGCCCCCCGTGCCCAGAGAGGCTCTCCGAGTTCCATCGAGCAGGCCGACGTTCTGTGCTGGCGTCCAGGCGAGCTGCGTCACCGGGTCGGGTACCACGAACCCGAGTTCGATGCGGTTCCCGGGTGCTGACGCTGTGTTCGACGGGGTGGACACGAACAGGAGCCCGAGGCCCAGTAGACAACGGCCACGACTTCCGCAGCCGGCGGAGGCGAGGTCGGTCCGAAGGGTCTCGGGCTCTTGTCGTCCCTCCAGCCTGTGAGCTTCTTGTGACGACCCGTCCGACGCAGCGGATCCTCAGGATCGGCCGGTAGGTTTGGCCTCCGGGTCGCACGGCACAGGGCCGGGTGCAAGGCTCCAGGACGGTGGCGGTGAGCGTGCTCGCGCGGAGCGTCGCGGTCGCGCTGGCGGGGGTCGGCGCCGGGCTGGCCTTCGAGCCCTTCCACTGGGTCTACCTGCTGCCCTTCTCGGTCGCGGTCCTCACCCTCTGTTGCGTCGGCCGGCGCAAGCGGTCCGGGTTCTGGCTCGGCCTGGTCTTCGGTACGGCGTTCATGCTCGTGCTCCTGCCCTGGCTGAAGGTCATCGGGGTCTACGCCTGGATCCCGCTGGCCGTGATCGAGGGGGCGTTCTACGGCCTGGCCGGCCTGGCGACCAGCGCGGTGTCCGGGCCCGTCGTACGACTGCGCTGGTGGCCGGTGTGGGCGGCGTCCTCCTGGGTCCTGGTCGAGGCCCTGCGGGGCACCGTGCCGTTCGGCGGCTTCCCGTGGGGCCGACTCTCCTTCGCGGTCGAGGACACCCCCGTCGCACCGTTGCTGGCCTACCTCGGCGCAGCCGGCGTCACCTTCGTCGTCGCCCTGGTCGGCACCACCGTGGCGTGGGCGGTCCTGCACGTCCGTCATACGCCGGTGCGGGCAGCCGCGGCGGTCGCCGGCACCCTGGCGCTGGCCGGCGTGGCCGCCGTCGTCCCGTGGCAGGCGACCCGGTCCACCGACCCGCGGGTCACGGTGGCCGCGGTCCAGGGCAACGTGCCGGGGGAGGGGCTGGAGGCGTTCGCGGAGCGCCGGGTGGTGCTGGACAACCACATCGAGGCGACCCAGCTATTCGCCGCCCGGGTGGCCGCGGGAAAGGCCCCGAAGCCCGACGTGGTGGTCTGGCCGGAGAACTCCTCCGACATCGACCCCTACACCGACCTGATCGCCCGCACCTCGATCGCGGACGCCGCGAAGGCGGTGCACGCACCCCTGCTGATGGGCGCCGTCGTGGGGGACCGCGCGAACCGCGGCTGGCACAACCGGGCCATCGTCTGGTCCGCGACCGGCCGACCCGGCGCCTACTACGACAAGACGCACCCGGTTCCGTTCGGCGAGTACATCCCCTTCCGCAACCTGCTGGCCTCCCGGGTGACCGCGCTGCAGCAGATCCCCACGGACATGATCCGCGGCACGCGCCCGGGGGTCCTGACCGTCGGACCCGCCAAGGCCGGGGTCCTCATGTGCTTCGAGGTCGCCTACGACGGCCTGCTCCGCGGCCTCGTCGACGGCGGGGCCGACGTCATCGTGGTCCCGACCAACAACGCCACCTACACCGGGACCGGACAGATCGAGCAGCAGTTCGCGATGTCCCGGCTCCGGGCGGTCGAGACCGGCCGGTACGTCGTGATCGCCTCGACCAACGGCATCTCCGGGATCGTCGCGCCGGACGGTCGGGTGGTGGCGCGCGCTCCGCAGCGTCGCCAGGTCGTCCTGGACCGGAGCATCGCGCTGATCCACCGGCGGACCCCCGCCGACGTCCTCGGTCCGTGGCCCGAGGTCGCCGGCTCCGCCGCCGGCGTCCTGGCGGTGCTGGCGGCCCTGGGCACGGGCTATCGTCGCCGCGCGCGGCCCGGCGCCCGCCTGGCCCGACCCGAAGGAAGGCGGACGTGACGCAGCCCGAGACCGGTGGCCTCGTGATGGTGGTCCCGACCTACAACGAGCGGGACAACCTCGAGTGGATCGTCGGCCGGCTGCGAGCCTCGGTGCCGCACGCGGACGTGCTGGTCGTCGACGACGGCTCCCCGGACGGCACGGGCGACGTGGCGGACCGGCTGGCGGCCTCCGACCCCCAGGTCAGCGTCCTGCACCGGCGCGAGAAGGCCGGCCTGGGCGCGGCGTACCTGCACGGCTTCCGGGTGGCCCTCGAACGCGGCTACGGCCTGGTGGGGGAGATGGACGCCGACGGGTCGCACCAGCCCGAGCAGCTGCCCCGGTTGCTGGAGGCCGCCCGTGACGCCGACCTGGTGATCGGATCCCGGTGGGTGCCCGGCGGCTCGGTGGTGAACTGGCCACGCTCACGCCAGCTGCTGTCGGTGGGCGGCAACCTCTACGCCCGGGTGCTGCTCGGCGTCCCGGTCCACGACGTCACGGCCGGGTACCGGGTGTTCCGTCGTACGACGCTGGAGACCATCGACCTGGCCAGCGTCGAGTCGGCCGGCTACATCTTCCAGACCGACCTCGCGTTCCGGACCGTCCGGGCCGGGCTCCGGGTCGTCGAGGTGCCCATCGAGTTCGTCGAGCGCGTGCGCGGAGAGTCGAAGATGAGCCGCGACGTCGCCGTGGAGTCGCTGCGCCGGATCACCGTGTGGGGTCTGCGGGAGCGCCGTCGGCAGGTCCGCGACGTATTCTCGAGGGCGAGGCGAGGAGCGCAGCGATGAGGGGATCGATCCGGAGGCGGCTGCCCTGGTGGGTGCTGGCCCTGGTGTTCGTGGTCGTGCCGGTGCTGGAGATCTACGTCCTGATCCAGATCGGCCAGGTGATCGGCGCCTGGTGGACCGTGCTGCTGCTCATCGCCGACGGGTTCCTCGGCAGCTGGCTGATGAAGCGAGAGGGCGCCCGGGCCTGGGCGGCCCTGCGGGTCGCGTTGCAGAGCGGCCGGATGCCGACCCGGGAGCTCGCCGACGGGGCGCTGATCCTGGTCGGGGGGACGCTGCTGGTGACCCCGGGGTTCCTCTCCGACGTGGCCGGACTGTTCTGCGTGCTGCCGCTGACCCGTCCCCTCGCCCGTCGGGCGCTGACCGGGTTCCTGACCCGGCGGCTGCTGGCCGCCGCGGTGCCGGTGCCGGTCCCGGGGGCGACGGTTCCGGGGACAGGCCCGTCCACAGGTGCCGGGACAGCCCCGGGGACCGCAGGGGGCCGGACACGGCAACGCCCCGGACCCGATTCGGTGGTCCAGGGCGAAGTCGTCGACTGAGCAGGAGCCGATGGGCGAGGGCCCGCGGCTCCGGCGATCAGGTCAGGCCGTCTTGGCCTTCTTCTTCGTCGGCTGCCGGTGCAGGTGCGCCGGCCCGATCTCGCCGCCGCGCAGCAGCTCGAGACGCTCGGTGAGGATCTCCTCGAGCTCCGAGATCGAGCGCCGCTCCAGCAGCATGTCCCAGTGCGTGCGCACCGGCTTCTCGACCTTGGCCTCCCGGGTGAGCCCGTCCTTGCTCAGCGCCTCGGCGCCGCAGCGCGGGCACTCCCAGACCGCAGGAACCTCCGCCTCGACCGACATCGGGATCTCGAACTCGTGTCCCTGTGGGCAGGCGTATGCCACGTTCTGCCGGGCCGCGAACTCGATCCCGCGCTCGTCCTCGAAACTCTGGCCCCCGAGCCGGGCGCCACGCAAAGTGCGCTCTCCCATGAGCCACCTCCTGGTTCTGGTTCCCCGTGGATATTGTCAGCGACGGCCCCGGGGTTCGCGATCCGGCTCGGATCAGGTCCCGGTAAGGTGCTGGTGGCCGCCTTGCATCCTGCACAACGATCCGTCCGCCCGGAGGATTCCCGTAGCGGCCTCACCGAAAGTTGTACCCAGCAATGCCACGCGCCAAGCCTTCCCCGATGTGACGGACGCCATACCTCCGCTGCCGCATCGCGCGGATCAGAACGTGCTCGGGGTCCGGTTGCCCGCCTCCAGGATGCCCCGTCGCGGGTCGAGCCGCAGCATGAAGAAGGCGCCGAGCACGAAGAAGACGACCAGCGCCACGATGGCCGGCCGGTAGGAGCCGGAGAGCTGGAAGACCACTCCGAACAGGAGCGTGCCGAACCATGAGGTGCCGCGTTCGCAGGCGTTGTAGAGCGCGAAGTACTCGCCCTCCCGCCCCCGTGGGATGAGCAGGCTGAAGAAGGACCGCGACAGGGCCTGTGTGCCGCCGAGGACGACGGCGATGGCGACCCCGAGGGCGAGGAAGAGCACGGTGTTGTGCGCCGGCAGGAACACGGCGAGCACGACGATGAGCATCCACCCGTAGATCCCCCACAGGATGGACCGGTAGGACCCGACGCTCTCGGCCAGCCGGCCGAACAGCCGCGCGCCGCCGAACGCGACGAACTGGATCAGCAGGATCGTCGCGATCAGCACCGACTGACCGATCCCGAGCTGCTTGGAGCCGTACGTCGAGGCGACCGCGATCACCGTCTGGATGCCGTCGTTGAAGAACAGGAACGCGACCAGGAAGGTCAGCGTGCTGGGGAAGCCCCGCATCTCCTTCAGGGTGGCCCACAGCTGGCCGAAGCTGCGCTGCAGGATGCCCCCGGTCTCCGTGACCACGTGCCGCGGCGGGTGGTTGCGCAGCCGGGTCACCGGGATCAGCGTGAACCCGGCCCACCACAGCGCCGCGGAGAGCATCGAGAGGCGCACGGCCAGGTCCGAGGACAGGCCGAGGGCGTCATGGCCGAGGAACATCCCCAGATTGACCGCGAGCAGCAGCCCGCCCCCGAGGTAGCCCCACGCCCAGCCTCGGGCGGAGGCGCGGTCCCTCTCCTGCTCGGTGGAGATGTCGACCAGGATCGCGTAGTAGCTGACCAGCGAGCAGCCGCCGAGGACGCTGCTGAGTACGATCGCGACGGCCCCGAGCTGCCAGTTGTCGCCGTTGAGGAAGTACAGCAGCGCGGTGCACAGGGCGCCGGCCCAGGCGAAGCCGGCCATCTGCCACTTCTTGCGCCCGGACCGGTCGACGAGCGCGCCGAGCACCGGCAGCACGAAGGCGCTCGCGATGGTGGCGAAGCTGGTGAGGTAGAACGGCAGGGAGCCGGCGGCCAGGGGCAGCCCGAGCACGCGCACGGTGCGCTCGCAGGTCTCGTCCGGGTCGGGGCAGCCGGCGGCCCGTCCCGCGACGGTGATCATGTACGGCGCGAACAACACGCTCAGCACGGTGGTGTAGTAGGCGGAGTTCGCCCAGTCGTACCAGTTCCAGGCGCGCTGCTCCCGAGCCCGGGCGAGCGGCTCGAGGTCGGCGATCCCACCCGGGCTCGCGGTCGTGTCCGTCATCGCCCCGCCTCCATCCACTGTCCCCGCTCGACCAGCACGTCGCGGAGCACGTCGGTGCGGTCGGTGATCAGGCCGTCCACGTCCAGGTCGAGCAGGTGCCGCATCTCCTCGGGCTCGTCCACGGTCCACACGTGCACCGGCCGCCGGGCCGCGTGCGCCCTCGCCACGAACGACCGGGTGACGATCCGCAGGCCGTGCGTGCGGTGCGGGACCTGCAGCGCGTCGCCGCGGCCGCTCAGCAGCCGGTCGGCCAGCCACCGGGTCGCGGGCGGCCCGAACCGGCTCAGGCCGACCCCGACGGGCCCGTAGGAGGTGGCCACCGGTCGGCTCACCAGCCGCCGGAAGCGGCGCAGCCGGCGCTCGGAGAACGCGCCCACGCACACCCGGTCGTGCACGCCGGCCCGTTCGACGAGCCGGGCCAGCGGCTCGACGGCCGCGTCGGACTTCACGTCGATGTTGAACCGGCACGTCGCGAAGTGCTCGAGGAGGTCCTCCATCAGCGGGATCGGCTCCCGGCCGCCGATCAGGGCGGTCCGCACGTCGACGTACGTCCGCTCGAGGACGCTGCCGGCGCTCGAGGTGACCCGGTCCAGGACGGCGTCGTGGAAGGCCAGCAGCCGGCCGTCGCTGGTGGCGTGCACGTCGGTCTCCAGGTAGCTGTAGCCGAGCCGCACCGCGTGCTCGAAGGCGACGAGCGTGTTCTCCAGCCCGGCGAGCTCCGGGTGGTGGGCGCCGCCGCGGTGCGCGAAGGCCAGCACGACCCCGAGCTCTCGTCCCGCGTCCAGGAACGGCAGGCCGGTGTGCGGGCGCGTCACGCCAGCAGTATGGCGCGGCACGGCCGCGGTCCCCTCCAGACACGGCCGCGGTAGCGTCGCGGGATGGACGAGATGACGTGCCCGCTGTGCCAGTCCGCGATGTCGCCGCGCTACCTCGGTGACGTGACCGTGCACCAGTGCTCGGGGTGCCAGGGGATCTTCCTGGAGCGGGCCGAGCTGGGGCACCTGATCGAGGCGGAGAACGACTGGCACCGGGACCGGCTGTCGCCTCCGACCCAGCCGATCCCGCGCGTCACCGCCGACATGGACGTCCCGCCGCCCGCCCCGGTGGTGACCCGGGCCTACGTGGAGGCGCTGTTCGGCTGACCTGGGTGCCCGCAGGGCTCAGATGTCTCGGAAGGTCTCGATGCTCGCCCCGAGGTCGTTGAGCCTGGTCGCCAGGTCCTCGTAGCCGCGGTTGATGACGTAGACCGAGCGCAGGACCGACGTACCCCGGCTGGCCAGCATCGCGAGCAGGATCACCACGGCGGGCCGCAGCGCGGGCGGGCAGACGATCTCCGCGCCGCGCCAGCGCGTCGGCCCCTCGATCATCACCCGGTGCGGGTCGAGGAGCTTGACCGAGGCACCGAGCTTGGTCAGGTCGGTGAGGTAGATCGCGCGGTTCTCGTAGACCCAGTCGTGCAGCAGCGTCTGGCCCTCGGCGACCGCGGCGATCACCGCGAAGAACGGCAGGTTGTCGATGTTCAGGCCGGGGAACGGCATCGGGTGGATCTTGTCGATGGGGGAGTGCAGGTCGGAGACCAAGGTGTCGATGTCGACCAGCCGGGTGTGGTCGTTGGCGGCGACGTACTCCTCGCTGCGCAGGTAGCGGAACCCCATCTCCTCGAGCAGGGCCAGCTCGATCTCGAGGAACTCGATGGGCACCCGGCGGATGGTGATCTCCGAG
This sequence comes from Nocardioidaceae bacterium, assembly GCA_033850795.1. Classification (GTDB taxonomy): domain Bacteria; phylum Actinomycetota; class Actinomycetes; order Propionibacteriales; family Nocardioidaceae; genus Nocardioides_B. The sequence goes on along the minus strand of JAWWPF010000005.1, from coordinate 2,864 downwards.
CGGGTCACGATGGCCGCCGCGAGCAGCGACATGGCCTCGATCGGGTCCTCGGAGGGGGCGTAGTCGACGTCCACGTCGATGTCCGGGACCCCGTGCACCCGGAGCGTGGTGGTGCCGATGCCGTCGATGTGCACGCCCAGCTTCTCGAGGAAGAAGCACAGGTCCTGGACCATGTAGTTGGGGCTGGCGTTGCGGATCACCGTGACGCCGTCGTGCCGGGCGGCGGCGAGCAGGGCGTTCTCGGTGACCGTGTCGCCGCGCTCGGTGAGCACGATCGGCCGGGTGGGGGAGACCGCCCGGTTCACGGTCGCGTGGTAGCTGCCCTCGGTGGCCTTGACCTCGAGGCCGAAGGGCCGAAGCGCCGCCATGTGCGGCTCCACGGTGCGGGTGCCGAGGTCGCAGCCGCCCGCGTAGGGCAGCTCGAAGGTGTCCTCGCGGTGCATCAGCGGGCCGAGGAACATGATGACCGAGCGGGTACGCCGGGCCGCCTCCTCGTCGATGCGGCCCAGGTCGAGGTCCTGGGGCGGGAGGATCTCGAGGTCGTTGTCCTCGTTGAGCCACCGGGTCTGCACCCCCATGCTGGCGAGGACCTCGAGGAGCCGGTTGACCTCCTCGATGCGCGCGACCTTGCGCAGCGTCGTACGCCCGCGGTTGAGCAGGGACGCGCAGAGCAGTGCGACGCCGGCGTTCTTCGAGGACTTCACGGTGATCGAGCCGGCGAGCTCCGTGGGGCCCGTCACGCGAAGGTGGGTGGGGCCGCCGCCGAGGGACACGATCTCGGAGTCGAGGGCCTCGCCGATCCGGGCGAGCATCTCGAGCGACAGGTTCTGGTGGCCCCGCTCGATGCGGTTCACGGCGCTCTGGCTCGTGGCGAGCACGTCGGCGAGCTGCTGCTGGGTCCAGCCGCGATGCTTGCGGGCGTCGCGGATCAGGTTGCCGATGCGGGCGAGGTAGTCGTCAGCCATGACGAAGACTTTATCTCACATGTGAGATAGCGCGAAGCCACGAAGGCGCCACGGCGTGTCGTCCTCAACACGGTACCCACTCCTCGACGGCTTAGGCTGCCTGGGCACGCGCCGCTCGAGAGACGGATCACACATGGGTCGCAGGATGGGGATGCCGGTGGTGCTCACCGTGCTGCTCGGCGCGCTCGTCGGCTGCTCGAGCAAACCGCCGGCGGTCGCGCCGCCACCGCCCCTGCGTCTGGACGCCTCGGTGACCCAGAACCGCTTCGACGAGGGCACCACCGTCCTCCTCGCGGGGGTCACCAACAAGAGCAACCGCGACATCCGCGTGACGCGCGCGACGATCGCCTGGGACGCGCTGGCGTTCCGGTCGGTGCGCCTGCCCGGCGACGCGATCCATCCGACACAGACCGCCGCCTTCCGGATCCGCTTCGGCGACCCGCGCTGCGGGAAGCCGTCGCGGACGCGGCCGGTGCTGGTGGCCGAGATCGACGGGCGGACCCGCCGGCTGCGGCTGCGCGTGGAGGATCCCGGGCTGCTGGTGCGGCTGCAGGTCAAGGCCTGCGCGCAGCAGCGGTTGGACCGGGCGGCCTCGGTCGAGCTCCGGATGGCGTCGAGGACGGTCCGGGTGGCGGGGGAGGAGTACCTGCCGGCGGACCTGGTGCTCCGCCGCCGCTCGGGGAGCGTTGCCCCGGTCCGGGTGGTCGACCTGGACGGGAGCGTGCTGATCGAGCTGCTGCCCCGCCACGGCCGGCGGTCTCTTCCGGTCGTGCTCGAGCCGGGCCGGCCGACGCTGGACGTCCCGGTGCTGTTCGGGTCCGCCCACCGGTGCGACGGCCATGCCCGGGGGCAGAGCTCGCAGACGTTCCTGTTCAGCGCTTTCGTGCGCGTCGGTGACCGAGCCGTACAACGGGTCGTGCTCCCGCTGACCTCGGCCGAGCAGAACCGGGTGATCGGGGTCGTCGACCGCGACTGCGACTGATGATGGATGTTGAGAGGGCTCTCATTCCCGTTGAGGCGGCTCTCATTCCCGTTGAGACGGCTCTCATTCCGGTTGAGACGGCGCGAATTCGGCGTTGAATTAGCCTGGTGACCAGCTATGCCGAGGTGGAAGCCTTCGCCCTCACTCTGCCCGAGACGTCGAGCTCACCGTCGTACGGCGGCGCGCCGGCGTTGCGCGTGAACAAGAAGCTGTTCGCCCGGCTCCGCGGCGAGATGGCCGACGACGTGGATGACCTGACGGGGGAGCCGTTCGGGGAGGTGCTGATGGTAGGGGTGCAGGACCTGGGGGAGAAGGAGGCCATGCTCAGCGACGACCCTCGCGCCTACTTCACCGTTGCGCACTACGACGGCTATCCCGCTGTACTCGTTCGGCTGCGGTTCGCCGACCTGACCGAGCTGCGTGAGCTGTTGACCGAGGCGTGGAGGCGAGCCGCGCCGAAGCGGGCCCTGAAGGCGTACGACGAGGCCGGGGACCGCCCCGGTGACTCCCCGGCTCAGCCCTGACCCCGGCCGGTCTTCGACTGCAAGCGGTCGATGTGCTCGGAGGCCTCTGCCTTGGTCATGTCCGGGCTGAGCTGCTCGCCGGCTTCCCGGGCGAGGGTGTCGAGGTAGCTGCGCTGCGCGCCCGTCATCGGCTCGTCGCCAGTCACCCAGTCATCCGGGTCCTTCTCGGTGGTGCCGGTTTCGCCCGGGCGCGGTGCGCCGAGCATCTCCTGGTCGTCGGTGCTGTTCGAATGAGTGTTCGATTCGGTCATGTCCGGGGGATACCCGCCGTACGCCGGGCCAAACCCCTCGCCGTCTCAACGGGAATCGGCGCCGTCTCAACGGGAATCAGCGCCGTCTCAACGGAATTGAGCGCCGTCTCAACGAGGGGTTGGGTTGGGGTCAGACGGTGTC
>JAWWPF010000358.1:0-3284 GCA_033850795.1 Nocardioidaceae bacterium | reverse complement strand
TCCACGCCGACCCGTCGGCTTCGCCACAGTTGGCACCGAGCGGCCGTTCGCGTGGGGCATTCCGCCGCGATCGGGACGCGTTCGGCCGGGTCGGCGACGTGGCGACGCCCTGACACTTGCCGCTGCGCCACCCGTTGGCGATGGTCGGTGGCGGGCGCTCAGGTTGCCGGTTATGTCGATCACTCTCGGGCTTGTGCCGCTGCTGCTCGCAGCGTGGGTCTTCTGCCACTGCCGCAGGCGGTCGTGATCGGTCGGTCATCGCGCGAGGGAGCCCAGGTCCAGGCCGGGCGCCGTTGATCAGGGGCCACCCGTGATCAATGACCGCACATACCGGCTGACCGGCGGCCTCATCCGTGTAACCATTTCGTTAGAGCCAGAAGGCTGTCGTCAACGTCGATCGTCCCGGTCCGTAAGGCGATGCGCTCCCTTACCCGGCGAATCGGAAGTTGTGCGTCGACGTAGCCGCACTCCCGGTAAAGCGCCTGCGCCGCCACGTTGAACACGCTTACCTCGAGACGGATCTCGTGGAAGCCGTGAGCGCGCGCCTCCCCTTCAGCCGCCTCGACCAAGGCAGTCGCGACGCCGAGGCGTCGGTGGCTCTCCCGTACCTCGAGGTCCTGGAGCTCCGGTGGCTCAGTGAACGCCAGATGCATGTGACCGAGCGGCGCGCCGCCCGCCCACGCCACCAGATAGGCCCCGTCCCCTTGGTACAGCCGTGCCAGCCCCAAGACATCGGCGACGACGCCAACCTCCTCTGGTGTCAGCGACCGAATGTCCCAAGTGTGTTCTTCCTCGATGTCGGCCATGGTGGCACCGCACACCCGCGAGACGCCACTGGGTAACGCCAGCCTCCTCCGCACAGGCGCTGACAACGGGACTGACGCAACCGCCCTCGCCGGCCTGATCGAAGGCCTCGGTCAGAGCGACACATGCTGACCTGCCGCGCTCCGTTCCGCGGTGATGCGCTCGTAGCGGACGTCTTGCACCACGCTGCACGGCTCTTCCAGCCGACGATGAGGACATCGGGCAACGCCTCTTCACGGTCCAGCGCGCATACGTCTTACCGCCGCCTGACGGCTACTTCCAGTTGTGCCGACGAGCGCGTCCTCGATCGCCGGGCGGATGGGTTCAGGGCCGTCCCCAGCGCTAGTTCCGGGTGGCGCCGCTTTCGCGGTGGGGGTTGGTCGGACGGTCAGGCGAGGGTCCGGCGCCGGTTACGGCCCAGCTGGCGAGCATGACGAGCGCGTCGTGGGACGGGCTGCCTGGTTCGGCGAGATAGGTGACCAGGCTGGTAGTGGCGCCGGCTTCGACGGGTAGGGACTCGAACGGCAGGTCGAGGTCACCGACGATTGGGTGGTGCAGCTTCTTGATGCCGGTGCTGTGGATGCGAACGTCGTGGGCGGCCCAGCGGACCCTGAAGTCGTCACTGCGCGTGGAGAGCTCGCCGACCAGGGCGGACAGCTGTCGGTCGTAGGGGTCACGGCCGGCTTCGGCTCTCAGCAAGGCGACGGTGTCGTTGGCCACGACATCCCACTCGCGGAACAGCACTGTGGCGCGCGGGTCGAGGAACACGAGGCGGGCGTTGTTCACCGGCTCGTCGGTGTCGTAGAACGGGTGGAACAGGGCTCGGCCGAGCTGGTTGGTGGCAAGGACGTCGAGTCGGCCGCTGAGCACGACGGCGGGCACGCTCGGCATCGCGTCGACCAAGCGCTGGATCGTCGGCCGTACCCGACCGCTCGCCGGCGCGCGACGCTTCCTCGAGCGGCTGGGCGCGCCCAAGGCGCGGAACAGGTCGAGCAGGTGCGCCCGTTCGGCGTCGTCGAGCCGCAGCGCATGCGCGATGCCGTCCATGACGCCGTCCGAGACGCCGGTCGCGTCGCCTCTCTCGAGGCGGATGTAGTACTGCGGGGAGACGCCAACCAGGAGAGCCGTCTCCTCGCGGCGCAGCCCCGGCACCCGGCGGCGGTCGCCGCCGTACGACGGAAGGCCCGCCTGCTCCGGGGTGATCCGCGCCCGACGGGTGGTGAGGAACTCCCGGACCTCAGCCCGGGCAGTGTCGCGGGGGCTCGGCTCGGAGGCGCTCATGCAGCCACTGTACGAGCGCCGCGACCGGTGTGGGGGTCACTGCAGGTGACCCCCATGGCAGGGACTCCCGGACCCTGTCTCGCGCTGGTTGTGTGGTCGATGTCGGCCAGTACTGACATCGCCAGCAACAGCTAGGAGAGAAATCTGATGAAGAACACCCACCTCGGTGACCTCGTGGTCTCCCGCATCGGCCTTGGCGCCATGACCATGGCCGGCACGTACACCACCGGCGGACCGCTGGACGACTCCGAGTCCGTCCGCGCCATCCACCGGGCACTCGAGCTCGGCGTCACCCACATCGACACCGCCGAGGTCTACGGCCCCTTCCACAGCGAGGAGCTCGTCGGACGCGCCGTCAAGGGCCGCCGCGACGAGGTGAAGATCGCCACCAAGTTCGGTCTCGTGCAGCACCAGGGCGACCACCACAGCCTCGGTGCCGACAGCAGCCCCGCCAACGTCCGGGCCGCCGTGGAGGGCTCACTGCGACGCCTCGACACCGACTACATCGACCTGTACTACCAGCACCGTGTCGACCCAAACACACCGATCGAAGACACAGCGGGAGCAGTCGCCGATCTCATCGCCGAGGGAAAGGTCCGACACTTCGGGCTCTCCGAGGCAGCGCCCGCCACGATCCGCCGCGCCCACGCCGTGCAACCGGTCACCGCGCTTCAGACCGAGTACTCCCTGTGGACCCGCGATGTGGAGGACGAGATCCTGCCCCTGCTGCGTGAGCTCGGGATCGGCTTCGTCCCCTACTCGCCCCTTGGGCACGGCCTGCTCACCGGGCAGATCCGCACCATCGACGACTTCAGCGACGACGACTGGCGCAAGACGAACCCGCGCTTCACCGGCGACAACTTCCAGCGCAACCTCGCTCTCGTCAACGAGGTCACCGCGATCGGGGCCGAGATCGGCGCCACTCCGGCCCAGACCGCACTGGCCTGGCTCCTCACCCGAGGTGACGACATCGCGCCCATCCCGGGCACCCGCCGCATCGCCCGCGTCGAGGAGAACACCGCAGCCGCAGACATCGAGCTCACCGCCGACCAGATCCAGCGGCTCGACTCGCTCGAGCCCGCAGCAGGCGAGCGACACGACGACACCAACATGGCCTCGATCGACCGCTGACACCACCGTCCGAACGCCAAGATCAGCCGCGAAAGGAACGTGACCAATCTGCGTCTTTCCCCGCCGCC
>JAWWPF010000353.1:0-4290 GCA_033850795.1 Nocardioidaceae bacterium | reverse complement strand
GGAGGAGGCGGTCGAGTGGGCCACGCGCGCCCCGATGGCCGGGGCCGGGATCAAGACCGAGATCCGCCGGGTCGTCAGCATCGAGGAGTTCCCGCAGGACAACGAGTGGGTCAAGAAGGAGCGGGCGTGGCGCGAGGCCACCGGGCAGCTGTGAGCCTGCCGCGATCCGGGCGGGCCGCCGTCGAGGCGGTGTGGCGGCGAGAGTCCGCGCGGATCGTCGGCACGCTGACCCGGCACACCGGCGACTTCGCGCTCGCCGAGGACGTCGCGCAGGAGTCGCTCGCCGAGGCGCTCGTGGCGTGGCCGCGGGACGGCGTCCCCCGCGACCCCGCCGCCTGGCTCCTCACCGTGGCACGGCGACGGGCGATCGACGCCTACCGCCGGCGGTCCCGACTCGAGGAGAGGTACGACGCCCTGGCCCGCGACCCCGGCGAAGGAACCGCGGCCTCGGGGGCCTTCGGCGTCCGGACGGGGTCGGGGGAGGACGTGCTGTGGGACCCGGACCGGATCGGCGACGACGTGCTGGCGCTGATGTTCATCGCCTGCCACCCGGTCGTCTCGCCCGAGGCGCGGGTCGCGCTGACCCTCCGGGTGCTCGGTGGCCTGACCAGCGATGAGATCGCGCGAGCCTTCCTCGTGCCGGTCGCGACGGTGCAGGCCAGGATCACCCGGGCCAAGAAGACGCTGGCCGCAGCACAGGTCCGGTTCGCCGTACCGGCTGCCGAGGAGCGCCACGAACGCCTCGGGTCGGTGCTCAGCGTGCTCTACCTGATCTTCACCGAGGGGTCGTCGGCCACCTCGGGCGCGGACTGGATCCGCGCGGACCTGGCTCGCGAGGCCGTCCGGCTGGCCCGGGTCGTGACCCGGTTGATGCCGGACGAGCCGGAGGCGCACGGTCTGCTCGCGCTCTTCGAGCTGACTGCGGCACGCTTCCCGGGCCGGCTCCGGGACGACGGCGAGCCCGTGCTGCTCGAGCAGCAGGACCGCCGGCGCTGGGACCGGTCGGCGATCCGCCGTGGCCGCGCCGCGCTGGCCCGGGCTGGGCGGACCGGTCGCGGCCTCGGGGCGTACGGCGTGCAGGCGGCCATCGCCGAGTGCCATGCCGTCGCGCCCTCCGTCGACGAGACCGACTGGGAGCGGATCGTGCTGCTCTACGAGGCCCTCGGCCGGCTGGCGCCATCGCCGGTCGTCGAGCTGAACCGAGCGGTGGCGATCTCGGTGGCGCAGGGCCCGGCGGCGGCACTTCCCCTCGTCGACCGGCTCGTGAGCGGCGGCAGCCTGTCCGGTTCACACCTGCTGGCCAGCGTCCGTGGCGAGCTCCTGATCCGCCTCGGCCGGGTCGATGAGGCCCGTCAGGAGCTCGAGGTCGCCCTGCAACGGTGCGGCAACGAGCGCGAGCGCGGTGTGCTCGAGCGCAAGCTCGCCGGGCTTCTCTGACTCGGGGAGCGCCGAGCGGGCTCTGCGACAATGGCGGGGTGCACAGGGTCGAGCTCGAGAAGGTCGTGGCCCGCAACCGCAAGGCCGGCCATGACTACCACCTCGAGGGCAGCTGGGAGGCCGGCATCGTCCTGCAGGGCACGGAGGTCAAGGCGCTGCGCGCCGGCCGGGCGTCGCTCGTCGACGGCTTCGTCGACATCGAGGACCGCGAGGTGTGGATGTACGGCGTGCACATCCCGCCGTACTCCCAGGGCAGCTGGACCAATCACGGCAGCCGTCGCAAGCGCAAGCTGCTGCTGCACCGCGCAGAGATCGACCGGATCGAGCGCCGTCTCAACGAGCGCGGGCTGACGGTCGTCCCGCTGCGCCTCTACTTCCGCGACGGCCGCGCCAAGGTGGAGATCGCCCTCGCCCGCGGCAAGAAGACCTGGGACAAGCGGCAGGCGCTCGCCGAGCGGGAGGCCCGCCGCGAGGCCGAGCAGGCGTTCAGCCGACAGCTCAAGGGCCGGTCCGGCCGAGCGTGACCGTCCCCGAGCGGATCGCGGCGGACCTGAGGTCGGGGACGAAGGCGTCCACGGGCAGGCGATCGGTCCCGCGGCCCACCCCGACGACGTGCCTGACCCGCGCTGCACGGGCCGCCGCGACTCCGGGCTCCGCGTCCTCGAACACCAGGCAGGCCCCAGGGTCCTGCTGCAGCGCCGACGCGGCGGCCAGGTAGGGATCGGGCGCCGGCTTGCCGCGGGCCACGTCGTCGGCAGTGATGAGCACGCCGGCGGACGGGACGCCGGCCGCCGCCAGACGGGCCTCGGCCAGCGGCCTGGTGCCCGAGGTCACCACGGCCCACTGCCCGCTCGGCACCGCGGAGACGCACGCGACCGCGCCCGGCAGGGCCAAGACCGACGCGGCCGTGACGAGCTCGAGCCGGTTGATGAGGCGCACCGCCTCCTCGTGCAGCGGCTCCGGGAGCAGGGCCTGGACGGTCTGCGCGGCGGGCCGGCCGTGCACCATGCCGAGGACCTCGTCAGGGGGGAGGTCGTACCGGTTCGCCCACTCCGTCCAGGCCTGCTCCACACTGCGGTCGGAGTCGACGAGCACGCCGTCGCTGTCGAAGAGGAAGGCGGCAGCATGCAGCACCACATCGGTCACGCGCTGTCGTTGCCCGCTGCGGCGTCCTTCATGTCACCGCACCTCACCGGGCACACGACCGGACCCCGCCTCGACACGGGTTCAGGGTCGGTGCTTCGCTGGGCGCCGAGACGGCCCGGACAGCAGAGGAGCCCCGCACCGTGACCGACAGACCCCTGGTCCTGGTGGATCCCGCACCGCAGGACGTGTCGGTGATCTTCACCCGCGAGTCGTGGGCGCAGCTGCAGTCTCGCTTCGAGGTCGTCGAGGTCGACGCCTCCTCTGTCGAGGGCGGCCGCCGGTTCGACGAGCTCCTGCCGGACGCCTTCGCGGTCGTCGGGCAGCCCGACCTCCCCGCGGCGCGGCTGCGTCGGGCGGCCCGGCTGCGGGTCCTCTGCAACGTCGAGGGGAACTTCTTCCCGAACGTCGACTACGCCGTCTGTCACGAGCAGGGCGTGTACGTGCTGGGCTGTGGCCCGGCCTATGCGCAGGCGGTCGCCGAGTACGCGCTCGGGCTGGCGCTCGACCTGGCGCGAGGGATCAGCAGGGAGGACCGTGCCTTCCGCGAAGGACGCGAGCGCTACACGCGCGGGGCGAACCACGACGCCGTACTCCTCCGGCACGCCGAGGTCGGGTTCGTCGGCTTCGGCAACCTGGGCCGGTCCCTGCTGGCGCTGCTTCGGCCGTTCGCGCCCCGGGTGCGGGTGTACGACCCGTGGGTCCCGACCGGCATGCTACGGGACGCCGACGTCGAGCCGGCCACCCTCGAGGAGGTCCTGGGGACGAGCACCTTCGTCTTCGTGCTCGCCGCGGTGACCGACGACAACCAGCGGCTCCTCGACGGTGATCGGCTCGACCTGCTTCGCCCGGGCACGCGGCTCGTGCTGGTGAGCCGGGCGGCGCTGGTCGACTTCGCGGCCCTGTACGAGCGGGTGGGCGCCGGCCGGTTCCTCGCGGCCGTCGACGTGTGGCCGCAGGAGCCGGTGCCGCCGGAGGACCCGGCCAGGTCGCTCGATGGTCTGGTGCTGTCCGCGCACCGCGCCGGCGGCATCGACGCCGCCTTCCGGATGATCGGCGACATGGTCGTCGAGGACCTCCTCCAGGTCGCGTCCGGCCTGCCGCCGATGAGGATGCAGGTTGCCGCGCGAGAGCTCGTGCAGCGATACCGCAGCAAGCCGGTCGACCCGCGGAGCCCGGCGCCGACCGCTACCTGAACGGCAGGACCCGGGCCGGTGGCTCGCTGGTCGGAGCCCTTGTCGGGGCAGACGAAGAACGAGGCCGCGAGCGCGGGTTCTCCGCGTCTCGCGACCTCGCTCGTCGGCCGGTCAGGCAGCCGGGGCCCCCGTTGTCGGCGGGGTCGGGTACGTCAAGGCGTCCTCCGACGGCATCAGGATCCAGAGGATGGGGTAGACCAGGATCTGGCTGCCGGGGATGACCATCAGGATGAGCAGGAACAGGAGGCGTGCGGTCCACGGCGCGATCCCGAAGCGGCGGCCGAGGCCGGCGCACACGCCCCCGAGGACGCGGCGGTCCATCGGTCGGACCAGTCCTTGCTGGGCGAAGCTCTGGTGGATCTCGTTCATGGTGTGGCACTCCATTCGGGGAGTTCTGGTGGCGTCTTCTGACACCTTCACTCTGCTCCTCCGGAGCACCGCCGTACATGGGGTGCGGCCCTGAACGGACCCTGGCTCTGCGGCCCACGCCTCTCAGGGTGGGGGCGGGTCAGCG
>JAWWPF010000317.1:0-4588 GCA_033850795.1 Nocardioidaceae bacterium | reverse complement strand
GACCTCGTCGTCCCCCTCGTGGCGCGCGACGAGCTGCCAGACGTCGTCGGCCGCGCGCTCGTCGGGCGAGAGGTTCCCGAGGTGCTGGTGCACCCAGTAGGACACCAGCCCCGACACGATCCGCTCGTGCCACCAGCTCGTCTGCTCGATCTCCTGCTTCCACGCGTAGGAGGTGTTCCAGTCGTCGCGCACGTCGTGGTCGTCGAAGATCATCGAGCTCGGCAACGTGGACAGCAGCCAGCGGTTGAGCGGGTCCTCCCAGGCCAGCCGGTAGAGGTGGCAGTACTCCTCGAAGTCCTTCAGCTCGTGTCCCGGCGGCTGCTCGATGTCGCGGCGCGCCGCGATGAACTTCCGCATCTCCCCGGTCGTCTCGTCGGCGTACACCTGGTCGCCGAGGAAGAGCACCAGGTCGGGCCACCGGACGTCCGGGTTCGTCGCCATCTCGAGCGCCAGGCTGCGCAGCGCGTCCACGCCGTGCGAACTGTTGCCGGCTCGGTCGTGACCCACGCTGGTGCGGCACGACCCGAACGCCAGGCGCAGCGGCTTGCCCGGCTTGAGCGTCGCGATGACGCTGGGCGGGTAGCGGCTGCCCCCGGGTTCCTGCCCGTCCTGACCGTCACGCGCGTCCCCCGCGTCACCTGCACCACCGGAAGGGGGCCAGACGGGCACGCCGTCGATCTCCACGGAGTATGGCGTCACGGACCCGGCCGCCAACCCGTCGGCGACGACCATCGCGTAGTGGTGACCATGGACGGCGAACGTTCTTGCCTGCCAGGACCCCTCGCCGGCGCGCACGGTGACGAGGCCGGACCTCGCGGTCTCGACCCAGAGGGACGCCGAGGTCTGGTCGACGTACCTGATCAGCGGTCCGAGGACCAGCGGTGATGTCGTCACGGGACATTGTTACCCGGCCCGCGTGGCCAGTCCCGGGTACGCCATACAGAGGCCGGCGCCGTCGAGGGTCAGCTCGCAGGTGAACCCGAACGCCAGCGCGGCGTACTCGTAGCGCTGCGCGTCCGGCTCGTCTTGCTCGAGCCGGCGGTAGGTCTGCTCGAGGCGCTCGACGACGGAGCCGGATGCGTGGACGTACGCGGCGGGGGCTTCGATCCGGTCCCCCGGCCGCGGACGGGCTCGGCGAACCGGGAATGCGTTGGTCAGGGCGGACGACTCGAGGTCGATGTCGAGGCACCCGGTCAGGTCCGGGGCCGCCGCCCCGTCCACCCGCCAGGAACCGGCGCCGTCATGGTCCAGGACGACGGCGCGGTCGCCGGCGAGCGTTCGACTGGTGACGACGGCGTGACGAGTCCGCCACCGCTCGTCCAGGTCGATCTCGTAGCTGACGACCCACGGCTTGCCGGCCTCGACGGCGGAGGTGCTCCCGTGGACGTGGAGCCCGGCACCTGTGGCGGTGAGATAGGCGACCTCGAACCCGCGTCGGGCCTCGCGGTGTTCCCAGGCCGCGAAGGGTGGCAGGTCCTGGAACGTCATGTCCCTCCGGGTGTCGGGTGCTCAGCAGCATCGTCACCGATCGCGCCGGTGCAGTCGAGCGTCACCTCCATCGGCTACGACCCGGCGACGTGCCTCGGGCCTCCCACCGAGGCTCACGACATCTTCGATGAGTGAGCCCTGTGTGAGAGGGGTAGGACTCCAAGCCGGGCGGCGCAGAACTGGAGGACGTCATGGACGTGTCGGTGCGTGCCGAGCAAGCGGGTCAGCGAGCGGATGACAGCCCGTGGATGGACCGGGGGGTCCGGGTAGGGCTGGTGTCGTACGGCGTTCTGCACCTGATCATCGCCTGGCTCGCGCTGCGGCTGGCCTTCGGGCACTCGAGCGGCAAGGCGTCCAGCCAGGGCGCGCTGCAGCAGCTGGCGCAGAACGGGCTGGGCCGCGCGTCGCTGTACGTCGTCGGCCTCGGGTTCGTGTCCCTCGTGGTGTGGCAGGGCCTCGAGGCGATCTGGGGTCACCAGGACGCCGAGGGCGGCAAACGGGTGGTCAAGCGACTGACGTCCGTGGCGAAGGTGATCCTCTACGGCAGCCTCGCCGCCTCCGCCTTCAAGACCGCGGGCGGGTCCTCCTCGGGTGGCTCCGGCACGGACGGTATGACGGCACGCCTGATGCGGATGCCCGGCGGTCCGCTGCTGGTCGGCGCGGTGGGCGTGGGCGTGCTGGTCGTCGCGGGCTTGCTGGGCTACCGCGGATGGACGAAGAAGTTCCGGTCCAAGCTGGACGTGGACGGGCGAACCGGAAAGGACGGGCGGGCCTACATCCTGGTCGGCACTGCGGGGTACCTGAGCAAGGCCGTCGCGCTGGCGATCGTGGGCGTGCTGTTCCTCCTCGCGGCCTTCAGCCACAACCCGGGCAAGTCCGGAGGTCTCGACGTGGCGCTGCGCAAGGTGCTGCAGGAGCCGTTCGGCAGCCCGCTGCTGGTGCTGATGGCGATCGGTTTGGCCTGCTACGGGGTGTTCTGCTTCGCGTGGGCGAGACACCTGGACCGCTAACCTGGGACGCATGTGGGGGGCCGTGCACTTCGCCAAGAGGACGCCGTGCGCTGTGCTGCTCGTCGTGCAGCTCGCCGGGGTCCTGCTCTATCCCTTCATGGACGACAGCACCGCCGGGCGGGCCGGATTCTCGCTGTTCGGCCTCCTGGTGCTGGCGCTGACCGTGCTCGCCGTACGCGCGACGCCGTTCCTGACCTGGGTCGCGATGCTCGTGGCGCTGCCGTCAGTGGTCCTGCTGACGGTGTCGGTGTTCATCGACGACCCCGACCTGGTGGTGTGGTCGGCGGCCTTCGAGACGGTGCTCTACTGCTACGCCGCGATCAGCATGCTCGCCTACATGCTCCACGACGACCAGGTCACGACCGACGAGCTCTTCGCCATACCGGCTGTGTTCACCCTGTTCGCCTGGGCCTTCGCCTACCTCTTCGTCGTGGTGCAGGCGCTCGACCCGCACGCCTTCCTTCCGGCCGGAGTGGGGCAGCAGGCCCGGTCGTGGATGGACCTGCTGTTCCTGTCGTTCACGACGCTGTCGAGCACGGGGCTCTCCGACATCACCCCGATCTCGGGTCACGGACGCAGCGTCGTGATGATCGAGCAGGTCGCGGGCGTCTTCTACATCGCCATGGTCGTCACCCGGCTCGTGGCGCTTCGGGGAGCGCGGGCGGCGGCCCGGGACGCCGAGCCTGAACGACGAGCCCAGAGGTGAGCGCCGCGCTCGAGCTCCGTCCGGAACCGCGCTCGGTGCGGGACGCGCGCATGTGGGTCGCCGGCGAGCTCGCCACGCTCGGCCGCGAGGACCTCACCGACGCGGCCCGGCTCGGGGTCTCGGAGCTGGTCACGAACGCGATCCTGCACGCGACACCACCCATCAGCGTCCGCCTCGGCGGCACGCCGGTGCACCCGCGGGTCGAGGTCCACGACAGCTCGGCGGCGCCCCCGGCCATCCGGGACATGAGCGACGACGCCCGGCTCCTCGCCACGGTCGGCCGGGGCCTCGGGATCGTCGCGATGTACTCGACGACCTGGGGGGCCGAGGTGTCCCCGCACGGCAAGATCGTCTGGTTCGAGCCCGCGTCGGAGGACCACCTCCCCGACGACGAGGTCCCCGGGGACGTCTACGACCTCACCGGCGTGATCGACGACCTGCTCGGCCAGGCCGGCGAGCCGCAGGAGCGGGTGCGGATCCGACTGCTCGGGATGCCGGTGCGGGTCTTCGCGCACTACCGGCTCTGGTACGAGGAGCTGCGCCGGGAGCTGCGGCTGCTGTCGCTGAACCACGGCACCGAGTACCCGGTGGCCCGGGAGCTCTCCGAGCTGACGCTGCAGGTCGAGCAGCAGCGGCGCCAGGCCCGCGGCGTCGAGCGGCTCGATGCGGCCATCACCTCCGACGACGACCGGGCCGACCTGGCGTACGACGTGCCCGCGGCTGCCCCCGCCACGATGGGCCGGCTGCGCCAGGTGCTGGAGGACGCCGACGAGTTCTGCCGCGAGCAGCGGCTGCTCACCCCGGCGCCGACTCCGCAGCTGCTCTCGCTCCGCGACTGGTACCTGGGGGAGTTCGTGCGGCAGGGCGCCGGCGAGGAGCCGCTCCCCTGGCCCGGCGGGTACGTCGTCGAGGACGCGTCCGCGCGAGCCTGACGATCCCTGGCTCCGTTGAGAAGGCTCTCAATCCCGTTGAGAGGGCGCTAATTCCCGTTGAGACGGCGCTTATTTCCGTTGAGACGGCGCTTATTTCCGTTGAGACGGCGCGGATTCCCGTTGAGAAGGCGCGTATTCCGGTTGAGGCGGCGCGGATCCGAAGCCTGATCTTCGTCTCTGGCTTGGGTGGCGGGAGGGTGTATGACGAATTACAATCGCTTTCTACATGAGGCGATTCGTCGTCGACACCGTGACCCGGGAGCCGATATCATCGAACACATGTTCGATACATCCTGGATCGCGGACCTCGACGCGGACCAGGCCTGCGCCGCGATCACCGCCACCCAGGACGTGTTGCGCGAGAAGGAGTGGCACGAGCTGCGGCTGGCCGGACACTGGGCGGTCCTGAACGATCCCGACTCGACCACCCCCACCGGAGGTGACCGGGCCGG
>JAWWPF010000296.1:0-7138 GCA_033850795.1 Nocardioidaceae bacterium | reverse complement strand
AGGTACGCGAAGTCGTTGTCGGCGATGACCCGGCCGACCCCAAGCCGAGACGTCGTCGCGATCAACGCGGACAGGTGTCGGATGACGCTGTAGGAGCCCGGCTGAGGCGTGGACACGGTGGTGCGGTGGGAGGCGGTGGAGTCGACGAGCACCAGGCCGGCGACCTCGTCCGGGTACTTCGCGGCGTACGCCCGCACGTACAGGCCACCGAAGGAGTGCCCCGCCAGCACGTACGGGCCCGGCACGTGGGCGCGGTGCAGCAGGGTGTGGAGGTCGGTCGCGATCTGCGCACCGTCGGGCGGACTCGTCGCGGGATCGCTCCAGCCGCGGCCGGCCCGGTCGTACACGCACACCCTGCTGTCGCGGGCCACCGCCGGTGCGATCAACCCCAGCGACGCCGCGGACCCGCCGCCGCCGGGCTCGAGGACCACCGTGGGGCCGCGCGAGCCGGTGCACTGCAGGTGGAGTCGGTACGGTCCCACGTCAACCAGCTGGCCGCGCATGGCGACCGTCGGTGCGGTGGCGTGGCCGATGGCCTCGTAGCCGCCGGCGAGGGCGAGGAGCACCAACATGACCAGGACCGGGTTGAGCAGCCACACCCTGGTCCGGCTCTGCAGGGCGCGCCTGGCGCGGATCCAGACCCAGATCACCACGGCCAGCACGGCTGGCGGCCACACCCAGCGCAGCACACCCGCTGAGGCGTCCGGGGCCGCGAGCAGCAGTACGGCGGACAGCGCCATGAAGGTCGCGGGTGCCAGCGCCCAGCGTTGCGGCTGGTCGGTGAACCGGATGGACAGCATCGCCAGCAGTGCCCAACCGATCGCGAAGCCGAACAGGACCATGGCGGTGGCGAAGCTGTCGTCGACCGTTCCGGCCGGCAGGAACGGCAGGAGCACCGCCGCGGCGAACCCCGCGGCCAGGGAGGCGAGAACGACTGGTCCGATGCGCATGCGCCGTGGCTCCGGGGCGGCGGGTTCGGCGCTTGTGGTCGCAGTTCCGCTTCGGACGCTCATGACCGACATCCTCGCCTTGGCGCTACGGCGTCCCCCGCCTCTTGAGGATGCGCTGCGGGACGTCGTGAGGGAATAGCCTCATCGGTAGCGCACGCGATGCCACTCGGCAGGGATCGGGGTCCGCGACCTGCTTCGCGCTCGTTCATCATCGAGGCCCTTTCACGCGGCGCGCGGGACGGCGCGGTCATCGACGGGGAGGACACCGGGGACCATCTGGAACGCCGAGGTGGCGACCGTGTCGTCGGTGAACCGGACGAAGACCGGTGCGAGGACGGGTGCCACGACGGCTGTCAGGACGGGTGCGCCGTCGACGCGGTGGAAGTCGCCGGCGTAGTAGCCGTTGTGCGGGTGCACGAAGCCACTGCAGGTGCCGGACTCTTCCTCGATGACGAGTGCTGTTGCCATGGTCCCGCTCCCTGTCCGGTCGATGCTGTTGCTGTTGACACCACCGTCGGGCCTGAGGACGGTGCGTCGCGCCGGCACAATGGCCAGGTTGCCCGGCGCTGGGGCCACCGGTCTGCTGAGCGGCGGGGATCACAGCACCGTGGACGTCGTTGTCCTTGTCCGATAGGTCCCTGCGGTGCATCGCGCACCGAGCTGGCCGTCCCGCGAAGGGACGGCCCGCGTCTTGGTATGGCCGGCAACTCAGCCGGACGCAATCGCGTCGAGAACGTGGAGGCCTGCCGCACGCCGTGCCGGGAGGAGCCCGGACAGCAGACCCGCGGCGACCGCGAGGACCGTGATCACGGTCAACTGCCCGAAGGGGACGACGACAGTCGTCGCGATGCTGCTTCCGAGAGCGACCGTGGCCGCGGCCCCGAGCGTGACGCCAACCACGAGCCCGATCACGACGGCTACGCCGGCCACGAGCAGGGCCTCGGCGCGAACCATGCGGCGTACGTGGGTACGCGTCATGCCGACGGCGCGGAGCAGGCCGATCTCGCGGGTGCGTTCGACGATGGACAGGGCCAGCGTGTTGGTGATCCCGAGCACCGCGATGAGCACCGTGAACGCCAGCAGTGCGGTGACGAGTCCAAGGATCTGGTCGACCGCTCCGGCGCGGGCCTGCATCGCAGCGGCCTGGTCGCGTAGCTGCGCGGTCGGGTACGGCGCGAGCGCGTGCTGGAGCGCGCTCCGCGCCGCGCCGGCCGTGACACCTTGGGCGAGCTGGACGTAGACGCTGGCGTCGACCCGCTCGGTGTACAGCCGGTCGTAGGCCCGCATGCCGATGATGAACTCGGTGCTGAGTGCCCGGGCGTCGCCGTCGTCGATGAACCCGACGATGTGCAGCGACCGGTTGCCGGCCTTGGCGAACGTCATCGGCAGCCGGTCCCCCACCTGGAGGTGGCGGTCGGCGGCGAGGTGGTGGGCCAGCACGATGCCGCCGTCGGCGAGGTCGTCGAGCGAGCCGGTGACCATGTGGACGTCCACGACCTTGTCGAGGGTCGTCGGGTCGACGGCGGTGAGGGCGCTGACCTTGCGGTGATCCTTCCAGTGGCCGAACCTGACCCGAGACGTGGCCGCGACCTGCGGCAGCCTGTCGAGGTCGGCGGCGACGGAGGGAGCTAGACCGCCGAGCATCTCGTTGCGGGAGCTCTCCACGACGTAGTCGGCGGTGACGACCTCGCCGTAGCTGCTCGCGATCGAGTGCTTGACCGACGTACCTAGAACGACTATGAAGCTCATCAGCGCCAGGGAGAGCCCGAGGGCGAGCACGGTCGCCGCGGTGCGGCGTGGTGAGCGTCCCGCGAGCTCGCCAGCCAGGTGACCGGGGACCCCGAGCGCTCGCAGCGGGCGCCCGACGACCCGGGACAGAGCCGGCATGAGTGCTGGACCGAGCAGCGACAGCGCCAGCACCACCAGGAGCCCGGCGAGTCCGACGGCCAGGGCTGACCCTCGGCCGAGCAGCGCGGCGCCGGTGACAGCGACCGCTACCGTGGCAGCGGACCAGCCGAGGATCAGGCGCGGGCGTCCGGCCAGCCGGACGCTGGCGGCGTCACGCATGGCCTGGACCGGGGTGACTCGGGCGGCGCGGCGACTGGGGCCGAGCGCGGCCAGCACCGTGGTGAGGACCCCGATTCCGGCAGCGACGGCGATCGAGCCGGGCAGTACGGTCAAGGACCCGTCGGGCAGGGCGACGCCGAATCGGCCGACCAGGTCACGCAACCCGACGGCCGCGCCAACCCCGAGGACGGTGCCCAGGGCGGAGCCGGCGATGCCGAGGATGAGGGCCTCACCGAAGACCATGCCGAAGACCTGCCGGCCGGTGGCGCCGGCTGCCCGGAGCAGTGCGAGCTCTCGCATGCGCTGGCTGATCACGATCGAGAAGGTGTTGGCGATCAGGTACCCCCCGACCAGCAGGGCCGCGCCGGCCAGGGCGAGCAGCATCATGCGGAGGTAGGCGAGCCGGTCTCGTGCCGCGGCGATGCCGGCGGCCGCGACGTCCTGGCTGGAAGTCGCTGCGTACGTCGCCCCCAGCCGGTCGGCCAGCTGGGAGCGAAGCTCGGCGACCGGGGTGCCAGCGGTCGCGGTGACCTGGACCTCGGAGACCTTCGCGCCCAGGCCGAGCAGGCGCTGGGCCTGCCGCAGGGTGGTCAGCGCGATGGTGCTGTCCGGGATCCCAGGTCGGGCGCCGAAGCCGACCAGACCAACGACGGTCAGTGGCCGCGTGTGGATGGCCTGCACACGGACGGTGTCGCCGATGGCGATGTGGTGCTGCTGGGCGGTGGCCGCGTCGAGGACGACCTCACCGGAGGCCGCGGGTGGCTCACCGGTGCGGAGCCGGTAGGGGTTGCCCGGACCGGTCGTCCACGACTGCAGCGTCGAGGGACCCGCGGGCACGATCGGCTCGCCGTGGGCTTGGAGGAGGCCCCGACCGTCCGCTACGGGGACGGCGTTCAGGACGCCGGGGGTGGCGGCGACCCGCTGCACGACGGCCTGGGGCAGCGGCGCGCGGTCGACCTGGACGCCCATGGCGGAGTCGAAGGCGACCGCGGACTGCACGGTGACGTCGACTCCTCTGGTCTGGGTGGCGAACTGGTTGTCGAAGACCTGCTGGGAGGTGTCGGTGAGCACGAGGCTTCCGGTGACGAAGGTGACCCCGATGGTGATCGCGACCAGCGTGAGTGCGAGCCGGAAGCGATGCAGCAGCACCTGCTTGAGGGAGAGTCGCAGCATGACGTTTCAGTCCTCCATCCGGTTCATCCGGGCCAGCACGGCGGCCACGGTCGGGTCGGTGAGCTCATCGACGATGTGGCCGTCGGCGAGGAAGACGACCCGGTCGGCGTAGGAGGCTGCGGCGGGGTCGTGGGTGACCATCACGATCGTCTGGCCGAGGTCGTGGGCGGCCTCGCGGAGGAAGCCGAGAAGCCCGTGGCCGTGCTTGGAGTCGAGGTTGCCGGTCGGTTCGTCCGCGAAGACGACGTCGGGCCGGGTGACCAGGGCGCGGGCAACGGCGACCCGCTGCTGCTGACCGCCGGACAGCTCGCTGGGGCGGTGCGCCAACCGGTCGGCGAGGCCGAGGGTGGTGACGAGCCGCTCGTACCAGGCGGGATCCGGCTTCCTGCCGGCGAGGGCCAGCGGCAGGGTGATGTTCTCCGCAGCTGTCAAAGCGGGCACCAGGTTGAACGCCTGGAAGACGAACCCGATCCGCTCGCGGCGAAGCAGCGTGAGAGCCTTCTCGGACAGGCCGGTGATCTCCGTGTCGTTGAGCTGCACCGTGCCGGAGTCGACGTCGTCGAGGCCGGCGAGCACGTGCATCAAGGTGGACTTGCCGGACCCGGACGGCCCCATGATCGCGGTCATGCGGCCGGCCTGGATCTCGACCGAGCAGCCGTCGAGTGCGCGGACGGCGGTCACGCCGCGACCGTAGGTCTTCACGACGTCGAGGGCGCGGACCGCGACGGCGTCTGTCCTGGTGCTGGTCGGTGGGTTGAGCAGGGTGGTCATGGCTGTCTCCTCAGTGGTGGTAAGCGGTCTGGATGGCGAAGGAAGCGGTGATCACGGTGTCGTCGCGAAGCCGGAACTGCGCCCACATCCGGTAGGTGCCGGGTCGGTCGAATCGGGCGTGCAGGTCGAGGTCGGGGCCGAACGTGCTACCCGGAACGGCGAACACGGGCCGTCCCTTGGAGTCCTGGGTCTCGGCGTGCCGGTGGGCGAACCCGGACCCGTCGGACCGCACGATCGCGACGTGCCCGGCGGCCCCGAGGTAGGGCTTGAGACCGGTGACCGGGTGGCCGGTGACGGCGTCGGTGAACCGGAAGCGCAGGTCGCTGTCGGCGCCGACGACCGCCGTGCCGGCCAGGTGGACGCTGACGCCGTGCACGGTCGCCGTTCGGATCTCGTGGGCCGGTACCGGAGCCTGGCGGTCGAAGCCGGAGCCGGCGACGGTCAGGGTGCTGGTGGCGAGCACGTCGGTCATCTGCCCTTGGCGACGGAACTCGGTGTGGGCGGTGTAGCGGCCGGTGGTCGGAAGGGTCAAGCGCACGCGGAGCGTGCCGGGCCGGCCGGTGGGTTCCGGGTGGACGTGCGCGAAGGTAGTCAGGTCGCTGCGGATGACGATGAGGTGGGCCCACACCTGGTGGGTGCGCACGATGTCCTTGACGGGCTCCCCCTTGGCGTCGCGGATGCGGAGCGTCAGGGTCGCCGGCACGCCGGGACGGATGGGAGCCGCGGGCGCCAGTGAGACCGACAGGCCCGCCTCCTGCGGGTCGACCGGCGGCGCCTCGGTGGTCTCCATGACGCTCATCGCCGGGCGCATCGGCATGCCCATGCCCTCGGTCCAGGCGAGGATCCCGTTCATGCCGTGCTGCGCAGGCTCGGTGCGGCTGGCCCAGGTGAAGACCGAGCCGAGCATGAGGGCCACGGTCGCGACGGCCGCCAGGTAGGCCCAGCCAGCCACCCTCTGCCGGACCGGTGGGCTCAGGATCTCGGAAGCGGACTGGGGGCTGCGGAAGCGGCGGAGCCGCAGGGCGTTGCTGACCACGGAGACCGAGCTCATCGCCATAGCGGCGGAGGCGAGCACCGGGTCGAGCAGCAGCCGGTCGAAGCCGTACAGCGCGCCGGCGGCGACTGGGATCAGCAGGACGTTGTAGCCGAACGCCCAACCCAGGCCCTGCTTGATCGTGGTGACGGTACGACGCGAGAGCGCGATCGCTGCGACGATGCCGCGGAGGTCGCCGCCGACCAGGGTGATGTCCGAGGCGGCGATCGCCACGTCCGTGCCGGTCCCGATCGCGACGCCGAGGTCGGCGGTCGCGAGCGCGGGCGCGTCGTTGATGCCGTCGCCGACCATCGCGACCACGTGCCCGTGCTGCTGCAGCCGGGCTACCTGCTCGGCCTTCTCGGCGGGCAGCACCTCGGCGACGACGTGGTCGATGCCGACCTCTGCCGCGATCGCGTCCGCGGTGGCCGCGTTGTCCCCCGTCAGCATCCACACCTCGAGCCCGAGTGCTCTCAGCGAGGTGACGGCCTCGGCCGACTCGGCCTTGACCGTGTCCGCGACGCTGACGAGGCCGGCGAGCTGCCGGTCGGTGGCGACGTACATCGGGGTCTCGGCGCGCGCCGCCCGCTCGGCCGCCTCTGCCTCGAGCGGTGCGAAGTCGACGCCGTGGGCGCCCATCAGCGCGGCGTTGCCGACCAGCACGTCGGTGCCCGCGACGGTCGCGCGGATGCCGTGCCCGGCGACCGCCTCGAAGCCGGACGCGGTCGCGACGGGGAGGCCGCGGTCGCGGGCGGCGGTCACCAGCGCTTCTCCGACGGGGTGCTCGCTTCCGATCTCGGCGGCGGCCACCCGGGCGAGCAGGGCGTCCGCGTGGCCGTCAAGCGCGGTCACCCCGGCGAGCGCGGGCCTGCCGTGGGTGATCGTCCCGGTCTTGTCCAGCACGACCGCCGTCAGCCGGTGGGCCGTCTCCAGCGCCGCGGAGTTCCCGATCAGGATCCCGAGCTCGGCGGCGCGGCCGGTGCCCACCATGACTGCGGTCGGGGTGGCGAGGCCGAGGGCGCACGGGCAGGCGATGATCAGCACCGCGACGGCGGCCGCGAACGCGAACGCGGGGCTTGCGCCGGCGCCGAGCCAGAAGCCGAGCGTGCCCGCGGCGAGCGCGAGGACGACGGGCACGAAGATC
>JAWWPF010000284.1:0-2505 GCA_033850795.1 Nocardioidaceae bacterium | reverse complement strand
CGCCCAGCGCTCCGCGTCACCGTCGCTGAACCTCACCTGGACCCCCTCGGGCGGTGCGCCGATGCCCGAGGCGAGGTAGCAGGTGTCCAGCAGCGCGATCCGGAGCCCGACGTCGCGCGCGGCGGCGAGCAGCGCGTGCGACATCGCGTTCGGGTCGTCGTACGGCGTCCCGTCCGGGCGGTGGTGCAGGTAGTGGAACTCGCCCACGGTGGTGATCCCGACGCTCACCATCTCGCGGTACGTCGCCCGGGCCAGCTCGTGGTACGTCTCGGGCGTCAGCCGCGCCGCCACGGCGTACATCTGCTCGCGCCAGGTCCAGAACGTCCCGCGGCCCCGCTGCGTCCGGCCGCGCAGCGCCCGGTGGAAGGCGTGGCTGTGGCAGTTCGCCAGCCCCGGAACCGTCAGCCCGGGCAGGCGTTCCGCACCGTCGGCCGGGCCGGGCCGGACGTCGGTGAAGCGGCCCTCCTCGACCTCCACGCGGAGCCCGTCCCGCACGGGGCCGGCGCCGGTCCAGGCGCGCTCGAGCCAGTACGCGGTCACCGGGTCAGCTCCTGCAGGGTGTCGGCGAGCGCCTCGACCCCGGCGAGGCAGTCCGCCGTCTCGGCCCGCTCGACGGGGGCGTGGGAGACTCCGGTCGGGTTGCGCACGAACAGCATCGCGGTGGGCACTCCGGCCGCGGACAGGACGCCGGCGTCGTGCCCGGCCATCGTGGGGATGACCGGCCACCCGGCGGGACCGGCGATCCGGCGCGCCAGGGACTCCTCGAAGTGCACCGCCGGGGACACCGACTCGGGCGTGACCGCGAGCGCGGTGCCGTCCCGGCCGGCCCGGTCCTGCGCGAGCCGCTCGACCGCGGTGAGCATCGCCTGGAGCTCGTCGCCGGTCTCGGCTCGGGCGTCGAGCCACGCGGTCACCCGCGACGGCACGGCGTTGGTGCCGTTGGGGTGTACGTCGACGCGCCCGAACGTCGCCCGCTGACCGGCGAGCCGGGCCTGCTTGTTGGCGGCCAGGGCGGTCATGGCGTAGGTCAGCATCGGGTCGTGCCGGTCCTCCATCCGGGTCGTGCCGGCGTGGTTCGCCTCGCCGGTGAAGTCGAACCGGAAGCGGCCGTGCGGCCAGATGCCGCTGGCCACCCCGACCGCGGCGTCCCGGTGGACGAGGTCCCGGCCCTGCTCGACGTGGAGCTCCACGAAGCAGCCGACGCCGGCGAGCAGGTCCGCCTCCCCGAGCTGCACGTCCGCCACCGCGTCCTCCAGAGAGATGCCGTCGCGGTCGGTCAGCGCCGCCGCCCGGGCCCACGGCAGGGACCCGGTGGCCAGCCGGGAGCCCAGGCAGGCGAGGCCGAACCGGGAGCCCTCCTCCTCCGCGAAGACGCCGACCCCCAGCGGCCGCGCAGGCCGCACGCCCCGGTCCCGGAGCAGGTCGATGGCGGCGAGGGCCGAGACCACGCCGAGCGGTCCGTCGTACGCCCCGCCGTCAGGCACCGAGTCCAGGTGCGAGCCGGTGAGGACGCCGGGGGTCTCGACAGGCTCGCCCGGCGATCCGACCGGCGTAGGCCACCACCAGGCGGCCAGGTTGCCGAAGAGGTCACGCTGCACCTCGAGCGAGCGCTGCGCGCACTGCTCGAGGAACCATGCGGTGGCCTCCCGCTCAGCGGCGAGGAACGGCGAGCGGTCGTAGCCGCCGCTGGAGGACGAGCGGCCCACCGGCGCCAGGTCGCGCCACATCTGCTCGAAGTCAGCGGTCATGATCGTCTCCATGGAGTTCCAGGACGTGGTCCGCCGCCGCAGGATGGTCCGCAGCTACGCCGAGGACCCGGTCGACCCGGCCGTGGTGGACCGGATGCTGCGGAACGCGACGCGGGCGCCGAGCGCCGGGTTCAGCCAGGGCTGGGGTTTCCTGCGGCTCGACACCCCGCAGGACGTGCGCCGCTACTGGGCGGTGACCGCCGGGGAGGCGGCGCTGGCCGACCCGGACGACTGGCTGGCCGGCATGGTCCGGGCGCCGGTGCTGATCGTGCCCTGCTCGAACAAGTCGGCCTACCTCGAGCGCTACGCCGAAGGGGACAAGGGCTGGACCGACCGCGACGAGCGCCGCTGGCCGGTGCCGTTCTGGCACATGGACGTCGCGATGGCCGCCTTGCTGGTGCTGCAGACCGCCGTGGACGCGGGTCTGGGAGCCTGCTTCTTCGGGATCCCCCCGGAGCGGCTCGGCGCGTTCCGGGACGAGTTCGGGGTCCCGGGGGAGTACACCCCCGTCGGCGCGATCACCGTCGGGCACCGGACCTCGGACCCCGGGGCCGCCGGGTCGCCCGCGCGGCGACCGCGCCGGCCCGTCGACGAGGTGGTCCACCGCGGGACGTGGTGACGCGGCGGCGGGCATGGGTCCAGTCCACTGAACACGCCCCTCGTGGTCAATCGGCCACGCGGCGTCGGAGTCTCGCATCCGAGAACCCGTGTCCCGGCGAGGGCGCCAGCCCGCCCGGGCGGTCCGTCCGTCCGGGTA
>JAWWPF010000275.1:0-6513 GCA_033850795.1 Nocardioidaceae bacterium | reverse complement strand
GGTCGGAGCGGAAGAACGCGTCGAAGCCCAGCTCCTCCGTGTGCCGGGCGACGGCCAGCAGGTCGTCGTACGTCGCTCCCTGCTGCGGCTCGGTGAAGACGCGTAGGTCCATCCCGCCACCGTAGGCCGCGGGCCCTGCGCCCGCGGCAAGGGCCGGCTCAGCCGTCGTACGGCACCTCGGTGCGCCACTGCGCCTCCGGCTGCCCGGCGGCCTCGAAGAGGGCGTCGGCCACCCGGTCGGGGTCGAAGGCGGTGCCCCGCTCCAGGGTGCCGTTCACGGTCACCGACACCGCCCGGATGCCGTCCCCGCGCAGCGTCGCGTCGATGCTCTTGACCAGGTTCCGCAGCCCGGCCTTCTGGACCCCGAGGGTGGCCGCCTCGTGCCACGGCGCGTCCGCGGCCATGCTGCCGGTGGCCAGCACCCGCGACCCCGGGCGCAGGAACGGCCGGGCGGCCTGCACGAGGGTCAGCAGCGGAGCGACCCCGAGGTTGACGTCCTGGAGCAGCTGCCGCGGCGAGAGGGACAACGGGTCCTGCTGGGTGAAGGCGCTGGGGTTGAAGTGCAGGACGTCGAGGCGCCCGGCGTGCTCGCCGAAGCGGGTGACGGCGCCACGCAGCGCGGCCTCGTCGGTGATGTCGCAGGCGCTCCATCCGGCGGTCACACCGCTCTCCTGGAGGTCGCCGCCCAGAGCGGCGAGCTGGTCCTCCGAGCGAGAGACCAGTGCCACGTCGTAGCCCTCCCTGCCGAACCGCCGGGCCACGGACCCGCCCACGCCAGGTCCCGCGCCCACGACCACCACCACGGGGTTGCTCATCCGCCGACCCTAGTCGCGCAGGACCGTCGGTGTCGTGGGAGAGGATGTCCGCATGAGCGAGGTCGCGCCCCGCAGCTGGGTGCTGCACGTCGACCTCGACCAGTTCATCGCCGCCGTCGAGGTGCTGCGGCGCCCGGAGCTGGCCGGCCTGCCGGTGGTGGTCGGTGGTCGCGGGGACCCCACCGAGCGCGGCGTGGTCTCCACCGCGTCCTACGAGGCCAGGAGGTACGGCGTCGGCTCCGGGATGCCCCTGCGTACGGCGGCCCGCAAGTGTCCTGAGGCGGTCTTCCTGCCGGTGGACAAGCAGGCCTACGACGAGGCGTCCGCAGGGGTGATGGAGACGCTCCGCTCCTTCGGTGTCCCCGTCGAGGTCCTCGGCTGGGACGAGGCCTTCATGGCCGTGGAGACCGACGACCCGGAGGCGTTCGCCGCGGAGATCCGCGCGGCGGTCCTGGAGAACACCCGGCTGCACTGCTCGGTCGGCATCGGGGACAACAAGCTGCAGGCCAAGATCGCCACGGACTTCGGCAAGCCGCGCGGCGTGCACCGGCTCACCACCGAGACCTGGTTCGAGCAGATGGGGGAGCGGCCGACCGAAGCGCTGTGGGGGATCGGGCGGAAGACCGCGAGGAAGCTCGACGAGCTCGGCATCCGCACAGTCGCCGACCTGGCCGCCACGGACACGCAGCTCCTCGCCGACCGGCTCGGCCCGACCATGGGCCCGTGGTACCGCAGGCTCGGCCGCGGGGTCGACTCGTCCCCGGTGGACGCGACGCCGTACGTGGCCCGCGGCCACGGTCGCGAGACCACCTTCCAGCACAACCAGACGGACTGGTCACTGGTCGCGGACGCGGTCCGCGAGCTGGCCGGCCAGGTGACCCAGGACCTCGCCGCCGAGGGCCGGGCCGCGGTGCGGGTCGGGATCAAGCTCCGGTACGCCCCGTTCGAGACCCGGACCCGGTCCCTGACCCTCCCCGAGCCCACGAGGGACGCGGACCGGATCACCGACGCGGCGCTGGAGCTGCTGGGCAGGTTCGACCAGAGCCGGGCGGTCCGGCTGGTCGGGGTCCGGGCGGAGATGGAGGCCCCCTAGGGCCGACCGGGACCCGGGTCGGCCCCCTAGGGACTCTCGACCCAGATGTTGTCGTGCCGTGCGAAGAACTCGTCCATCTCGGCCTGCGAGGGCTTCTGCGGCATCCGGGCGATCTCCATGAGCCCCTCGAAGTAGGCCTCCCGCGGCGCACCGGGCGCGAAGAGGATCAGCATCGAGGCGTCCGCCCCGGACTCGTTGCGGAACCCGTGGATCCCGCCCTCCGGGACGAAGGTGAAGTCACCGGGTGCGGTGTCGCGCCATACGGTCCCGTCGAAGATCCGCACCGAGCCGGACAGGACGTAGAAGGACTCCGACATGGTCCGGTGGAAGTGCGGCCCGGGACCGGACGGCTCCGGCCCCATCTCCCAGCGGTACAGGCCGAACTGACCGTTCGTGCTCGCCCCGGTGGCGAGGTAGTGGCAGGAGCCGGTGGACGTCAGCAGCTCCGCGGGCTGGGCGCGTCGCCGGAGGCTGGCGCTGGCCTCACCGGTGTCGCCGAGATAGCGCGGTTCGGGGTAGGACATGGAGCGAACCTACGGCGATCGGTCCCCGACGTGTCGGGGGTGACCAAGAACACGTCGCCACCCGGCCGCGGGAAGCCCTGAGGGTTCGCGCGCACCGGCTCCGGGCCCGCACACTGGTCCCGGCATGGCGGAGAACAAGGACACCCGGGACATCTTCAAGACCCTCGATCTGGGGCTGCGGATCGGAGAGGTGCTGCTCTCCTCCGGCGCTGGAGCCGCGGACGTCGGCGCCACGATGCTCAACGTGGCGCACGGCTGCGGGCTGCGCGGCGCCACCGCGGACGTCACCTTCACCGAGCTCGCGATGAGCTACCAGACCAGCTTCGACGACCCGGCGTTGATCCAGATCCGGCAGGTGCGGCACCGGGAGATCGACTACGAGGACCTGACCCTGGTCGACCACTTGGTGCGGGACCTGCTCGACGGCGCCATCGACCGCGACCAGGCCCGCAGCCGCCTCGCCAGGATCGTCTCGTCCGGGCACCGGCTCCCTCGCTGGGCCGTCACCCTCGGGTGGGGAGCCATGGGCGGCGGGGTCGGTCTTCTCGTCGGAGGCAGCTGGCCGGTGGCGTTGCTGGCCGCCGCGGCGTCGATGGGCGTGGACCTGATCCACCGCCAGATGTCCCGGCGCCGGCTGCCCGCCTTCTACCAGCAGGTCGCCGGCGGTCTGTTCGCGACCCTGATCGCGGTGGGGACGGCGTCGACCGGCGTGCAGGTCTCGCCGTCCCTGGTGGTGACGGCGGGCATCATCATGCTGCTGGCCGGCATCAACTTCATGGGCGCGATCCAGGATGCGCTCACCGGGTTCCCCCTGACCGCGGGCGCCCGCATCCTGGAGGCGCTGCTGGCCACCGCCGGCGTGATCGCCGGGGTGAGCGGCGGACTCACCGTCGGCCGGCTGCTCGGGGTGGACCTCGGCCGGCTGAACCCCGGCGCGACGTCCCTGTCGGACATCCCCGTGATGTCGCTGGGGGCCGCGCTCGCCGCCGCGGCGTTCGCGTTCGCCTGCTACGCGCCCGTGCGGACCCTGGTCCCCATCGCGCTCGTCGCGGCGGTGACGGAGGTCGTGTTCTGGCTGGTGCGGGACCGCGGCCTCGGGGTCGCCTGGGCGTCCGCGACGGCGGCCGTGCTGGTCGGCGTGGTCAGCTACACGGTCGCCGGCCGGGTCAGGGTCCCTCCTCTGGTGGTCGTGGTCCCGGCGGTCGTCCCGCTGCTGCCCGGTCTGTCCATCTACCGAGGTCTCTCGCTGCTCTCCGCAGGCGGCGACGGCCTGCTCTCGATGATCAACGCCGCGGCGATCGCGATCGCGCTGGCCTCCGGGGTGATCTTCGGGGAGTACCTGGCGCAGCCGCTCAAACGCGAGGCGCGCCGGCTCGAGAACCGGTTGTCCGGTCCACGGCTCGTCGGACCGCTGCGCGCCCGGACCGTACGACGCGGCGGGTCCCGGGCGACCCGGGCGTCCCGGACGTCCCGGGCCGGAACGGGCTAGCGCACGTCGAAGGTCGAACCGCCCTCTGCGGCGACCTCGCGCTCGTCGACCCGCTCGACGACGGCCGCGCTCGGCCCGCGGTGCGTCCAGGCGACCAGGCGGCGCACCGCCTCTGCCGGGCCCTCGAAGTGCGCTCGCACGGTGCCGTCGGCGTGGTTGCAGACCCAGCCGGTCACGCCGGCGGCCTCCGCCTCGCGGCGGCAGGACTCCCGGAAGAAGACGCCCTGGACCTCGCCGTGCACGACGACCTCGCGCGCCGTACTCATCGTGGTGACCGCTGATGCCGGGGTGCCCGCACCCGACCACAATAGGGACATGGATCCGGTGGACGGCGCGGCCCTCGCGCTGGACGCGGCCACCGCCGCGCGCGTCCAGCCGGCGCTGGCCTGGCTGCGGAGGAGGAGCCGCTCGGTCGCGCCGGAGGCGTCGCTGGTGCGGGCGTACCTGCAGAGCGAGCTTCCACGAAGCGGAGCTGGGGACGGACACGAGCAGCACGAGGTGGCGTGGGCCCTCGGTGACCTCTTCGAGGAGGCCGGCCTGGTCGCCCTCGCGACGCTGTGCCGCTCCAGCGCCACCCACGAGGCGCTCGCGGCGTGGCAGTGGACCCGGTCCTTCGTCGACGTACCCGCGGAGTTCTGGGCGCCGGCCGTCTCCGCACTGCAGACCGGGTCGGCCGTCCCGCCGCGGGCGGCCCTCGCGACGTCCAGCGCGCGTGCCCTGCTCATCACCGTCGGCTCCGGGCTCACCCTGACCGCGGACGGGCAGCTGCCGTTGGACACCGTCCGGGCGCTCGACGACCGGTTCCGCTGGACCGAGGAGTTCCCGTGGATGCGGGCGGGGGAGGAGCGTGACGTCGCGCCCCTTCGGCTGCTGCACGACCACCTGGTCGCGCAGCGGCTGCTGGTCCGCGACGGGCGCCGACTGACCCGGAGCGCGGTGGGCGTCGAGTGCACCGACAGCACGGCCTCGCTGTGGCGGGCGCTGGTCGACCCGTCGCCGCGTTGGTCGCACCCGTTCCAGCGAGACGCACTCGGCGTGATGGCGGCCTCTGTGCTCCGCTCCGCCGACTTCGCGCTCGGCCGGATCGGGGAGGAGATGACCCACGTGCTCGCCGGGAAGTGGCGGCCGAGCCGGACGGCCCTGCGGGGGACGATGTTCGACGGCGCGCTGCAGGTGGCGCAGGCGTGGTACCAGGTGGGGGTGCCCCTCGGCTGGTGGGACACCGGACGGGGACCGGCCGACCGCCGCCCGAACGCCTTCGGCAGGGCGGCGGCGGTCACGGTCTTCCGGGCCGTCGCGGGACCGCCCGTGTCGGGGCCGCCGCCACACACCCAGCCGCGCGAGAGCCCGCCGGTGGCGGGATGAGGGACGGAGGAGGTCGAGGCGCGGCCGCCGGCACGGGCGGTGGGACGGGATCTAGCCGTCGCTAATGGAAAATGCTGACGCCGCCAGGGCCGACGAGCAGGCCGACGACGATGAGCACGATGCCTAGCAGCAGGCCGCCCCGGATGATCGTCACGATGCCGGCGATCACGAGCACGACGGCGATGAGCCACAAGATGGTGTGCATGGTCCCTCCTTCCGACTCAGACTGTGCCCCTCCCCGACCCGCTCAAACAAGGCCCGGGCGCCACGGATGGTCAAGAATTCACATTCCGGCGGAACACCCACAGCCGCATGGCGAGGAACCGCATGGCGGTGACCACGAGGTTCGCGGAGGTCAGGACCACCATCTCGGCGATCCGTCCGGGGGTGCCGGTGAGCCGGTGCAGGGTCCACAGGCAGCCGGAGGTCACCGCGAGCCCGACGGCGAAGATCGCCAACCCCTGCAGCTGGTGGCGCCAGGCGTCCGAGCGCCCCCGCACCCCGAAGGTGATCCGCCGGTTCGCCGCGGTGTTGGCGACCGCCGTAGCCACCAGCGCCACTGCGTTCGCCCAGAACGGCTCGAGGGCGCCGCGCAGCAGCAGGTAGAGCAGGGCGTACGCGACCGTCGAGAAGACGCCGATCACCGCGAACAGTGCGACCTGGGAGCCGACCGCGCCCGAGGCACCGGCATCGGCGGTGCGGCCGACGCGGGCCTTCACCTCGCTCAGCGGGGTGCGCCCCCGGAGCAGCGCCCAGCCGAGCCGGACGATGCCCCGGAGGTCGTCGCGGGCTGTGCGGAGGATGTCGACGCGGCTGTCGGGGTCGTCGACCCAGTCGACCGGGACCTCGTGGATCCGCAGACCTGCGCGCTCGGCCAGGACCAGCAGCTCGGTGTCGAAGAACCACGAGGTGTCCTCGACCAGCGGCAGCAGCACCTGGGCCACCTCCGCCCGGATCGCCTTGAACCCGCACTGGGCGTCGGAGAACCCTGCGCGGAGGGTGCCGCGGAGCAGGAGGTTGTAGCTGCGGGAGATGATCTCGCGCTTGGCGCCGCGCACCACGCGGGAGCTGCGGGCCAGCCGGGTGCCGATCGCCAGGTCGGAGTGGCCGCTGATCAGCGGGGCGACCAGCGGCAGCAGGGCGTTGAGGTCGGTGGAGAGGTCGACGTCCATGTAGACGAGGACCTCCGCGTCGGAGTCGCTCCACACCCTCTTCAGCGCCCGGCCG
>JAWWPF010000248.1:0-10666 GCA_033850795.1 Nocardioidaceae bacterium | reverse complement strand
TGGCCGGGGGCGGTGAGGGCCTCCCGCGGGCTCGGTTGGCCCGTCGGCGACGAGAACCTCCACCGCGACGGCGATGACACAGCCCCCCTTGCTGGACCGACCGCCTCATTCGTCCCGCTTGGTGGCG
The DNA here is from genome assembly GCA_033850795.1 of Nocardioidaceae bacterium. Taxonomy (GTDB): domain Bacteria; phylum Actinomycetota; class Actinomycetes; order Propionibacteriales; family Nocardioidaceae; genus Nocardioides_B. The sequence continues at coordinate 10,539 of JAWWPF010000248.1, read as the reverse complement.
CCGGTGAGGCGAGCAGCAGTGTTTCACGTGAAACAGGTCCGCGCGTCGGTCCTCCGGGCTCCGCCGTCACACCGGAAAGCGGCGAGGCCGTGTCGAGCCCGTCCAAGCCGTCCGTCGCCAGCCCATCGCCGGCTGACGCAGGCCCCGCCGAGTCCTCAGCGCTGGGGACGACATCGGCCGGCTCTCCCGTGGACGTTTCACGTGGAACAACAGTGGACACGCCCGTTCGTACGGATGCGGGCACGCCAAGCTCGGTGCCGCCACAGCGTTCGTTCCGCACCGCCGGTGAGCTGTCCAGCGTCGATATCGGGACGGACGCCTCGACCCCCCTCGCGCAGTCGGTCGAGCACTCGATCCTGGTCCGGGAGGGTCGTCGAATGAGTCCCCCACTGCCGAGGCCGCGTCGGACGCGCGTCATGGTCGTCGCGAACCAGAAGGGTGGCGTCGGGAAGACGACCACCACGGTGAACCTCGCCGCAGCGCTCGCCCAAGGGGGCCTGCGGGTCCTCGTCATCGACCTGGATCCACAGGGAAACGCATCGACCGCGCTCGCCATCGAGCACCACCGTGGCACCCCGTCGGTCTACGACGTGATCGTGGACGGTGTGCCGATGCGCGACGTGGTGCAGCCGAGTCCGGAGATCCCCGGCCTGTTCGCCGTACCTGCCACCATCGACCTCGCGGGTGCCGAAATAGAGCTGGTCAGCATGGTGGCTCGCGAAGGGCGGCTGCGGAAGGCGTTGCACGCGCACCCGGCAGTCTTCGGCGCGGACGACGACCGGTTCGACTACGTCCTGATCGACTGCCCACCGTCCCTCGGGCTGCTCACCCTCAACGCGCTGGTGGCCGGGGACGAGATGCTCATCCCGATCCAGGCGGAGTACTACGCCCTTGAAGGGCTCGGTCAGCTGCTCGAGACGGTGGAGATGGTCAAGGCGCACCTGAACGACGCGCTGACTGTGTCGACCATCATCTTGACCATGTACGACGCCCGGACCCGACTCTCGGCAGGCGTGGCGGACGAGGTCCGCAACCACTTCGCCGACCAAGTTCTCCACACCGCGATCCCCAGGTCGGTCCGCATCTCCGAGGCGCCCAGCTACGGCCAGACCGTGATGACCTATGACCCCGGCTCGCCTGGTGCACTGAGCTACCTGGAGGCCGCGCGCGAGGTAGCGGTGGCCGGGACAGGCGCGACCTCGGCGCGACAGGAAGAAGGAGCGAGCGCATGACGCAGAAGCCCCTGCAGCGACGTGGACTCGGGCGCGGCCTCGGTGCGCTCATCCCTACTGCCCCTCGTCCCGATCCCTCACCGGCTGACCGATCGCCCGCGGAGGGCGGCGAAGGCGTACCCGCTCCGCGGGTCGATGTCATGCCCGAGCAGCGCTCGGACGGGGACGCAGGACCCGAGGACCGCGCCGAGCAGCCGGCTGAGGCAGTGGAGCCGAAGGCAGACGGGACGGCGTCCCCGAGCGAGACCACTGACATGGACGCTGAACGGGCTGGCGACGGCGACGCCGCGGGTGCGAATGGCTTCACTCCGGGGAGTGCAGACTGGATCGGGGTTCCGCTGCCGACGGACGAGCGGCCCGACGAGTCGCAGATGGAGTCGGCGGCGGAACCGGAGCAGGAAGCCGTCGACCAGGGGTCACCTGCCGAGAAGGAGACGGCGGAGGACGGGCTGGCACCGGTGTCCGGCGCCTGGTTCGCGGAGCTGCCGGTCGACGAGATCCGCCCCAACCCACGTCAGCCCCGTGAGGTGTTCGACGAGGAGGCGATGGACGAGCTCGTCCACTCGATACGCGAGGTGGGCCTCCTCCAGCCGGTGGTCGTCCGGCCGCGTGACGACGGCGACTACGAGCTGGTCATGGGTGAGCGGCGCTGGCGCGCCACGCTGCAGGCGGGCCTCACGACGATCCCGGCGATCGTGCGCGAGACCAGCGACGACGACCTGCTCCGTGACGCCTTACTGGAGAACCTGCACCGCTCGCAGCTGAACGCGCTCGAGGAGGCGGCGGCGTACCAACAGCTGCTCGACGACTTCGGATGCACCCATGAGGAGCTGGCCTCCCGGATCGGCCGGAGCCGGCCGCAGATCAGCAACACCATCCGACTGCTGCGGCTCTCGCCCGCGGTCCAGCGGCGGGTGGCCGCCGGAGTCCTGTCCGCGGGGCACGCACGGGCCCTCCTCGCTGTGGACGACGCGGACGCTCAGGACCGGCTTGCCGGCCGCGTGGTCGCCGAGGGCATCTCCGTCCGGGGGCTCGAGGAGCTCGTGGCCGTGGGCGCGCTCGGGTCCTCACCGACGGCCCCCCGGAGGAGCCGCCCGACCGCGCCGGGCGTGGAGGATCTCGCGGCCCGGCTCTCGGATCGGCTGGAGACGCGCGTCCGGGTCGACCTGGGCCGACGCAAGGGGCGGATCACCGTCGAGTTCGCGTCGCTGCCGGACCTCGAGCGGATCGTCGCGGTCATCGACCCTGACCACCCGACCCGCACCCACCGGGATGCCGACTCGGCGCTTTAGCGATCTAGGGATTTGTCGACAAAGCGACCTGTCCACTCGCACGAAAGCGGCCGTTGGACCGGAACCTGTCGGTCTTGACTGGAATGCCGGGCGTCTCAATCGGAACTAGGGCCGTCTGACCGGAATGCGCGCCGTCTCAACGGGAATCCGCGCCGTCTCAACGAGGGGTGGGGTGGTTGTCCTCGTCGGACAGGCGGCGCAGGAGGTCCTGTTCACGGGCCGCGGTCAGGCCGGCACGGCGCTCCCGGTCGAGGCCGAGCTCGGTCTCCCAGCGCAGGGCCGCCCGTACGGTCTCCTCGAGCGGCCGCAGCCGCAGGCCGGCGCGACGCGCCGCGTCGTTGCTACGTGTCGCGAAGCCGGCGTACTCCTCGCCGGGCAGCCACAGGGGTAGGGACTCGGGGCCGGCCCACGGCTCCACCTCCTGCTCGGTGAGCCAGTCGTCGCCCGCCTCGACCCGCTCCGGGGACCGTCCGGCGGCGGACGCGGACGCCTCGAGGACCGCCCCGACCGTCGTCTGGTCGCCCACGGCGTTGTAGGGGCCGGCAATCCGCTCCTCGGCGGCGCTCACCAGCCAGGCGGCGAGGTCCTCCACGTCGACGACCTGGACCGGGCCGGACAGGCGCGGCACCAGGACCTGGTCGGACCCGGTGCTGCGCGCGACGCGGGCGGGCCAGTAGCCGAGGCGGTCGCTGCGGTCGCCATAGCCACCGATCAGGCCGGCCCTGGCCATCATCACCCGCTCCTCGCCGAGCGCCTGGAGGCCGGCCTGCTCGCAGGCCACCTTGGCCGGGCCGTAGACCTCGATGTCGACGGGCCCGTCCCCTGGATGCGGCGGATGCGTCGGCGCGTCCTCGGCCTGTCCCGCCGTGCGGTCGTCGGCGTAGACCGAGCAGGACGACACGTAGACCCAGTGGCCGATCCGGTCCTGGAGGCTCCGCAGGGCGTCGCGGACCATCGCCGGCTGCCAGCTCACCTCCACCACGGCGTCCCAGTGACGGTCGGCGACCGCGTCGTAGGCAGCCGGCTCACGGCGGTCCGCGCGCTCCCAACGGACCCCCTCCGGCGGCGTTCCGGACTCACCTCGGGCCAGGCAGGTCACGCGGTGGCCCCGCTCCAGAGCCTGGCGAGCCACAGCACCGCCCAGCCACGAGGTTCCGCCGAGCACCAGCAGGTCCAGGGAGGCCGCCGCCGGTGCGCCGGACGCGGAGGTCACCGCTTCCGGGCGCGCCGGGCGGCCCTCGCCCGTGCGCGCTGCCGCTTCTCGTCGGCGTCGAGCCTGAGCGCCTCCTCGGGAGTCGGCGCGCTGCCGCCGTACGCCGCCGGGAGCCACCACGAGCCCGGCGGCTGCTCCTGGGCCGGGTAGGACCGGATCGTCTCGTCGAGCAGGGTCGCCATCCGGGCCTTGAGCTCGGCCGTGTCACCGACCGGGCTCTCCCCGGTGGGGTGGAGCGGCTCGCCGACCGAGATCGCTATGGTCTTGCCGCGCGAGAAGTCCTGGGGATGATCCTTGGTCTTGATCCGCTGGGTCCCCCACAGGATCGTCGGCAGGACCGGTACGCCGGCCGCGGCGGCGATGCGGGTCGCCCCGCTCTTGAACTCCTTGAGCTCGAAGCTGCGGCTGATCGTCGCCTCGGGGAAGATCCCGACGACCTGGCCGTCCTTCAGGTACCGGATGGCCTCGTCGTAGGACGCGAGCCCGTCCGCGCGGTCGACCGGGATGTGGTGCAGGGAACGCATCACCGGCCCGGCGACCTTGTGCTCGAAGATCTCGGCCTTGGCCATGAAGCGCACCAGGCGCTTCGACGGCTGCGCGGCGTACCCGCCCAGGATGAAGTCGACGTAGGAGATGTGGTTCAGGGCCATCAGCGCGCCGCCGGAGCGAGGCACGTGCTCGGTCCCACGCGTCACGAACCGCAGGCCGAGCGCCTTGAACGCGACCTTCGCGGTCGCGATGACGGGCGGGTAGGTGAGGTCGCGCACGTGCCTTCGTCAGCTCCTGTCGGCAGCATCCAGGGAGGTGCTGCGAACGATAGCGGCTCGCACGAGGTCGCCGATCACGTCACCCAGCTCCAGACCCGCAGCCGACACCGAGAGCGGCACGGTCGACGTCTCGGTCAGCCCGGGAGCGACGTTCACCTCGAGGAACCACACGGCGCCCTCGGCGTCCAGGATCAGGTCCGAGCGCGAGAGGTCCCGCAGGCCCAGGGACTCGTGCGCGAGCACCGCCACCCGCGCGCACTCCGCGGCCAGCTCGTCGGGGAGCTTGGCCGGGACCGCGAACTCCGTGCTGCCTGCGGTGTACCGGGCCGCGTAGTCGTAGACGCCGCCGTCGGGCGTGATGGAGACGACGGGCAGCGCGCGCGGGCCGGCACCGGTGTCGACCACGGGGACCGCGACCTCGGTCCCCTCGACGAACCGCTCGACGAGCGCCGTGGAGCCGTAGGAGAAGGCGCCCACCATGGCGCTCGCGAGGGCGGACCCCTCCCGGACCACGGTGCAGCCCAGCGCCGACCCCCCGCGCGCCGGTTTGACGATCAGCGGGAGCCCGAGCGTGGCCAGGATCGCGTCCATGACCGCTGCGGCACCGAGTTCGCGGAAGGTCTCGTGCGGGAGCGCGACGCCCGCCGGCGTGTGGATCCCCGCCTGGGACACCATGGCCTTCGCCACCGGCTTGTCGAAGGCCACCCGGCACGCGGCGGGCCGCGAGCCGACGTACGGCAGCCCCACCAGCTCCAGAACCTCGCGGACCGCCCCGTCCTCGCCGGTCTCACCGTGCAGCAGCGGTACGACGCAGTCCGGGGCGTCGTCGCGCAGGACCCCGAGCAGGTCGGCGTCCACGTCGCGAACGTCGACCTCGGCACCGGTCTCCCGCAGCGCCTCGGCCACGCGGCGTCCCGACCGCAGGGACACGTCCCGCTCGTGGGAGAGCCCGCCCGCGAGGATCACCACGCGCGGCGCGTGCTGGTCCGCCGGCATCACGTGAGGTCCGTCGTCGGACCGTCGTAGCCCTGGTTCAGGCCGCGCCGGGCCTCGGGGCCGAGGCCCGTCCCGAACGTCTCGCGCAGCTCGACCTCCTCCTCGATCACGCCGACCAGCCGGCGCACCCCCTCCCGGATCCGCTCCGGGCTGGGGTAGCAGAAGGACAGCCGCATGCTCTGGGAGCCGAAGCCGTCGGCGAAGAACGCCGTACCCGGCACGAAGGCGACCCGGGCGGTGACCGCGCGAGGCAGCATCGCCTTGGCGTCCAGTCCCGCCGGGAGCGTCAGCCACACGTAGAACCCCCCGGTCGGCACGTTCCACCGGGCGGCGGGCGGCATCAGGTCCGCGAGTGCCTCGACCATCGCGTCGCGGCGCTCGCGGTACATCTCCCGGAACTGCTTGATCTGCCCCAGCCAGTCGTGGTTGTCGAGATAGGCCGAGATGGCCATCTGCGAGAACGACGGCGGGCACAAGGTGGCGGACTCCTGCGCCAGCACCAGCTTCTCGCGTACGGCGTGCGGGGCCAGCGCCCAGCCGACCCGGAAGCCCGGCGCGAAGGTCTTCGAGAAGGAGCCCAGGTAGATGACCCCGTCGGCCTCGTCGGCCCGCAGTGCGCGGGACGGCTCCTCGTCGAACCCGAGCAGGCCGTACGGGTTGTCCTCCAGGACGAGCACGTCGGCCTCGCGACAGATCTCCAGGATCTCGGGCCGGCGCTGCGCGGAGAGGCTCACGCCCGCGGGGTTGTGGTAGTTCGGGATCGTGTAGACGAACTTGATCCGCCGCCCCGCAGCCTGGACCTGCGCGATCGCGTTGCGCAGGGACCCCGGGACCAGCCCGTGCTCATCCATCTCGACGTGCACGACGTCGCACTGGTAGGCCTTGAAGACACCGAGCGCGCCGACGTAGGACGGCGCCTCGCAGATGACCACGTCGCCCGGGTCGCAGAAGATCCGCGTGACCAGGTCGACCGCCTGCTGCGAGCCGACCGTCACGACCACGTCGTCGGGGTGCGCCTCGATGCCCTCCAGGCGCATCACGTCACAGATCTGGTCCCGCAGGTGCGGGTCCCCCTGACCCGAGCCGTACTGCATCGCGGTGGTGCCACGGGTCCGGACGAGGTCCTCGATGGCATCCCCGACGACGTCGAGGGGAAGACCCGAGATGTTCGGCATGCCGCCGGCGAGGGAGACCACCTCGGGGCGGCTCGCGACCGCGAACAACGCCCGGATCTCCGAGGCCGTCATGCCCTTGGTGCGCGCGGCGTAACGGTCGACGTAGCTGTCTAGGCGGGTGCGGCCGCTGGCGGGAAGGTGCTCGGGCATCGGTGCTGCTCCTGTCGTTCCCTCCTAGGATGAGGCATCAGGCGCGTCAGGGCGTGGAAGGGGTCGGCACATGGAGCGGCGTCATGGCTAGAACGCTCGCCCGGCTGACCCTCGACAACCTCTGCGACATCCCGCTGCGCTGCCAGTCCTGCGTGTTCTGGGAGCTGGACGCCGTACGCCGGCAGCGGGCCGTCGACTCCGGGGACGCGGGCTGCGAGAAGGAGGAGTGGATCTCCCGGGCCTTGCTCGAGTGGGGGTCGTGCGGCCGGGTGGCGTACGTCGACGACGATCCCGCGGGTTACGTGCTGTTCGCGCCGGCGGCGTACTTCCCGGGCGCGGACGCGTTCCCGACGGCGCCGGTCAGCGAGGACGCGGTCCTGCTGGCCACCGCGATGGTCCATCCGCAGTACGCCGGGACGGGCCTGGGTCGGGTCCTCATGCAGACCGTGGTCAAGGACCTCGTCAAGCGCGGCGGGATCCGGGCGCTCGAGGCGATCGGCGACACCAGGGGACCGGACAAGCGCGAGTGGCGCGCGCACGGTGCCGAGCGGTACGGGGACTGCCTGCTGCCCGCCGACTACCTGCTGCAGGTCGGCTTCAAGACCCACCGCCCGCATCCCCGCTACCCGAGGATGCGGCTCGAGCTCCGCTCCGTGGTGACCTGGCGCGACGAGGTGGAGAGTGCGCTGGAGAAGCTGTTCGGCGCTGTGCGGCCGGCGCGCAGACCCGTCGCGGACCCCACCCACCGCGTCCTCAGGGACGCCTGGGACGCACCGCCCGGCGCAGCTCGCTGACGTCCAGGGCGCCGGTCGCTGCATCCTCGTCGGGATCCAGGTAGACCCGCTGTACGGCGACCACGATCGCCTCGGCCAGCACGTCGCGGAACGCCGGGTCGGCCAGCCGCGCCGCGTCCTCGGGGTTGGTCAGGTAGCCGACGTCGATGCGGACCGCCGGCATCTTCGTGCGGCGCAGCAGGTCCCAGGTCTTGGCGTGCGAACGGAGGTTCGCCAGGTCCGTGCGGGCGACGATCTCACGCTGCACGAGCCCGGCGAACCGCTCCCCCACCGAGGACGCGACGCCGTGCGCCTCCGAGCCGTAGAAGTACGTCGAGACACCCGCCGCCTCGCTGTTGGGCGACCCGTCGACCTGCAGCGAGATGCACAGGTGGGCGTTCGCCCGGTTGGCGAACTCGGCCCGGGCCACCTCGGTGACCTCCGTGGCACCGCCCGTGTTGGTCAGGAACGCCTGCACCCCGGTCGCCACCAGCCGGCCCTCGATGCGGCGGGCCAGGTCAACGGTGATGGCATCGGCACGGAGTCCGAGCCCGGCGTCTCCGAACCCGGCCACGGACGGGTCGATCACCACGGTCTTGCCGGTCAGCAGCGGCCCCTCACGGCGGAGCCGCTCCTGGGCCCGCATCGCGTTGGGCCGGCCGCCGCTCACGATCGGGGCCAGCCGGGACAGGGCCTTCAGCGTGGCCGGTCCGCAGGTGCCGTCGGCGGGGGCGCCGACGTTGCGCTGGAAGTCGCGTACCGCCTGCTCGGTCTGCTGGCCGAAGCGGCCGTCGACCTTGCCGACCTTGAACCCGAGGTCGAGCAGGCGCTGCTGGAGGGCGAGCACGTCGTCGCCGGCCAGCAGATTCCCGGGCACGAACGTGAGGAGCCGGTCGCCGAGCCGCCACCGGGCCTCCTCGAGGACCCGGTAGGTGCTGACGCCGACGACCCCGTCGACGCTGAGCCCGCGCTGTTGCTGGAAGGCCCGCACGGCGCGGTCCAACCCCGCGTCGAACAGGTCGTCAGCGGCGGTTGCGCCGACTCGGCCCTCGGGGAGCAGGCCGAGCAGCGTCAGCCGTGACCGGATCTCCCGGACAGCCCGGCCCCGGTCACCGAGGCGGAAGCTGGTCGTGGACCGGCTGCGCGGTGCGGGCACGGACGGGACCGGTGTCGTCACCTCGGGCACGCGGGGTTCCTCTCGGTGCACGGACACGGACACGCGTACTCAAACAGACCCACCGGGTCCTGCCAAGCATCCCGCGCGGTCAGGGTCCCCAGAACGCAGGAACGCCCGCGACCACGGGCCGCGGGCGTCCTGAGCGGTCTGCACCGGTCTTGACCGGTGGGAGAGCCGGAGCTCAGGCGATGAAGTCCTGCAGCTCACCGAGCAGCGCAGCCTTCGGCTTCGCGCCGACGATCTGCTTGACCAGCTCGCCGTTCTGGAAGACGTTCAGCGTGGGGATGCCGGTGACGCGGTACGCCGCCGGGGTGACCGGGTTCTCGTCGACGTTCATCTTGACGAAGGTGATCTTCTCGCCGTGCTCGGCGGCGATCTCCTTGAGGATCGGGTCCACCTGACGGCACGGCCCGCACCACTCGGCCCAGAAGTCCACGAGGACGGGCTTGTCGGACTTCAGCACGGAGGTGTCGAAGTCGGCATCGGTGATTGCTTGCATCTCGGCCACGAGGTGCTCCTTTGTGTTTGTCGGTCGGGGTGCGGGGTCCCCAGGGTCTGTGGGTCGATCGGGTCGGTACGTCTCGACGACTAGTCAACACCGAGGCGGGGACATTTCTTCCACCGCGCACCGTGCGTCGAACCGCGCCCGGACCGGCGTCGACCTGCCCTGGCGCCCGGCTTGGAGCCGATCGTCGGACGGGCCGTCAGGCGCGGGCGCTCTCCACACGCTCGGTGCGCATCTCGGACTCCTCGACGATCTTGACGCTCTGCTCGGCAGCACCGGCCGTCGAGGCCTCGTGGTCGAGCGCGGCGAGGAACCGCTCCGCGTCGAGGGCGGCCGCGCACCCGGTGCCTGCGGCGGTGACCGCCTGGCGGTAGTGGTGGTCGACCAGGTCGCCGCAGGCGAACACGCCGGGCAGGCTGGTCCGGGTCGAGGGGTGCTCGACGAGCACGTAGCCGTTCTCATCGAGGTCCACCTGGCCGGTCAGCAGCTCCGAGCGAGGGTCGTGCCCGACGGCGATGAAGAGGCCGGTGACGTCGAGTCGGCGCTTCTCACCGGTGACCGTGTCGACCAGGGTGAGCCCGGTGAGCCTGTCGTCACCGTGGATCGTCTCGACAGCGGAGTTCCAGGCCAGCTCGATCTTGGGGTCGGCGAACGCGCGCTCCTGCATGATCTTGGAGGCCCGCAGGTCCCCACGGCGGTGCACCAGGGTCACCTTCCCGGCGAACCGGGACAGGAACGTGGCCTCCTCCAGCGCCGAGTCCCCGCCGCCGACGACGGCGATGTGCTGGTCGCGGAAGAAGAACCCGTCACACGTGGCGCACCACGAGACACCGTGCCCGGAGAGCCGGTCCTCGCCCTCGACCCCGAGCTTGCGGTAGCCCGACCCGGTGGCGAGGATGACCGCACGCGCCCGGTGCCGGGTCCCGCCGCTGTCCGTCACGACCTTGATGTCGCCGGTCAGGTCGACCGCGGTGACGTCGTCGGCCACGAGCTCGGCGCCGAAGCGCTCCGCCTGGGCGCGCATCTCGTCCATCAGCTGCGGACCCATGATCCCGTCGCGGAAGCCGGGGAAGTTCTCGACCTCGGTGGTGTTCATCAGCGCACCGCCGGCCGTCACCGAGCCCTCGAAGACGAGCGGCGCCAGGCTGGCTCGCGCCGCGTACACGGCCGCCGTGTAGCCGGCCGGTCCGGAGCCGACGATGATGACGTTTCGCACGTCGTCGGGTCGCCTGCCGTTGCTGTCGCTGACCATCAGGAGT
>JAWWPF010000240.1:0-5095 GCA_033850795.1 Nocardioidaceae bacterium | reverse complement strand
CGATCACGCCGATGTTCGCGTTGCGCGTCGCGGCGACCGCCCGTCGTACGGCGGGCTGGATCACCTCCACGACCGGGATCGGGTAGCGCTCGCGGGCGTCGCGCAGGCATGCTGCGCTGGCGGAGTTGCACGCGATCACGAGCAGCTTGACGCCGTGCTCCTCGACGAGGGAGTCCATGACGTCGAGCGCGAGTGCGCGAACATCCGCGATGGGCCGCGGCCCGTACGGGCCGTTGGCGGTGTCACCGACGTACAGCACTGTCTCGCCGGGCAGCTGGTGGAGCACGGCTCGGGCGACGGTGAGGCCTCCGACCCCACTGTCGAAGATCCCCAGCGGCGCATCCACGCTCGCAATGTAACCGCAACCCGGTGTTCACGCAGTTCCTGTGACCTGCGTCACGCCTGCAATCGGTTTGTGAACGCCTACCGGTATCCCGCTGCGGCTAGGTCTTCACAAACTGGGTGGGAGGTCCCGCGGACAGTTGGGGCAGCGCTTGAACACTCCCATCCATCCCTGCTCCCGAAGGATCACGCCTTGCTCGATCGCTACCTCACATGGACGATCGGTCATGTCCGACCAGCCATATCGCAGGTGGCGCAGACCCTGCCGCTCACTGCGGTTGTCTCGCCTCATGTCTCGCCAGATCCCGTGAGCGGTGTCATGCCCGAGCCTGCCGTCCAGCTCCACGTGCAGACGACATTCCTCGATCAAGACGTCGAGATGCTCAGTGCCATCTACGTCGCGTTTGGCCTGCCGTGTTCCTTGGGGCAGCCCATGGCCTCGGCGAAGCTGCGCATCACGGAGCTCCAAGATCGACTGCGCGCCAGCCCGGAGATCGGGCAACGCCTCAAGAACGACTCGACGCCATCGTGTCTTCTGGCGACTCTGCAGCGCCACCCGCAGCCGGTCTGGCGTGGTCGCGCCCCGCCGCACCGCGTCAGCGACGAGGCCGAGTGCGGCATGGGCAGTGAGCTTGTCGGCCAGCAAGTCGAGAACGGTGCGTTCGGCGTTGGTACGACGCGGTTCGAAGACTGGGTGCGCATCGGTGGCGCGCAGAGTGCGGGACCGATGGATCACGAGTCCAGGCTGCGGCGCGACGTCGCGTTCGTACGGCACCGTCACGTGGATCTGCCCCGGCTCCCGACCCAATCGCGCGAAGTAGCCGGCGGACTCATGACTCAGCATTGACCCGTGGCCTGCGTAGAGGAGAGCGGCATGCTGCAGCGTTGTCATCGGCAACGGTCCGCTGAACGTCACGTATACCCGCGGGAAAGGCGACTGCCATCTGCCTGACGCGACCAGCCAGCCCAGCTGATCCTTGGTCAGACCCGCCTCGTTGCAAGTGTCGATATGCACCGCACCGCCACTGTTCTCACCCAATCGGGCGAGGCGCGCATGCCGCTCCGGACTCCTCACCCCGCCAGCGTGCGGGTGCCACCGGCTGCTGCCTAGAGGCTTCCGCGCATCTGTGCATGACACGAATCCAGTCTGTGAAGACCTAGCGGTGCCCCGCTGCGGCTACCTCTTCACAAACCCGGTGACCTCAGGCCCAGAGCTGACCTTCCAGCTTCGCGGCGGCCTCCTCCAGGGTTCCGCCGTATGCGCCGGTGCTGAGGTACTTCCAGCCGGCGTCGCACACGACGAACACGATGTCGGCGCGCTCGCCGGCCTTCATCGCCTTCTGTGCCTGGCCCAGCGCGGCGTGCAGGATCGCGCCGGTCGAGATGCCGGCGAAGATGCCCTCCTGCTCGACCAGCTGCCGGGTACGGCGCAGCGCATCCTCCGGGCCGACCGAGAACCGCGAGTCAAGGATCGACGGGTCGTAGAGCTCCGGGATGAATCCCTCGTCGATGTTCCGCAGGCCGTACACCAGCTCGCCGTACCGCGGTTCAGCGGCCACGATCCGCACGCCGGGCGCCTTCTCGCGGAGAAACCGACCGACACCCATCAGCGTCCCGGTCGTGCCCAGGCCCGCGACGAAGTGCGTGATCTCCGGGCAGTCGGCGAGGATCTCCGGCCCGGTGGAGTCGTAGTGCGCCTGCGCGTTCGCCGGGTTGCCGTACTGGTAGAGCATCACCCAGTCCGGGTTGTCCGCTGCCAGCTTCTTCGCGACCGCGACCGCTTCGTTCGAGCCACCGGCGGCGGGTGAGAGCCGGATCTGCGCGCCGTACATCTCCAGCAGCTGCCGCCGTTCCACCGAGGTGTTCTCCGGCATGACGCAGATCAGCTGGTAGCCCTTGAGCTTGCAGACCATGGCCAGCGAGATGCCGGTGTTGCCACTCGTGGGCTCGAGGACCGTGCAGCCCGGGGTCAGCAGCCCCTCCGCCTCAGCCGCTTCGACCATCGCGATCGCCGGGCGGTCCTTGACGGAGCCGGTCGGGTTGCGGTCCTCGAGCTTCGCCCAGAGTCGTACGTCGGGCGCCGGTGAAAGGTTGGGCAGCCCGACGAGCGGCGTACGCCCAAGGGAGTCCAGGAGGGAGTCGTAACGAGCCATGGGGGTCGTTAGCCGCCGGCGACCGCAGGAAGGATCGTGACGACATCTCCGTCGGACAGCGGCGTCTCGGCGCCACCGAGGAAGCGCACGTCCTCGTCGTTGAGATACACGTTGACGAACCGCTGCAGCGATCCGTCGTCGCCGACCAGGCGGGCCCGAATGCCCTCATGCCGGCTGTCGAGGTCCGCGAACAGGTCCGCCAGCGTCTGCCCGTTGCCCTCAACGGTCTTCTCGCCGTCGGTGTAGCTGCGGAGGATCGTCGGGATCCGTGCCTCGATCGCCATTACCTATTGTCTCCGATCTCCACCGGTTCTTCGGTTACTTCACCATCAACGATCCGGAAGCTGCGAAATTCCGTCACTTCGGGTTCACGCGTCGAGACGAGCACGTAGTGGGCCCCAGGCTCGCTGGCGAGCTTGATGTCGGTACGCGAGGGGTGTGCCTCGGTCGCGGTGTGCGAGTGATAGATCACCACCGGCTCCTCGTCGCGGTCGTCCATCTCGCGCCAGACCCGAAGCTGCTCCATCGAGTCGAACTCGTAGAACGTCGGCGACCGCGCCGCGTTCAGCATCGGCACGAACCGCTCGGGCCGGTCACTGCCGGCGGGACCCGCGAGCACGCCGCACGCCTCGTCCGGATGGTCCCGGCGAGCATGCGCCACGATCGCGTCGTGGAGCGACCGGCTGATCTGAAGCACGTGCCAGAGGGTACGGCGTCGCGCCGGCGTCACTCGCCGACTAGTGCTCGCACCATCATGTCCTGCAACCACGACAGCCAGTCGTACGTCGCGATCTCGGCGTACCTCGGGGAGTCGACCGCCAGCCGCTCCCGCTCATCGTCCATGTCCTCAGTGACCCCGATCCGTGTGCCGAGCGCCAGCCTCAGGTCGGTGAGTGCGGCCAGCCACTGCGATGCGCCTTCCTCGTCCAGGTCCACCCGTACGCCACCGCTGCGGGTGCCCTTCCCCTCACCGGACAGGTCGAGAACGATCCGTGACAACCCGCCGCGTTTGGTCGCCCGCAGGTCGGCTTCGGTGAGCCGCCGGAACTCCCCCGCCGCTTCGTTGTCGTCGCGGTAGGCGTCGGGCAGCAGCCGATGCAGGATCGGGTCGGCCGGCGGCGCAACCGGATCGAAGGACACCGGCACCATGCCCTGCAGCGGATCCGCCTCGCTCGGCTCGGACTCGGCCGAGTCACTCTCGCCGAGAAGGGCGAGCAGCTGGGTGGTCATCGACATCAGCAGCCAGACCTCGGGCTCCTCCAACGACACGCGCACCCGATCCGCCCGCCGTCGTACCGAACCCACCCCGGTACCCCCCCGCGGTCCTTGCCCGGTCAGTCTTGCTGCAAGGTCGCCCACAAGCCGGCACCGTGCAGTCGCTGCACATCATGCTCGATCTGCTCCCGGCTGCCGAAGGCGACCGCCGCCCTGCCCTTGTGGTGGACGTCCAGCATCAGACGCTTGGCCTTCTCGCGGTCGTAGCCGAACAACTTCTGGAACACCCAGGTGACGTAGCTCATCAAGTTGATGGGGTCGTTCCACACCACCGCCACCCACGGGCGGTCAGGGTCAACCGCGTCCTCGGCATCGGGACGGTTGACCTGTTCGACCGACGGCGCCGCCATGACGACATTTTGCCACCCCGCAGTGCTCTGTCATAGCGCGAGTGCGCGGCCGACTACGGAGCGGAAATGGGTGGAAACGGCTCGTTACTGTCGAAGCGTGGGGACACCGCCGAGCCGGACTCGGATCTGGCTCGCGCTGTGGGTGGTGTATCTGGTGTGGGGGTCGACCTACCTCGCCATCCGGGTCGGGGTCCACCCCACTGGCGGCCGCGGCCTGCCCCCGCTGCTGATGGCCGGCAGCCGCTTCACGGTCGCAGGGCTCGTGATGCTCGCCGTGACCGTCAAGCGCCCCGCGCCGGACGGCGAACCTGACCCCATGGGGCGCCGGCAGTGGTGGTCCGCCGCGGTGATCGGGCTGGCGCTGCCATTCGGCGGCAACGGCGTCGTCTCGATCGCCGAGCGCCGGATCCCGTCCGGCACGGCGGCGGTCGTGCTCGCCACCATCCCGATCTGGGCCGCGATCCTCACCGCGGTCGCCACCCGTCGTCGACTGACCGGTCAGCACCTGATCGGGCTGGTCCTGGGCTTCGGTGGCGTCGCGGCACTTCTTGTGGGGAGTGGCAACGGACGGGTCAGCGTCGCCGGCACGCTGCTGACGGTGTTCGCGGCGATGTCTTGGGCGGCCGGGTCCGTGTGGTCGCGGTTCGCGGCATCAGTGCGTCGGCCATTGGTCATGACCGGCATGGAGATGCTGTGCGGTGGCCTCGGCTGTCTCATCGTCGGCTTAGCGAGCGGGGAGTTCGGCGACCTCCATCGCGACGAGTTCACCAGCGACGCGTGGCTGGCGTGGGCATACCTCGTCGTCGCCGGTTCGCTGCTCGCCTACAGCGCCTACGTCTGGCTGCTGCGCAACGCCGAGCTGTCCCTCGTGACGACGTACGCGTTCGTCAACCCGGTCGTCGCGGTGATCCTCTGATCGTTCATCCTTTCGTAGGATTTCAAGTTACGTTGGTGTTTCTCGTATTTCGTTTTTTT
>JAWWPF010000230.1:0-10754 GCA_033850795.1 Nocardioidaceae bacterium | reverse complement strand
GCCGCACCGGGGGCCGTCCGGCCCGGGAACGCGGTCGGGTTGGGCATCAACGGCGGCATCTCCGATGCGCTGCTGCCCTGGAAGCCGCCTCCCTGGAACTGCGAGCGGTGTCCTGAACCGTAGTCGTTCACGCCGGTGAGCCTCTCGTCTGGCCACGCTGCGCAGAGAACGATCGGGCGGCCCTCTCGTCGGCCCAGTCGTCAGCCGGGGTCGGCCCGTCGCGCGCAACGCGGCGACTCTATGGGTAACGTCTCGCGACCTACAACAGCATCGCTCCACGTCCGTACGCCCCCAGTAAATCTGGGGACGACGTGTGTACGGCGCAGGCGCGCCGTACACACGCGAGGCGGCCCTGGGGACAACTCTGGGGAGAACTCAGCGGTCAACTGGGGGTCAACTCGGGGGTCAACTCGGGGGTCAACTCGAGGGTCAAGCCCGGGGTCAACGCTGGGGACGGGACCGGCGCCTCGGCGTCGAACCCCGAGGACCAGGACGGCGACCCGGCGCAACCGCACGCCTCAACCCCGCCCACCCGGCGCAACCGCACGCCTCAACCCCACTGACCCGGCGCGCCCTTGGGGCGTCGGCCCCGACACCCAGCGCCGGAGCGGCGGGGCCGGGGCCCCGCCAGCCTCGTCGGAGACATGCAGACGCGCCGGGTCGGCGGATGGTCAGCCCAGCGCTCGCGGGTGCGTGGTGGCGTACACCTCGCGGAGCCGGTCCACGGTCACCAGGGTGTAGATCTGCGTGGTCGTCACGGAGGCGTGGCCGAGCAGCTCCTGCACCACGCGTACGTCGGCACCGCCGTCGAGCAGATGCGTCGCGAAGGAGTGCCGCAGCGTGTGCGGCGAGACCTCGGCCTGGACCCCGGCGTGCTCGGCGGCCCGCACCAGCACCGTCCAGGCGCTCTGCCGGGAGAGGCGGCCTCCGCGGGCGTTGAGGAAGACGGCCGGCACACCGCGACCGATCCCGGAGAGCTCCGGGCGCCCGCGCACGAGATAGGCCTCGACCGCCGCCTTGGCGTAGGAGCCGACGGGGACGATGCGCTCCTTGCCGCCCTTGCCGCGCAGGAGGACGGTGCCATCCTCGAGGTCCAGGTCGTCGACATCCAGGCCGACCGCCTCGGAGATCCGGGCGCCGGTGCCGTACAGCACCTCGAGCAGGGCCCGGTCCCGCAGCGCCAACGCGGTGCCCGGCGCGCCGGCCGCCTCCAGTATCAGCTCGATGTCGGCCAGCGGGAGCGCCTTGGGCAGCCGCTTCGCCGGCGCAGGCGGCCGAACGGCCGCGGAGGGGTCGACCGTGGTCAGCCCCTCGCGGACCGCGAAGCGGTGGAAGCCGCGCACCGCGACGACGGTTCGGCCGGCCGACCCGGCGCTGAGCGGAGGGTGCTCGTCGTCACCCTCCCGCAGCGCGACCAGGAAGGCGGTCACCGTCTCCTCGCGGATGCCGGCCAGCTCGGCGACACCCTGGTCGGCCAGCCATCCGGCGTACCTCCTGAGGTCACGCCGGTAGGACTTCAAGGTGTTGTCCGCGACGCCGCGCTCGACCACGAGGTGGTCGAGGTAGGTCCGCACCGCCCGGGTCAGCTCGGACGCCGGCGCGACCGGTGCAGTCGCGGACGCGGAGGCCGGCTCGGGCACGGTCGCGGTCATCGGCCGCTCAGGCGAGCACGTCGTCCAGCGCGACGCTCTCCAGGCCGTGGGCATCGGCGACCGGTGCGTAGGTGAGGTTCCCGTCGTAGGCGTTCAGCCCTAGGGACAGCGACCGATCGTCGCGCAGCGCCTGCTGCCAGCCCTTGTCGGCGAGCGCCACGGTGTAGGGCATGGTCGCGTTCGTCAGGGCGTAGGTCGAGGTGTTCGGGACCGCGCCCGGCATGTTCGCGACGCAGTAGAACACCGACTGGTGGACCATGAACGTCGGGTCCGCATGCGTGGTCGGGTGGGTGTCCTCGAAGCAGCCGCCTTGGTCGACGGCGATGTCGACGAGCACGGAGCCGGGCTTCATCTGCGCGACGAGGTCGTTGCTCACGAGCTTGGGGGCCTTGGCGCCGGGGATCAGCACGGCGCCGATCACCAGGTCGGCCTCGATGACCTTCTGCTGGATGGCGAGCTTGGACGACGCCAGCCCGTGCACCCGGTTGTTGTAGCGCCAGAACGACATCCGCAGCTTGTCCAGGTCGGTGTCGAGGAGCGTGACGTCGGCGCCCATGCCGAGCGCGATGTTGGCCGCGTTCTGGCCGGCCACCCCGGCGCCGATCACCACGACCTGCGCGTTCGCGACGCCGCCGACGCCGCCCAGCAGCACGCCCCGGCCGCCCTGCGCCTTCATCAGCGCGTGCGCACCGACCTGCGGCGCGAGACAGCCGGCCACCTCGGACATCGGGTACAGCAGCGGAAGCGAGCCGGAGGGCAGCTGCACCGTCTCGTAGGCGATCGCGGTGACGCGCCGTGCGATGAGCTCGTCGGTGAGCCGCTTGTCCGCCGCGAGGTGCAGGTAGGTGAAGAGGGTCTGGCCCTCGCGCATGCGGGGGTACTCCTCCTCGACGGGCTCCTTGACTTTGAGCACCATGTCGGCGGTGCCCCACACGTCGTCGGCGTGGTCGAGCATGGTCGCGCCCTCGGCGACGTACTCCTCGTCGTGGATCAGCGAGCCGGCGCCGGCGCCCTTCTCGACGAACACCTCGTGCCCGTGCTGGGTGAGCTCGTGGACGCCGATCGGGGTGATGGCCACCCGGTACTCGTGGTTCTTGACCTCTTTGGGGACGCCGACCTTCATCGACCCGGTTCCTCTCGCTGGACTGTCACCACATCGTTGGGGCGACCGCGCTCGAGTGTATGACGTCCCGGGCTCACCTGCGTGACCTGCGGGCCGGGGGCTTCAGCGACGGAAGACCTGGTAGCCGAGCACCGCCTGGGCGGTCGGCCCGTCACTGATGCGACCCTCGCGAACCCCGTCGAGCAGCTCCTGGACCGGCACCCACGACAGCGTCATGTCGAGCTCCTCGTGCTCCGGCTGGAAGCCGGCGCGGTCCTCGGCGCTGGAGAGGCCCTCGGCCAGGAAGTAGGAGATCTTCTCGCTCGAGAGCCCCGGTGAGGAGTACGTCGTGAACAGGTGGGACCAGCGGTCGGCCAGGACGAGTCCCTCCTCGCGCAGCTCTCGCTTCGCCGCCTCGAGCGGGTCCTCTCCCTCCACGTCGAGCAGCCCCGCGGGGAGCTCGACCATGCGCTGCAGCGCCGGGTGCCTGTACTGGTGCAGGACGAGGGCCCGCTCCTGCTCGTCGAGGGCCAGCACGACGACCGCGCCGGGGTGCTCGAGGACCAGCCGGCCGAAGGTCTCGTCGGGGTGTCCCGGCGCCGAGATCATGTCGCGGCGCACCGAGAACGGCGCCGGCCCGTCCCAGATCCGCTCCACGTCGTGCACCTGCCACGACGCCGGCTGGTCGGCCATCTCGTCCGGTCCCTCGGGCAGCGACTCCGACTCGCTCATACGACCGAGCCCGCCGGCTCCTCGGCCACGCGTGGACGCAGCGTGCTCTCGTCGATCGGGAACTGCAGCTCCTTCTGGCGGGCGATGGCCGCGCGCACCAGGCCGGAGAACAGCGGGTGCGGCCGCGTCGGCCGGGACCGGAGCTCGGGGTGGGCCTGGGTGGACACGTAGTAGGGATGCACCTCGCGGGGCAGCTCCACGAACTCGACCAGGCGGTCGTCGGGCGACCTGCCGGAGAACACCAGCCCAGCCTTCTCGAGGCGGTCCCGGTAGGAGTTGTTGACCTCGTAGCGGTGCCGGTGCCGCTCCTCGATCTTGGCCTCGCCGTAGGTCTCGCTGACCACCGAACCCCTCAGCAGCTCGGCGGGATAGAGGCCCAGCCGCATGGTGCCGCCGAGGTCGCCGGCTCCCTCGACGAACTGCTTCTGCTCGTCCATCGTCGCGATCACCGGCTCCGAGCAGCCGGGGTGGAACTCGGTGGAGTCCGCGCCCTGGATCCCCGCGACGTTGCGGGCGTACTCGATGACCATGCACTGCAGCCCCAGGCACAGCCCGAGGGTGGGGATGCCGTGGGTCCGGGCGTACTCCAGGGCGCCGACCTTGCCCTCGATGCCGCGGATCCCGAAGCCGCCCGGGATGCAGATCGCGTCCACGTCGGCCAGGTGCCGGGCGGCGCCCTCCTGGGTCTGGCACTCGTCGGAGGGGACCCACACCAGGTTCACCTTGGCCTCGTGCGCGAACCCTCCGGCGCGCATGGCCTCGGCCACCGAGAGATAGGCGTCCGGCAGGTCGACGTACTTGCCGACCAGCGCCACGCTGACCTGCTCGGCGGGATGGTGGACCCGCCGCAGCAGGTCGTCCCACTCGGTCCAGTCCACGTCTCGGAACGGCAGGTTCAGCCGGCGTACGACGTAGGCGTCGAGACCCTCCGAGTGCAGCACCTTGGGGATGTCGTAGATCGACGGAGCGTCGCTGGCGTTGACGACCGCCTCGTTGTCGACGTCGCACATCAGCGAGATCTTGCGCTTCATCGACTCCGGGATCGGCCGGTCCGACCGGCAGACGATCGCGTCGGGCTGCAGGCCGAGGGAGCGCATGGCCGCGACGGAGTGCTGGGTCGGCTTGGTCTTGAGCTCGCCCGAGGGCCCGATGTAGGGCACCAGCGAGACGTGCAGGAAGAAGACGTTGTCGCGGCCGACGTCGTGACGCACCTGGCGGGCCGCCTCCAGGAACGGCAGCGACTCGATGTCGCCCACCGTGCCGCCGATCTCGGTGATCACGACGTCCACGTCCGGTCCGGCCATCGCCCGGACCCGGTCCTTGATCTCGTTGGTGATGTGCGGGATCACCTGCACCGTGTCGCCGAGGTAGTCGCCGCGGCGCTCCTTGGCGATCACCTGGGAGTAGACCTGGCCGGTCGTCACGTTGGCCATGCCGGCGAGGTCGGTGTCGAGGAAGCGCTCGTAGTGCCCGATGTCGAGGTCGGTCTCCGCGCCGTCGTTGGTCACGAAGACCTCGCCGTGCTGGAACGGGTTCATCGTGCCCGGGTCGACGTTGAGGTAGGGGTCGAGCTTCTGCATCGTGACCCGCAGGCCGCGGGCCTTCAGGAGGCTGCCCAGGCTCGAGGCGGTCAGGCCCTTGCCGAGCGAGGACGCGACCCCACCGGTGACGAAGACGTGCTTGGTCGGTCCCGAGGACGAGTACGGCGAAGCGGCCAAGTGAACTCCCGTGGTCGGCCCATGGTCAGCAATGGGGGGTGCGGCTGCGGCGGTCGGACCCTACGTCGATCGACTGCGGCGTGAGGACCCTCCACGGGGTTCTAGCCTACCAACGCCACCCATGCGCGGTGAGAGCCGCGCCGATGCCGGCCCCGGGTCACCCAGTCGCGCTCTGCTGCGCTCCGGGCATGGCCCCGTCCGCGGCGTCCACCGCTCCGTACTGCCCGGTCTTCCCCGACGCCTGCCCGGCCAGCGCCAGCACCGTCACGACCTCCCCCGCCGTGCGACCCAGCGAGTCCACCGTGGACACGTCCCGGGCGGCGCCGACGTCGTCGCGCAGCGCCTTGACCTGCCCGTTGCCGCGGGCCGACGCAACCGGACCGGCCAGGACGGTGCCGGCGGTCTCCGAGTCCACCGCACGGATCATCGTGGTGACGATCGTGCTGGCGCCCTTCTGCTCGGCGTTGCCGCCCTGTCCTCCCCCGGTGACGAACAGCACCAGGTCACCGCGCCTGTTCAGCCTGCCGTCGGCCGACATCAGGCTCGCCGCGTCGAGCGCACCCAGCACGCTCGTCGACGTACCGTCCACCGTGCCGCCGCCCGCGCCGGGGGCGCCGACGGCACGTCCGATCAGCAGTCCCATGCGGTCGTAGGCGCTCGCATCGGCCGGGACGTCGACGCCCGAGGCACGAGTCTCCATCTGCTTCCCGAGCTCGTCGACAAGCTGCTTGTCGCCGACGTCGACCAGCTTGTTGCCGACGCGCAGCGTTCCGCCGACCGTGCCGCCGGCGAGGGCCACCATGTTCTTGAGCCCGGCGACGTCGGTCTCGCGTGCCGTGGGCAGCACCACGAGCGTCACCACGCGCCCTCGCAGCGTGCCGCCGAGCACCTTGGGCGCCACGGTCGCCGCGAAGTCGTCGGTGAACGCGTTGCTGCCGCGCAGGCTGGCGATCTCGTTCTGCAGACGGCTCTTGACCTGCCGGTCGCTCTTCACCTGGTCGACCAGCGTGTTGTCGACCTTGCCCTTCAGCGGACCGCCGCCGAGCGCCACCCCGATGGCGAGGGCGAGGAAGACCGAGACGATGGACACGATGTGGTACCGGAACGAGATCACGTGAAGAGTCCTTGAATCCACTGGAGTACGTCGGACAGGGCGTCGCGGACTGCGGACCACCAGTCGCCACCGGTCGGTGTGGCGGCCACCGCCACCCCGAGGGCGAGGAACCCGGCGAGCAGCACCACCGCGAGGTGCCACAGGCGCACCCGACCGGCGTACAGCTGCGGCACGCCCTTCGCGTCGACCAGCTTGGGCCCGACCCGCAACCGGGTCAGGAAGGTGCTCGCCAGGCCGGCTCTCTGCCGGTCGAGGAACTCGTCGAGGGTGGCGTGGGTGCCGACCGCGATGAGCAGCGCGGCCCCTCGTGCATCGGCGAGCAGCAGCGCGACATCCTCGGAGGTGCCGGACGCGGCCATGGTCCGGTACCGCAGGCCCAGCCGGCTCAGGCGCTCCGCGCCGGTGGCCCGTCCCGACCGGTCCGTGTGGAGCACGATCTCCCGGGCCACCCGCAGCGCCTTGTCCGAGACGGTGCTCCCCTGGTCGCCCGCCCCGTTCTGCCCGCTCTGCCCGAGCCCACCCTGCCCGACGACCACGATGTCGGGACGGTGCCCCGCGGCGAGCAGCGCGTCCGCGCCGGCGTCGACGCCCACCAGGACCGGACGCTGCTCGCGGACGAACCGCCGCAGCCGGCGCAGGTCGTCCCGGTAGTCGTAGTCGCGGACCACGACCACGACCGGACGACCGGTGAGCGTGATGTCGAGGTCCGGGACCCCTTGGCCGTGGAGGAGCAGGTCCTCCTCACGGCGGAGGTACTCGGTGGTGTCGTGCGTGAAGCTCTGCAGCTGCGCGGAGAGGCCGCTCCGGGCGGCGTCCATCAGCGCGCGGACGTCGTCCGGCCCCAGCCGGCGCCCGGAGGCGACCTCGTCGGCCCCGCGCAGCACCGACCCCTCGTGGATCCGCACCTCGCTGCCGTCCTGCAGCCTGGAGAAGATCTCCGGTCCCATCCCGTCGAGCAGCACCACACCGGAGCCGGCCAGCACCTCAGGGCCGAGGTTGGGGTACCGACCGGAGATGAAGGCCGACGCGTTGAGGACGGCGACCACGCCTCGCTCGACGAGCGCCTCGGCACTGGCGCGGTCCAGGTCCAGGTGGTCGATGACGGCAATGTCGCCGGGCCGGAGCCGCCGGAGCAGCGAACCGGTCCGGCGGTCCATCCGGACCGTGCCCGTCACTCCGGGCAGGCCATCGACGGCGTGGTGACGGGGGGAGAATCTCATGACCCGGCAATCCTGACACGCGGCCACCAGC
The DNA here is from genome assembly GCA_033850795.1 of Nocardioidaceae bacterium. Lineage (GTDB taxonomy): Bacteria > Actinomycetota > Actinomycetes > Propionibacteriales > Nocardioidaceae > Nocardioides_B. The sequence goes on along the minus strand of JAWWPF010000230.1, from coordinate 3,185 downwards.
ATTCCAGGGAGGTCCCCGGGCGTGTGCGCCACGCCCCGGGCACCGTGCCCGGACGCCGCGGCCGGGAGGCGTGGCCGGGGATCGGGACCGGGCGTTGTGTGGGCCTCAGGAGACCCCGGAACGGGACTCCCGAGCCGTGGCCAGCAGCTCCTCCGCATGCGCCAGCGCGGTCTCGGAGTCCTCGAGCCCGGCCAGCATCCGGGACAGCTCGCGGACCCGCCCCGCGTCGTCGAGGACCGTCAGACCGGAGGTCGTCACGGTCCCGTCGCTGCTCTTGACCACGACCACGTGCCGGTCCGCGAACGCGGCGACCTGCGGCAGGTGGGTCACGACCAGGACCTGGGCCCGCCGCGCCAGCATCGCCAGCCGGCGCCCCACCTCCACCGCCGCCTTGCCGCCCACCCCGGCGTCCACCTCGTCGAAGACGAAGGTCGGGACGGGGTTGGTGGCCGCCAGCGCGACCTCGACCGCGAGCATCACCCGGGACAGCTCACCGCCCGAGGCGCCCTTGCCGAGCGGCCGCGGCACCGCTCCACGGTTGGCGGCCAGCAGCAGCTCGACGTCGTCGACGCCGGTCGCCGAGAAGGCCAGCGACCTGTCGCCGACCGGAAGGCCGCTCTCGTCCTCGGTCTGCGAGACCGAGACCCGGAGCTCGGCGTGGGGCATGGCCAGCGAGGCCAGCTCCGCGGTCACCGTCGCGGCCAGCCGTTCAGCGGCCTCCGCGCGGGCCGTCGACAGGGAGGCAGCGATCTCGGCGAGCTCGGCCCGGATCCGGTCGCGCCGCGCGGCGAGCTCCGCGATCCGGCCGTCGGTGTCGTCGAGCTCGAGCAGGCGTGCGGCGGAGTGCTCGGCCCAGGCGAGGACGTCGTCGACGGTGTCGCCGTACTTGCGGGTCAGTCCCACCAGCGCGGCGCGCCGCAGCGACACGGCCTCCAGCCGCACCGGGTCGGTCTCCACGCTCGAGGCGTACGACGACACGTCCGCGGCCACGTCGGAGAGCAGGTAGCTGATCTCGGCCAGCCGGTCCGCGAGGGCCGCCGCCTCCGGGTCGTGCTCCCGCACGCCGTCCAGCAGCTTGCGAGCCGCCGACACGGCGCCCAGGGCGTCCGGACCCTCGTCGGCGGACAGACACTCCCGGGCCTGCTCCGCTGCGGTGCGCAGGGTGTCGGCGAAGCCGAGCCGACCCTCCTCGGCCGCGAGCGCGGCGTCCTCCCCGCTCTGCGGGTCTACCGCCTCCACCTCCGCGAGCCCGAGACGGAGCAGGTCCGCCTCCCGGGCGCGTTCGCGGGCGGAGTGCACCACGTCGGCGAGCCCGGTCTCCGTCGACCGCAGGGCGGCGTAGCCCCGGCCGAGCCTGGCGCGCAGCGCGAGCGCCTCGGGCCCCGCGAAGCTGTCGAGGGCGTCGCGCTGCGCCGACGGCTGCAGGAGCCGGTGCTGGTCGGACTGGCCGTGCACGGCCACCAGCGAGTCGGCCAGGGAGGACAACGTGGACACCGGCACGGAGGCGCCCCCGGCGAACGCGCGCGAGCGTCCCTCCGCGGAGATCTGCCGCGCCACGAGCAGGCGACCCTCCTCGACCTGACCCCCGGCCTCGTCGACGGCTGCCTCGAGGTGCTTGCCGTCCGCAGGCGGGACCCGCACCAGGCCCTCGACGCGAGCCGACCGGGCTCCGCTGCGGACGGCACCGGTGTCGGCGCGGCCACCGAGCAGCAGTCCCAGCGCGGTCACGACCATGGTCTTGCCGGCTCCGGTCTCGCCGGTGATCACGGTGAACCCCGGTCCGAGCTCCAGCACCGACTCCTCGATCACTCCGAGCGAGGTGATCCGCAGCTCCTCAATCATCGAGGACACCTCCGCCGTTGCGACGGCGGCGCTCGGCGTTGCCTCGCCAGCCGCTCACCGGCAGGCCGAACTTGGCGACGAGCCGGTCGGTGAAGGGCGCCTCGTGGAGGCGGACGAGCCGCACCGGCATGCGGCCGCGGCGCACCTCGATCCGCGCGCCGGGCGGAAGGTCCACGGTGCGGCGGCCGTCGGCCCACAGGACGCCCGAGCCGTGGGTGCGCGCCATCACCTCGACGGCGAGGACCGAGCCGGGGGACACCACCAGCGGCCGCGCGAAGAGCGCGTGCGCGCTGATCGGCACCATGAGGAGGGCCTCCACCCCGGGCCACACGATCGGGCCACCGGCGCTGAAGTTGTAGGCCGTCGAGCCCGTCGGCGTGGCGCAGACGACCCCGTCGCAGCCCCATCGGGACAACGGCCGGCCGTCGATCTCCACGACGACCTCGATCATCCGCTCGCGCGACGCCTTCTCCACGCTGGCCTCGTTGAGCGCCCAGGTCGTGCAGACCAGCTCCTTGTCGCCCTCCGCGTCTCGGTAGACCGACACGTCGAGGGTCAGTCGCTCCTCGGAGGAGTAGCGACGGTTGACGATCGCGTCGATGGTGTACTCGACGTCGTCGGACTCGGCCTCGGCGAGGAAGCCCACGTGCCCGAGGTTGATCCCGAGCAGCGGCGTCCCGCACTCGCGGGCCAGCTCCGCGGCGCGAAGGATGGTGCCGTCGCCGCCGATCACCACCACGACCTCGCAGTCGGCGGCCGCGTCGGCGCTCGGCTTGACCTCCTCGACGTCGGGGAGCCGGAGGTCCAGCTCGGCCGCCTCGTCCTCCAGCAGCCGCAGCAGGATGCCGAACGTGTTCAGGGCCCGGCAGAACTGTCCCGCGACCTCGCGCGCGTCCTGCCGCCCGGTGTGCGCGATCACCAGGACGCGGCGTGCGCCGGGGTCGCTCGGGGAGCTGGTCACGGTCCTACCCTCTCACCGGGCGCCCCCAGTCCGGCGGTGCGCCGTACCTCCGCGCGGATCTCGGTCTCGCCGACCCGGGCGTCGCCACGTCGCAGCCACAAGAAGTACTCCACGTTCCCCGACGGCCCGGGCAGCGGGCTGGTCGTCACCGCCCAGGCGCCCCAGCCGCGGATCGCCGAGGCCGAGGCCACGGCCAGGACGGCGTCGCCACGCAGCAGCGGGTCGCGGACCACGCCGCCCCTGCCGACCCGGTCCTTGCCGACCTCGAACTGTGGCTTGACCATCAGGGCGAGGTCCCCGTCGGCGGAGGTCACCGCAAGCAGCGCATCGAGGACGAGCGCCAGGGAGATGAACGACAGGTCGCCGACGACCAGGTCGACGG
>JAWWPF010000221.1:0-3277 GCA_033850795.1 Nocardioidaceae bacterium | reverse complement strand
TCCCTGCAGCTGGCGAGCGGGTCGATCCACGCGCTGGTGGGGGAGAACGGCGCGGGCAAGTCCACGCTGGTCAAGATCGTGTCCGGGGTGCACCACCGTGACGGCGGCGAGGTCCTGCTGGCCGGGGAGAGCGTGGACTTCGGCTCGACGGCGGAGTCCAAAGCGGCCGGCATCGCGGTGATCTACCAGGAGCCGACGCTGTTCCCGGACCTGTCGGTCACCGAGAACCTGTTCATGGGCCGCCAGCCGCTGGCCGGGGGTCGGCGCATCGACCGTCGCGCCATGTACGCGGAGGCCGAGCGGCTGTTCGCGCGGCTCGGCGTGCACCTCGACCCGCGGCGGCCCGCCGAGGGCCTGTCCATCGCGGACCAGCAGATCATCGAGATCGCCAAGGCCATCTCGCTCGAGGCGCGGGTGCTGATCATGGACGAGCCGACCGCCGCGCTCAGCGGGGTCGAGGTCGAGCGGCTGTTCGCGGTGGCCCGCAGCCTGCGCGACGAGGGCCGGGCGCTGATCTTCATCTCGCACCGCTTCGACGAGGTCTTCTCGCTGTGCGACACCGTCACCGTGATGCGGGACGGCCGCTACATCGCCACCAACCCCGTCGCCGACACCGCGGTCGACGAGACCGTCGCGCTGATGGTCGGGCGCGAGGTCAGCGACCTGTTCCCGAAGACCGCGGCGGCCATCGGGGAGCCGGTGCTCAGCGTCGAGGGGCTCACGTCCGCCGGCGTCTTCCACGACATCGGCTTCGAGGTCCGCGCCGGTGAGATCGTCGCCCTCGCCGGCCTGGTCGGGGCCGGTCGCAGCGAGATCGCCCGCGCCGTCTTCGGCGTCGACAGGTACGACGCGGGCAGCGTGCGGCTGCACGACAAGCCGGTCCCGCCGCACAACCCGCGAGCGGCGATCCGCGCGGGCATGGCCTTCGTCCCCGAGGATCGGCGCAAGCAAGGACTCGTGACCGAGGCGTCGGTGGCCCGCAACGTGGCCGGCGTCATCCGCTCCTCCCTGTCGAAGGCAGGACTGCTGACCCAGAGGGCGGAGAGCCGGGCAGCCGGTCCCTGGGCGGGCCGCCTCGAGGTCAAGACCGGTGCCCTGGACATGGACGCGGCGACGATGAGCGGCGGGAACCAGCAGAAGGTGGTCATCGCCAAGTGGCTGGCCACCGACCCGTCGCTGCTGATCATCGACGAGCCGACCCGCGGCATCGACGTCGGCACCAAGGCCGAGGTGCACCGGCTGCTGTCCGAGCTGGCCGGCGAGGGCCTGGCGATCCTGATGATCTCCTCCGAGCTCCCCGAGGTGCTCGGCATGGCCGACCGAGTGCTGGTCGTCTGCGAGGGCCGGCTCACCGCCGACCTCGCCCGTGACGAGGCCACTCCCGAGACCGTCATGAGGGCGGCGACCCACAGCCTGGAGGCGACCCGATGAGCGACCTGTCGACCCACGAGGCGCATACCGGCCTCGCCGCCGACACGGCGGCGATGGTGGAGCCCAGCAGGATGTCGCCTCTCGCACGGGCGGTCACCACCGTGATCCGGTCCCGCGAGATCGCCATCGCGCTCGTGCTCCTGCTGGTGATCGCCGCGGCCACCGCCAAGACCTCCAGCTTCCTGTTCAGCTCGAACAGCTGGCGCGACCTGCTGCTCACCCCGTCGATCCTGATCCTGCTCGCGGTCGGCGAGGCGGTGGTGATCATCACCCGCAACGTCGACCTCTCGGTCGGCTCGATCCTCGCGCTCACGGCATACCTCACCGGTCGGCTGTTCGTCGACCAGCCGGGGATCCCCGTTGTCGTCGTCTTCCTGGCGGCCCTGCTCGTCGGCGCCGCCCTCGGCCTGGTCAACGGCCTCCTGGTTGCGCTGGGCCGGGTTCCGGCGCTGGTGATCACGCTCGGCACGCTCTACATCTACCGCGGCGTCGTGCTGACCTGGGCCGGCAGCAACCGGATCAACGCCTCGGACATGCCCGACGGGTTCCTGTCGCTCGGGACCAAGACGATCCTGTCCATCCCGGTGCTCTTCATCATCGCGGTCGTCGTACTCGCCGTGGTCGGGTACTTCCTCTACACCGCACGCGCCGGACGCGACATGTACGCGATCGGGTCGGATCCCGACGCGGCCCAGCTCTACGGGCTGAAGGTGCGTCGCCGGGTGATCGGCGCGTTCGTCCTCTCCGGCGCGCTGGCCGGGCTCGCCGGGGTCCTCTACGCAGCCCGCTACGGCACGATCAGCTCGGGCGCCGGCACCGGCATCGAGCTGCAGGCCGTCGGCGCCGTCGTGATCGGTGGCGTCGCGATCTTCGGCGGCAGCGGGACGGTGTGGGGCGCCGCCATCGGCGCCGTCCTGCTGATCACCATCAACCGGGCGCTGCCGATCCTCGGCATCCAGGACTTCTGGCAGCAGGCCGTCGTCGGCGCGCTGATCCTCGGGGCGATCATCCTCGACCGCGTCCTGTCCGCCCGGCGCTCGCGCAAGCTCATCGAGGCAAGGGATGCCGCATGACCACCCTCACCAGCACCCGCAGCTACGCCGAGCACGCGCAGCCGCTGTGGCGCCGGGTCCTGCTGACCCGTGAGATGGCGGTCATCGCCCTTCTCGTGATCGTCGTGCTGTGGTCCAACGCGATGGTCCCGAACTTCTCCGGACCACTCACCTTGCCGTTCCTGATCCTCGACGCCGCGCCGATCCTGCTGATCGCGCTGCCGATGACGCTGGTCATCGTCACCGGTGAGATCGACCTGTCCGTGGCCAGCGTGGTCGGCCTGAGCAGCGTGCTCGTCGGTCAGCTGCACCACAGCGGCCTGTCGATCCCGCTCGCCGGCCTGGTGGCACTGGTCGCCGGGGTGCTGTGCGGGCTGCTCAACGGGTTCCTGGTGGCGTACGTCGGCCTGCCGTCGCTCGCGGTGACGATCGGGACGCTGGCCCTCTACCGCGGGATCGCGGTCGGGATCCTCGGTACGAAGGCCGTGACCGACTTCCCGCTGAAGTGGACCAACCTCGCGCAGCAGGGGTTCTCGAACAACCGGCTGCCCTACATCCTCGTCCCGATCGTGGTGCTGGCCGTCGCCTTCGCAGTCCTGCTGCACTTCACCTCCTTCGGCCGGGGCCTGTTCGACATCGGCCTCAACTCCGAGGCGGCGCACTTCTCCGGCGTCGACGTGGCCCGCGCCAAGCTGGTCGCGTTCGTGCTCACCGGGGTGGTCTCGGCCTTCGCCGGGATCTACTACACGCTGCGATTCGGCAGCGCCCGGGGCGACAACGCCACCGGGCTCGAG
>JAWWPF010000197.1:0-9373 GCA_033850795.1 Nocardioidaceae bacterium | reverse complement strand
CAGAGGCCGCGGTCGTTGAGGTAGCCGAACAGCGCCGAGAAGATGATCGCGGCCACGACGCCTGCGGCCACGGTGACGTTCGTGCCCCCGACCCTGACCTCGCCAGGCAGGGCGTCCACGCCGTAGGCCACCAGGGCCCCGAACGTGACCAGCTCGCCGTGGGCGAAGTTGGTCAGCCCCGTCGTACCGAAGATCATCGACAGGCCCAGCGCGGCCATCGCGAGGCACAGCGCGAAGACCAGCCCACCCACCGCGAGCTGGAGCCCCTGCACGGCCGTGCTCGTCCCGCCCGCAGGCTCGTTGCCGATGGGGAAGGTGACGAAGACGTCGCTGTCGAGCTTCAGCGACTCCTTCAGCGCCACCTGCCTGGGGTTGCGCAACGCCGTCCCCCCGGGCAAGGAGGCCTTGTCGATCCTGATCGTGAACGTCTTGCCGAGATTGTCGATGGACTTGCCGGGGAGCGGGATGTCGAAGACTCCCGAGGCGTTGCTCGTGCCCTTGCCGACGACCTTGCCGGTCTCGTCCTCGACATTGATCTTCACGTCGGGGACGGCCCTCGCCGGCTTCCTCCGCAGGTCGCTGAGGCAGCCCTGGATGTGGATGGTGTCGTCGTTGCGAGGCGGTGGCTTGATGCACGCCGCGGCGGCCGCGCTTGGCAGCGGCGCAGCCGACGCCGGCCCACCCGACCAGGCGACCAGGGCTGCGAGGGCGAGCACCGCGACCACCAGCGCGGAGATGCTTCTCGGGCAGGCCTGCATGGGACTCCTGTCGCTCGCCTTCGGCACCTGTGACGCGGGACTATAGCGACAAAGCGTGACGCGGATCATGACCGACGTCGAGGCCGGCGCGCTCAGCCCTGGCAGGTGTCACCCTAGGTCCAATCCAGGCGCCCACACGGCCTTCGCGCCAACTTGACGGCAACAGTCCCGGGTTCGCCGCTGCGGGTGACCCGGCAGACGTCACCGCAGCGCCGCGACGACCGCGGTCAGCAGCGGTGCCAGGACCAGCCCGGGGAGCAGGTCGCCGACCGGCACCGGCTTGATCTTGAGCAGGCGCAGCGAGACGCCGACGAGCATCAGTCCGCCCGTGGCCGTCAGCGCGGCGAGCTCGGCGGCAGGCAGGACGTTGCCGAGGAGCGCACCCAGCGCCGTCAGGGATCCCTGCACCACGAGCACGGACAGGGCGCTCGCCGCGACGCCCCAACCGAGGGAGGCGGCGAACGCGATCGCGGCGAACCCGTCGAGCGCGGACTTGAGGAAGAGCTGGTCGGCGCCCTTCCCGAGCCCGTCGCTGAGCGAGCCCAGGACGGTGAGCGGCCCGACACAGAACACCAGTGAGCTGGTGACGAAGCCCTCGATGAACCGCAGCCGGTCCGAGGGCTCCGCCGTGGACCGGACCCGCGTGCCGCCCCGGTCGGTCCGGGTCCTGCGGGCGGCCCGCGCCCGGAGGCGGCCCTGGAGCCAGCCGCCGAAGCCCTCGAGCCGCCGTTCGATGCCGAGCACGGACCCGGCGATCCCCCCGAGGACGAGGGACCCGAGCACGATCAGCGTCGGAGCGCTGCTGCCGACCGCTCGGGACCAGGCCTCGTCCGAGATGCTGGCTGCGGCCGAGGCGGCGATCAGCAGGGTCACCAGCCCGAGGGCGTCGGTCACGACGTCCCGGGTCCGGTGGCTGAGCCGGTGTCCTACCAGGACGCCCACGGTGGCGCCGACGAGCACGGCGGCCATGTTCACGACGGTTCCGATGCCGGGGAACACGGTCCTCCTCGCGGGTCGGGCGGGTGGGTGGTTCGGGCAGGTCCTGGGAGGCGGTCGCGGCTGGTTTACCGTCCGTCCACCGCTCGGCAGACCCGGCTACCCAGGCTGCCTTCCGTAGGCGTAACCTCTCACCTCGGTCCGGTTCGTGAGCTTTCGGGGGGTGCCTGCTCGCCGGACCTGGTCGCGGCGGATCCGCGTCCGTTCTCGCGGGGCTTTTTCGGCTGGAAGGGGTGCCTGACGTGTCGCGTAGCTGCGTGCAGATCCGTGATGCTTCGCCGGAGGACGCGGCGGCTCTCCTCGACGTATGGGGCCCGGGCCGGGCGACCGGCCACGACGGTGCGGAGCCGGCGCTGCAGGACGCGGCCGCGGCAGTGGCGCGGATAGCCGCGGACGTCGACCAGCGGCTCCTCGTCGCCGTCGTCGACGACCAGGTCGTGGGCGCCGTACACCTCACCCGGACATCGCTGACCCCGATCCACGGCGACCTCGCGGTGTACGCCAAGCATCTGCAGGTCCTCGACAGCCACCGCAGGCACGGTGTCGGCCGCGCGCTGATGGAGGCGACCGTGACGTGGGCGGAGGAGAAGGACACTCCCCACGTGCTGGCCGCCGCCGCCGTGAGCTCCCGGGACGCCAACCGCTTCATGGCCCGGCTCGGGTTCGGCCAGATCGCCGTGGTCCGTGGCGCGACGGTCGCCGCCCTGCGCAGCAAGCTGCCCATCGAGCCGCCGGCGGCCGCCCGGGTGGGAGCGCGAAGCCACCGCAGCGTCGGCCAGGTCCTGGTGCAGCGTCGCTCGATGCGCCGCTCGCAGGCCCGTCCTTCCTGAGGTCCGGCCTCGTCGACCGGGTCGGGGGGTGGGGGCCACTAGGGTTGGCCCGTGCCAGCTCAGCCCGTCGCCACTGCTCCGTCCTCCGCCGCGGCCGCCTCGTCCGGGGACCGGCCTCGTCTGCTCCTGCTCGACGGCCACTCCTTGGCCTACCGGGCGTTCTTCGCGCTCCCGGTCGAGAACTTCTCGACGACGACCGGCCAGCACACCAACGCGGTCTACGGGTTCACCTCGATGCTCATCAACGTGCTCCGCGACGAGCAGCCCACGCACGTCGGCGTCGCCTTCGACGTCTCCCGGCAGACCTTCCGGTCCGAGGAGTACTCCGAGTACAAAGCCAACCGGTCCACCTCGCCCAGCGAGTTCTCAGGTCAGGTCTCCCTGATCAAGGAGGTGCTCGCCGCGCTGCGGATCGCGACCGTCGAGAAGGACGGCTACGAGGCCGACGACGTGATCGGCACGCTGACCACCGAGGCGCTCGACGAGGGTTTCGAGGTGCTGATCTGCAGCGGGGACCGGGACGCCTTCCAGCTGGTCACGGACCGGTCGACGATCCTCTACCCGAGCCGCGGGGTCTCGGAGATGGCGCGCATCACGCCGGAGGCCGTCCAGGAACGCTACGGCGTGCCTCCCGAGCGGTACCCCGAGGTCGCCGCGCTGGTGGGGGAGAGCTCCGACAACCTGCCAGGCGTCCCCGGCGTCGGCCCCAAGACCGCCGCCAAGTGGATCAGCCAGTACGACGGCCTGGACAACGTCATCCGCAACGCCGATGCCATCAAGGGCAAGGCCGGCGACTCGTTCCGCGAGCACCTCGGTGACGTCATACGCAACCGCCGGCTCAACGCGCTGGTCTGCGACCTCCCCCTCCCGCTGAGGCCCACCGACCTCGCCGCCCGGCCGTGGGACCGGCAGGAGGTGCACACCCTCTTCGACAGCCTGGAGTTCCGGGTCCTTCGGGATCGGCTGTTCGCGACCCTGGAGTCCGAGGAGGAGATCGACGACAGCGGGTTCCACCTCGACGGGACACGGCTGGCCCCGGGCGGGCTCGGTGACTGGCTCCGGGCGCACGCGGTCGGCGCCGGCCGGGTCGGGGTTCAGGTCCAGGGCACCTGGCGGGCCGGCACGGGGGACGTGTTCGCGGTCGCGCTGGCCTCGGGCGACGGCGCCGCGGCGTGGTTCGACGTCGAGCAGGTCACCCCTGACGACGACGCGGCCCTGGCCGGCTGGCTCGCGGACGCCTCCGTGCGCAAGGTGATGCACGACGCCAAGGGCCCGATGCTGGCGCTCGCCGCCCGGGGCTGGCGCCTGGAGGGCCTGGAGCGCGACACCGCGCTCTCGGCCTACCTGGCGCGTCCGGACCAGCGTTCCTACGACCTCGCGGACCTGACCCTGCGCTACCTCAAGCGCGAGCTCAAGGCCGAGGATCCCGGTGACCAGGGCCAGCTGACCCTGGACGGGCTGGGTGAGGACCCGGCGCACGGGCTGGCCGATGCGGCGATGCTCCAGGCCCGGGCGGTGCTCGACCTCGCGGAGGCCCTCGACCAGGAGCTCGAGGACCGCGGCGGGACCCGCCTGCTGACCGAGGTCGAGCTGCCCCTCGTCCTGGTGCTCGCCGAGATGGAGCGGGTGGGCGTGGCCGTCGACATCGACCAGCTGGAGTCCCTCGAGGCGCACTTCGCCGGCGAGGTGAAACGGGCCGCCGACGAGGCGTTCGCGGTCATCGGCAAGGAGATCAACCTCGGGTCCCCCAAGCAGCTGCAGGTGGTGCTGTTCGAGGAGCTCGGGATGCCCAAGACCAAGCGGACGAAGACCGGCTACACCACCGACGCCGACTCCCTGCAGGCGCTGCACGTCAAGACCGAGCACCCGTTCCTGCTGGCCCTCCTGCGGCACCGCGACGTCTCGCGGCTGCGGCAGACCGTCGAGGGGCTGCTCAAGACCGTCGCGCCGGACGGCCGCATCCACACCACGTTCAACCAGCTGATCGCGGCCACCGGGCGGCTGTCCTCCACCGATCCCAACCTGCAGAACATCCCCATCCGCACCGAGGAGGGGCGGCGCATCCGGGAGGCGTTCGTCGTCGGCCCCGAGCACGAGTCGCTGCTCACCGCCGACTACAGCCAGATCGAGATGCGGATCATGGCGCACCTCTCCGAGGACGCCCTGCTGATCGAGGCGTTCCGGTCCGGCCGCGACTTCCACTCCGTGACGGCGTCCCGGGTCTTCGGCGTGGACGCCGGCGAGGTGACCCCGCAGATGCGGGCGAAGATCAAGGCGATGAACTACGGGCTGGCCTACGGCCTGTCCGCCTACGGCCTGGCGCAGCAGCTCGCGATCGACCCGGCAGAGGCGCGAGGGCTGATGGACGAGTACTTCGAGACGTTCGGCGGCATCCGCGACTACCTCGCCGGTGTGGTCGACGAGGCTCGGCGCACCGGGTTCACCGAGACGATCCTGGGCCGGCGCCGCTACCTCCCGGACCTGACCAGCGACAACCGGCAGCGTCGAGAGATGGCCGAGCGGATGGCCTTGAACGCGCCGATCCAGGGGTCCGCGGCCGACATCATCAAGGTCGCGATGCTCAAGGTCGACCAGGCGCTGACCGCCTCGTCACTGCGCTCCCGGATGCTGCTGCAGGTCCACGACGAGCTGGTCTTCGAGGTGGCGCACGGCGAGGCGGAGCCCTTGGAGCGGCTGGTCCGAGCGCAGATGGCGGCCGCCGCCGACCTCACGGTGCCGCTCGACGTGTCCCTGGGCACCGGGTCGAGCTGGCACGAGGCGGCTCACTGAGCCGGGCCGCCCCCTCGCGGCTCCCGCTGGCCGGTCAGCAGCAGTACGACGAACAGCGCGCTGTCCACGCTCACGACCACGCGGAGCAGCCCGGTCAACGAGCCGAGGAACGGCGTCGAGCACAGGACCACGACCAGCGCCGCCCAGACCACGAACACCATGCTCCGGTGCTGGCGGGCCACGACGTTGTAGACCAGCAGCTGGATCATCGCCAGCAGGGTCCCCAGGACGGCGAAGGCCCAGAGCCGGCCCTGCAGCGCCGCGTACTCGCCACCGCCGATGAAGACGACGGCGAGCGGGGACAGCAGCACCGTGAGCAGCACCGTGGCCGCGCCGATCGCCAGGACCAGGACGAGCCCGAGCAGGTGCATCCGCCGGCCGGAGGCGGTTCGCGACATCGAGGGGAAGGCCACGACGACGACGAACTGGGGGAGGAACAGGACGGCCTTCGCCAGGATCAGCCCGCCGGCGTAGAGACCGGCCTGGTGCTCGCTCAGCGTGCTCCGGGCCACCACCACGTCGAGGTTCGAGAGCGCGAAGAACGCCAGCAGCGCGTGCGAGTTGTGCACGACCTCGTGCAGGACGCCACCGGCCGCCCACCGGGGGGCGTGCCAGCGGGTCCTCCCGGCGCGCCCGTGCGGGTGCCGGTCGGGATGGCGCAGCACGAACCAGCCCAGGACGACGGGAAGGAACGCCCCCGCCGCGACCCCGAGCATCGCTCCGACCGTGTCCGGGTCGAGGACGAGCGTGACGCCGCCGAAGAGCAGGCGGCCCACGCCCACGCACAGGTAGATGGCGGCCAGCGGCACCCACCGCTGCTCGCCCTGGAGGATGCCGGCCTGGCCGCCCATGACGGTCAGCGGGACCGCGGTGACGGCGATCAGCGCGGGTGCGGCCCACGAGTCGAGGTTGAGCGTCTCGGCGACGACCGGTGCGGCGAGCAGGACCACCACTCCCAGCACGACCGCAGAGGCGTAGCTCGTGGACATCACCTCGCGCTCGATGACGGCGAGGTCTCCCGGTGCGGCGCTCACCCGCCGCGCCCCGGTGGCCTGCAGCCCCAGCGAAAGCACGTTGACCACCAGCAGCAGGCCCATGACAGCTGCCAGGGCGCCGTACTCCGCGGGTCCGAGGAGGCGAGCCGAGAGGATCGTGAAGGCGTAGGTGGTGACGTTCATGACGCCCATCGCGACCGCGATCACCGCGCCGCCGCGCAGCGTCTCTCGGCTGCCGGTGCGGGTGCTCACCCGTGGAAGCCTAGAGGCTGCGGCGGTCGCCGCGGCCATCCCGTGCCGGGGTCAGCGTGGCGCTGAAGATCGCCGTCCCCGGCAGCAGGCGGCCCCGCTCGGGACCCCAGCCGCCCCAGACCCGGGTGTGCCCCTGCGGCCACTCCGGCTCGACGAGGTCCCTCAGGCAGAAGCCGCTGCGCGAGAGGTGGGCGACCCAGTCGCCGGTCGTGCGGTGGTGCTCGGCGTAGGTGACCCGGCCCGCGTCGTCCTCCTCGACATAGGGCCGCCGGTCCCAGTACGAGCTGGTCACCACCAGGCCCTCACCGGTCGGGTCGTCCGGCAGGCACCAGCGGATCGGGTGGGTCACGGAGAACGCGAACCTGCCGCCGGGCCGCAGCACCCGCGCCGCCTCCTCGACGGCGCGTCCGGCGTCCTGCACGAACTGCAGGGCTCCGAACGCCGAGAAGACGATGTCGAAGGTTGCGTCCGCGAACGGCAGCGCGGTCGCCGTACCGGCCACCACCGGGACCCGGTGACCGGTGGCCCGGTCGATCCGCGCCGCGTGCCCGAGCTGCTTCTCGGAGATGTCCAGGCCGACCGGGGAGGCACCTCTCGTGCCGAGCCATCGGGCGCACTGGGCGGCCCCGCAGCCGACGTCGAGGACCCTGCGTCCGGCCACGTCGCCGAGGATCCGGCCGTCGGCCTCGTCGACGCCCTCGGGGGACCAGATGAAGCCGACGTCGCGCAGGAAGGCCCCGTGGGTGTCCTGGTACTCGTCGGCGTACCGGTCCCAGTCCTGCCGGTTGGCCCGCTGGGTCTCCGCCTCGGAGACGGTACGGCGTCCCGGGTGCACCACGCCCGTGACCCTAGTCGAGGAGGTGACACCATCGGCGCCGTGACCGACGCGTTCGCCCTGACCCCCGCGGGAGGCGGGTTCAGCGGCGAGACGTTCCTGGCCGAGGCGGCGGGGGAGCGGACGGTGGTCCGGCTCTACGTCCACCGCGGCGCCGAGCGCGGCCCGGAGGCGGCGGCCGTCGACGCCGCCATGCTGCGCCTGGTGCGCGGGCTCCTCCCGGTGCCCGAGGTCCTCGAGGTGCGGCGCCCGGACGAGGCGGCGGGCGCTCCAGGGCTCCTCGTCACCTCGCTGCTACCCGGGGTGCGACTCGACGAGCTGCTGCCGCGGCTTGCGGAGGATGCCCGCGCCACGGTCGGCCGCTGGCTCGGCGTCCTGCTGGCCCGCCTGGCGACGATGCCGATGCTCCGTCCCGGGCGGTTCGTCGACGCGGACCTCCGCCTGGCACCGCTCCCGGCCGGGGGCCTGGTGGACTTCATGCAGGCTCACCGATCCGGCACCGCGATCGAGGACTGGTCGCCCGAGGAGTACGCCGGGCTGGTCGAGGTCGCCGAGCAGGCCGAGACGCACCTGGACCGGGTCGAGCGGACCTGCCTCGTGCACGGGGACGTCAACCCCGAGAACCTGCTGGTGGACCCGGTGACCCTGGAGGTGACCGGGCTGCTGGACTGGGAGTTCGCCTACGCCGGCGCACCGGGGACCGACCTGGGCAACCTGCTCCGGTTCGAGCGCGACCCCGTCCTGACCGAGTCGGTCCTCCGGGCGTTTGGCGAGCGGGTGCCGGACGCCGGGCCGGACCTGCTCGACGTGGCTCGCGCGGCGGACCTCTACGCCCTGGTCGACCTGGCTGCGCGGCGTGGGGAGAACCCGGTCACCGAGCGGGCGCACGCGCTGCTCCTGGCCGTGGCGACGACGGGTGACCTGCACGCCGTACCCTGAACGCCGGATGCGGGCCTGGTCGATGGGAATGCGCGCCGTCTCAACGGGAAAGAGCGCCGTCTCAACGGGGGGTTGCGCGTGGGTTGGACTCCGGTACCCAGCGTTGCGTATCCTGTGAGATGCGCAGGAGTCTGCCGGAGTCTCAGACGTAGCAGGTTCTCGCTCGCTATCAGCCGATGACCCTGGCCGTCGGCACCCCAGACCCACTGGTAGTGAAATCAGGCTCCCCGCGCGTCCTGACAACTTCATCCATCCCAAGGAACACAACAACCCTATGACGATCACCCCCACTCGCTCGGACACCCCGCAGGTCGCCGTCAACGACATCGGGTCCGAGGAGGACTTCCTCGCCGCGATCGATGCGACCATCAAGTACTTCAACGACGGCGACATCGTCGAAGGCACCATCGTGAAGGTGGACCGCGACGAGGTCCTGCTCGACATCGGCTACAAGACCGAGGGCGTCATCCCCTCGCGTGAGCTGTCCATCAAGCACGATGTCGACCCGTCCGAGGTCGTCGCGGTCGGCGACAAGGTCGAGGCCCTCGTCCTCCAGAAGGAGGACAAGGAAGGCCGGCTCATCCTGTCCAAGAAGCGCGCCCAGTACGAGCGCGCCTGGGGCACCATCGAGCAGGTGAAGGAGGAGGACGGCGTCGTCACCGGCACCGTCATCGAGGTGGTCAAGGGTGGCCTCATCCTCGACATCGGCCTGCGCGGCTTCCTGCCGGCGTCCCTGGTCGAGATGCGCCGGGTCCGCGACCTGCAGCCCTACGTGGGCAAGGAGCTCGAGGCCAAGATCATCGAGCTCGACAAGAACCGCAACAACGTCGTCCTCTCGCGCCGGGCATGGCTGGAGCAGACCCAGTCCGAGGTGCGCCAGGGCTTCCTGACCCAGCTGCAGAAGGGCCAGATCCGCAAGGGCGTCGTCTCCTCGATCGTGAACTTCGGCGCGTTCGTGGACCTCGGCGGCGTCGACGG
>JAWWPF010000192.1:0-4154 GCA_033850795.1 Nocardioidaceae bacterium | reverse complement strand
CGGTAGACGATCCGACCGCGGGTGAGGTCGTACGGCGAGAGCTCGACGACGACCCTGTCCTCGGGAAGGATCCGGATGTAGTGCTGACGCATCTTGCCGCTGATGTGGGCGAGGACCTTGTGGCCGTTGCTCAGCTCGACCCGGAACATGGCGTTCGGAAGAGCCTCCACAACAGTGCCTTCGATCTCGATCACGCCTTCTTTCTTCGGCATGTCCTCCACAATCTTGTCGCTACGTCATCTGACCTGGTCTACCGTGGCCCGGGAACCGCCCGGCGTGGCGTCGGAGTACGACGCCGGCCGGTGGACCTCGTGGGAGAAGTCGGGGAGCCCGTCCCTGGGCAGCCGAGCGAACTCTCGTTCACCGGACTGGCCGGGCAGCCGCTGGGCGCCACGAAACAGGACCCACGTTGGGCCGACACATCAGTTTACGTGACAAGGCGCGCCAACCCTAATCGGTGCGCCGCAGTTCACCGATGTGCGCCGTTCAGACGGGCACTCGCGCCGCCGATCGAGTGTTTTGCCCCGATATGCCGCGCTCCGGGGCCGCGAGTCCACGTCGGAGCGGTCAGCGTCCGCCGCAGGGGACGCCCAGCTCAGCGAGCTTCGCCGCACCGCCGTCGAGCGCGGTCAGCACCCAGGGACCCTCGGGGGTGAGCGTGAAGGTGTTCTCGAAGTGGGCGGCGAGCGAGCCGTCATCGGTCCGGACCGTCCAGCGGTCCTCGGTGGTGTGCGTCCACGGTTCCCCGGCGACGATCATCGGCTCCACGGCCAGCGCGAGGCCCTCGACCAGGCGCGTGCCACGGCCGGCCTTTCCGTGGTTGGGGACGCTGGGCGGCTGATGCATGGCCGAGCCGATGCCGTGACCGGTGTAGTCCTGGACCACCTCGAAGGGGCTGCTGCTCCGGACGTGACGCTCCACCGCGTGCGAGATGTCCCCCACGTGCCCACCCAACCGGGCCGCCGCGAAGCCTCGCCACATCGACTCCTCGGTCACCCGCAGCAGCTCGCGGGCCTGGGCGGAGACCTCCCCCACCGGCACGGTGATCGCCGCGTCGCCGTGCCAGCCGTCGACGATCGCGCCGCAGTCGATGGAGACGATGTCGCCCTCGGCGATCACCCGGGGACCGGGGATCCCGTGGACCACCTCGTCGTTGACCGAGACGCAGATGGTGGCCGGGAACGGGGGCTGGCCGTAGCCGAGGAACGACGGCGTGGCGCCGGCGGACCGGATGTTGTCCTCGGCGATCCGGTCCAGGTCCATCGTGGTCATCCCGGGCCGCACCGAGCGCCGCAGCAGCTCGAGGGTCTCCCCGACGACCAGTCCGGCGGCTCGCATGACGTCGATCTGCGTACGGGTCTTGAGCTCGACCCCGCGGTCCCGGAACACGCCGCGCCCGGCTCAGCTCTCCTGGACGGTGGCGAGGGCGTCCAGGATGCGCTTGGTGACCTCGTCGACGTGACCGGTCCCGTCGACCTCGCAGAGCAGCCCACGGCCCCGGTAGACCTCGACCAGCGGCTCGGTCTGCTCGAGGTAGAGCTCCTGGCGGCGGCGGATCACCTCTTCGGTGTCGTCGGTGCGACCCTCGGTCTCCGCCCGGGACGACAGCCGCCGGACCAGCTCGTCGGCGTCGACGGCGATGCAGACGACGGCGTCGAGGCGGTGGCCGGTGTAGTTGATCATGCCGTCGAGCTCGTCGACCTGGGCCAGGGTCCGCGGGTAGCCGTCGAGAAGGAAGCCCTTGACGGCGTCCTCCTCGTCGATGCGGTTGCGGACCATCAGGTTCGTGACGGTGTCCGGGACGTACTCCCCGGCGTCCATGTAGCGCTTCGCCTCGAGACCCAGCTCCGTCCCATGGGACACGTTCGCCCGGAAGATGTCGCCCGTCGAGATGGCCGGGATCCCGAAGCGGTCGGCCACGATCTGGGCCTGGGTGCCCTTTCCGGCACCGGGGGGACCCATGAAGATGAGGCGCATCAGCGCAGGAACCCTTCGTAGTTGCGCTGCTGGAGCTGGCTCTCGATCTGCTTCACGGTGTCGAGCGCGACGCCGACCATGATCAGGATCGAGGTGCCGCCGAACGGGAAGTTCTGGGTGGCGTTCACCAGCGCGATGGCGATCAGTGGGACCAGCGAGATCAGGCCGAGGTAGAGCGCACCCGGCAGGGTGATCCGGGACAGGACGTAGTGGAGGTACTCCTCGGTCGGTCGGCCGGCCCGGATGCCCGGGATGAAGCCGCCGTACTTCTTCATGTTGTCCGCGACCTCCTCCGGGTTGAAGGTGATCGAGACGTAGAAGTAGGTGAAGAAGATGATCAGCGCGAAGTACAGCACCATGTAGAACGGGTGGTCACCGCGGACCAGGTATGTCGAGATCCAGGCCGACCACTTCGCGTTCCCGCTGAACTGGGACGCCATCGCGGGGAGGTAGAGCAGGCTCGAGGCGAAGATGACCGGGATGACCCCGGCCTGGTTGACCTTGAGCGGGATGTACGTCGACGAGCCACCGAACATCTTCCGGCCGACCATCCGACGGGCGTACTGCACCGGGATCCGCCGTTGCCCCTGTTCCATGAAGATCACGGCCGCGACCAGCACCAGTCCGATCGCCAGGATGAGCGAGAAGACCCACCAGCCGCGGGAGACCTTGACGGCCCACAGGTTCGCGGGGAACGACGCCACGACCGTGGTGAAGATCAGGATCGACATGCCGTTGCCGATCCCCCGGTCGGTGATCAGCTCGCCGAACCACATGATCACCGCGGTGCCCGCGGTCATGGTGATCACCATGACCAGCATGGTCTCCAGCGAGTTCTCCTTGTACAGGAGCGGCTGGGTGCAGCCCTGGAGCAGCTGGCGGCTGCGCGCGAGGGCGACGATGCCGGTAGCCTGGAGGATCGCCAGGGCCAGGGTGAGATAACGGGTGTACTGGGTGATCTTGGTCTGCCCGGCCTGGCCCTCCTTCTTCAAGGTCTCCAGCCGGGGGATCACCACCACGAGGAGCTGCAGGATGATGCTCGCGGTGATGTACGGCATGATCCCGAGCGCGAAGATCGTCAGCCGGAGCAGCGCGCCGCCCGAGAACAGGTTGATCAGCCCGTAGACGCCGCTGTTCTTGGTCTGGTTGAAGCACTCCTGCACGTTCGCGACGTTGACCCCCGGCGTCGGGATCTGGGACCCCAGCCGGAACATCACGACGATGAGCAGCACGAACAGCAGCTTCTTGCGCAGGTCCGGTGTCCGGAAAGCGTTGGCGAAAGCGCCTAGCACCTCGTCCTCTTCTCCATCACGTGCGAGGGCCCCACGTCGACAGTGGGACCTCGGAAGCCTAACAGGGGCTCGAGCGCCCTGCCGCTGTCGGTCGAACCGCAGTCAGGTCCTGCTCGAGCCCCTGTGAAGAGAGTCTCTCGACCCTCCGCTGGGCCCGGATCACGACCTCCGTCCAGGATAAACGGAGGAGCCGGATCCAGGTCGGATCTTGCCTCAGATCTGCGTGGTGGTGCCGCCGGCGGCGGCGATCTTCTCCTTGGCCGAGGCGGAGAACGCGTGGGCGCTCACCTGGACCGCCACGCCGATGTCCCCGGAGCCGAGGACCTTCACGGGCCGGCCGTCGCGGACGGCGCCCTTGGCGACCAGGTCCTCGACGCCGACGGTGCCTCCCTCGGGGAAGAGGGTCCCGATGCGGTCGAGGTTGACGACCTGGAACTCCACCTTGAAGGGGTTCTTGAAGCCCTTCAGCTTCGGCAGCCGCATGTGGATCGGCATCTGGCCGCCCTCGAAGCTGGCCGGCACCTGGTAGCGGGCGCCGGTGCCCTTGGTGCCGCGGCCGGCGGTCTTGCCCTTGGAGGCCTCACCGCGGCCCACGCGCGACTTGGCGGTGCGGGCGCCCGGCGCGGGACGCAGGTGATGCAGCTTGAGCGTCATGTCAGTCCACCTCTTCGAAGGCGATCAGGTGCCTGACCGCCTGGAGCATGCCTCGGATCTCGGGACGGTCCTCCTTGACGACCACGTCGCCGATGCGCTTGAGACCAAGCGTGCGGAGGGTGTCCCGGTGGTTCTTCTTGCAGCCGATGGTCGACCGCTTCTGCTGGACCTTGAGCCGCGCCATCACGCCTTCGCCTCCGCCCGCGCCCTCAGCAGGGCGGCCGGCGCCAC
>JAWWPF010000184.1:0-2536 GCA_033850795.1 Nocardioidaceae bacterium | reverse complement strand
GGGTGGCTCGGATCCCTGGCGTGGAGCGCCGCGACCGCACCGAGGCTCCGCCTGCCGCGGCAGCACGACGGAAGTTCGAGATCGACTTCGAGTACGGCATCCCCGACCTCGGGTCGGTTCCGCTGCGCGACTGGGTCTGGGCCGTGGGTGAGGCGACGCGAACGCTGCCGACCGCCGGCTTGGGGGACGAGGAAGCAGCCGGCTCCTGGCACCTGCGCGAGGTGGTGACCGCCTATCACCGCCGCGTGCGGGCCGGCTGCGCGACCGCGGACGACGCCGTCGTCGTCGGCGGCTTCCGCCAAGGTCTGGCCTTCACCCTCGCGACCCTTGCGCGATCCGGCATCGAGGTCATCGCCCTGGAGGATCCCGGCCCCCGTGAGCACGACGTCATCGCGGGGCGCGCTGGACTGACCGTCGTACCGGTTCCGGTGGATGCCGAGGGACTGAACGTGGCCGCGCTTCGTGCGAGCCAGGCACGTGCCGTCCTGGTCACACCGGCACACCAGTGCCCCACCGGCGTGGCTCTCAGCCCGTCCCGCCGCCGCGAGCTCGTTGCGTGGGCTCACGAAGTCGACGGCGTGATCCTCGAGGACGACTACGACGCCGAGTTTCGCTACGACCGGCAGGCCGTCGGCTCCCTTCAGGGGCTGAACCCTGAGCGAGTGTTCGCCCTCGGCTCCGTGAGCAAGACGATCGCGCCGGCGATCCGGATCGGCTGGGTCCTCGCGCCGGCCCGCTTCGTGGCGGTTCTCACTGAGGAGAAGCAGCTGAGCAGCCGGGGCGCACCCGGGCTCGACCAGGAGGCGCTGGCCCTGCTGATCGAGTCGGGGCGGTTCGACCGGCACCTGCGGAGGGTGCGCGACCTCTACCGCGCCCGCCGCGACGCCCTGGCCCAGGAGGTGGACACGGTCTTCGGTCCGGACCGCCTCCAGGGACTGGCCGCCGGTTGCCACACCGTGCTCCTGCTCCCCCGCGAGGTCGACGAGGACGCTGTCGTGGAGTCGGCACGATCCCTGGGGGTCCGCGTCACCGGCCTGCATCGCTACCGGCTCACCCACACGCCTGCCCGGCCAGCACTGCTTCTGGCCTTCGGCAACCTCTCCGAGCACCAGCTCGTCCGTGGCGTCCACGCCATCGCCGAGGCCGTCCGGCGCTCCGACGCCGAACAACTCTTGGCCGGGGGGACAGCGTGAGGTCGTGCGCCTACCAACCGGGCGGCCCGCCGAGTGTCACAACTCCCTGGTGGTCGCCGCCTCGAGCTCACGGGGCAGGTACCGCCATCGGGCTGTTGTGGTAGGCCGCGATGAGCCATTGGCCGTCTCGCTTCTCGAACACCCAGGTTGCATTCACCTTGCCGGCGTCCGGGACTTCCGTCTGACCGGCGAACAGGATGCCGGACTCGCTGACGGCGATGGCGGCTTCGCTGCCGAGGAAACGCAGGCTGACCCGCCTGTTGACGGTCGAGCTGCCTTTGAGTGGCCCGGCGAAGGCCGAGGCCATGGCGTCGCGAATCACGTCACGGCTGTCACGCAGCGAGCCCGGCATGATCGCGGTCGCGTCCTCGGTGTACTTGGCGACCATGCCAGCGGCGTCGCCGGCCTCCCACGCCTGGTACGAGTCATTGAGCACCGCCTCGATAGCGGCCTCGTCCTGTGTACGGCTGTCTGACATCGGTTCTCCTTGAGATGGGTCTGCTCGGGTTGTCCCGGCGAGATACGTCAGTACATACCGGCGCCGAACTCAGAACTCATCGCGATCCCGGGATCGATTCTCGTCACCGGGTGATCCACCACGTTGGTTGCACGCTCCGGTACGGTGCGCTCGATGAACCAGTACACCCGGGAGGACGTGGGCGTGACGGCAGAGGTCCAAGGTTTCGATGGCTTGCTCGAACCGTTCCGTTCGGAGCTGTTGGCCTTCTGCTATCGGATGCTGGGGTCGGCACATGACGCCGAGGACCTGGTTCAGGAGACGTATCTGCGAGCGTGGCGGGCGCGAGGCCAGTACGACGAGGCACGTAGCTCGCTGCGCACATGGCTCTACCGGATCGCGACCAATGCCTGTCTCACCGCGCTGGAAGTCCGAGCCCGTCGTCCGCTGCCCTCGGGGCTGGTGGCCGCCTCGGACCCCCTCGGGCCTCTGGTCCGTGGTGAGGTCCCCTGGCTGCAACCACTGCCGGACTCGTCACTGGAGTCCGCGGATCCGGCCCGGACCATGGTTGACCGCAACAATCTGCGCTTGGCGTTGGCGGCTGCCCTGCAGCACTTGTCCGCGCGTCAGCGCGGAGCTCTGATCCTGCGCGACATGCTCCGGTTCTCCGCATCTGAGACGGCGGAGATTCTGGGAACGACGGTGGCATCGGTAAACAGCTCGCTACAGCGGGCGCGCCAGCGTATGAGAGAGACGGGCGTCAGCTCCGACGACCTCAGGGAACCCTCCGCGGCCGAGCAGCGCGCCTGGGTCGATCGGTACATGGAAGCCTTCCAGCGTGCCGATGTTGAGGGTCTCAAGCGGCTGCTGACCGACGACGTGATCA
>JAWWPF010000155.1:0-3768 GCA_033850795.1 Nocardioidaceae bacterium | reverse complement strand
CGGCCGGTGCCGGGGTCGCGGACCGGTCGCCGGACCGGTCGCCGGACCGGTCGCCGGCCCCATCGCCGGGCTGACCGACGGACTGGCCGACGGACTGGCCGACGGACTGGCCGACGGTCTGGCCGACGGTCTGGCCGACGGTCTGGCCGACGGACTGGCCGACGGACTGGCCGACCGACTGGCCGACCGACTGGGCGGCCGACTGGGCGACCGACTGGGCGTTCTGGTCCGAGGCCAGCGGAAGAGGCGGCGTCAAGGACGGGTGGCTCGCAGTGGCGGGAGCGGCCACGTCCTGCCACCCGGTGTGCGTCCCGGTCGGCAGCCCCGTCGGCAGCCCCGTCGGCAGCCCGGCCGGGGGACCGTCCGGGGAGCCGCTGGCGGCGGGGACGGCACCCGTCGAAGGCCGGACGGCCGGGCCCGGTGCTGCACCCGTCGCCCCGCGCGACGCACGGCCGGTGGCCCGTGGCGCTCCAGGAGGGGCCGCCGGCACCGCTGCCGCGGTGCCCGCAGGCCCGGTCGCCGGGGCGGCGGTCGTAGCCGCAGAGGCGGCCCCCGGAGTGGGGGCGAGGCCCGGAGCGGCGGCGCTCGCCAGGAGCGCTGCGGCACCGCCGAGCTCCCCGCTGGTCGCGGCGGCGTCCACGCCGGGAAGGGTCGCCGCGACGGCGGTGTCCTGGTCCGCCGCGGACCGGTCACCGGAGCCCGTGGGCCTCTCGGCTCCGGTGCGGTCGCTCGCGCCGGGAGTGCGGACCGCGCGGTTCCTGGCGGATGCCGGGAGCCGGCCCGGCTCGGTCGGCTGGGCGGCCGTGCCGGGGGGCTCGGCGGTCCCGCGCGTGGTCGGCGCCGTCTCGGAGCCGCTGCCGCCCGCTCGCGAGGCCGAACCGCCGGAGCGGGAACCGGACCGGTCCGCGCCACGGGCGCTCACGAGGTGCTGGTCGACGAGCCGCTCGAACAGCGCTGCGCCGTCGCCGGACGAGCGGGCCCGGCCGGGGGCCTGCTCGAAGGGCGGACCGGAGCCACCGGTGGGCGGGAGGAGGGGTGCAGAGGAAGGTGCCGAGGTGGTCGTCATCAGGCCTCTACCTGCTTCTGGTAGCCGAGCACGGCAGGGACGTAACGCCGGGTCTCGCTGTACGGCGGGATGCCGTGGTAGCGGTGCACGGCACCGGGACCGGCGTTGTAGGCGGCCAGCGCGTAGTCCACCCGGCCGAACTCGTTGACCAGGCTGCGGAGCATCCGGGCGGCGCCGTCGACCGCCTGGGCCGGGTTCATCGCGTTCACACCGAGCCCCTTCGCAGTCGCGGGCATGAGCTGCATCAGCCCCTGGGCGCCGGCCCGGCTGGTGACGCCGGCGTTGAAGCCCGACTCCTGGTGCGCCACGGCCGCGAGCAGGCTGGCCGGGACGCCGTACTTGGCCCCGGCGTTCTCGAAGAGGGAGGCGTAGGGCGTGCCCGCGCGCAGGGAGCCGCTCCCGGCCGCGACCGGGGCCGCTCCGGCCGCCGGCGAGGTGGCCGTCGAGCCCGACGGCAGGATCCGCCGGATCGCGGTGGGCGTCTCGTAGACCTTCGAGATCCGCACGTCCTCGCCGGTGTGCGGCGCCTCGATCATCTTCCCGTCGCCGATGTAGATCGCGATGTGGTGCACCGGGCTGCCGAAGGCGAGGAGGTCGCCGGGCTTGGCCTGGGCGAGGCTCGGGACCGCCGTGCCCGCCCGCGCCTGCTGGTAGGACACGCGCGGCAGGTCGATGCCGAGGTTGTGGTAGACGAGCTGGACCAGGCCGGAGCAGTCCAGCCCGGTCTTCGGGTTGGTGCCACCCCACACGTAGGGGATCCCGAGGTACTTCTTCGCCTCGTTCACGACCGACTGGCCGGCCGACGTGCCCTGCGCGCCGTCGCCGAGGGTCGCGTCCGTGCTGCCGGTCACCGCCGCGGTCGGGTCGGTGGAGCCGGTCTCGGCGCCGGCCATCGCCGAGGAGAACGCCGCCGCGTTGGCGGCGCTGCTGGCGCCGGTGGAGGACCCGGACAATGCCGCGATCTGGTCCTGGATCTGCGCGATGCGGGTGCTGACGTCGGAGACGCTCACGAGTTCACCGCCTGGGGGTTGTTCCGGAGCCACGCCTGGGTGGCGAGGTCGTCGAGCTCGCGCGCCTCGTGGCGCGCCCGGTCCTGGGCCCGTGCCTCGGCACGGCGCTCGAGGAGCACGTCCACGGCGCGGACCTGCTGCCGGTCGAGCTGCCAGCGCCGGACCGCCTCGTCCGCGACCAGCCGGCTGTCGCGGACCCGGTCGGCGGCCTGCCGCTCGTGGGTCGCCATGCCGGCCCCCAGTCCGACGTGCGCCGCGAAGTCCGCGGGCGACCCCACCGCGAAGCGGGACGCCTCGGCGCGCTGGGCGGCGGCGCGACGGAGCTCGGCCTCGCGGGTGCCGACCACGGACAGCGCGCGGGTCAGACCCGAGCGGCTGTCCTGCTCGCGCGAGTCCCGGACCCGGCGTACGGCGTTCAGGGCCCGGTCCTCGGGGTGCCGGGCGCTCATCCGACACCCACCAGGTCGTGGAGCCTGGCCCAGGTCGCGGCGACCTCGCTCGGCTGGTCGACGGGCTGCTGGAGGAACGCGTCGATGGCTGGGAGCAACGCAAGCGCACGGTCCGCGTCGGGTGAGCTGCCGGGGGCGTACGCGCCGATCTCGACCAGCTCGCGGATGTCGCGGTAGGCCGCCATCAGCCGCCGCAGCATGGTCGCGTCGGCGCGCTGGGTCGGGTCGGTGACCGCCGGTGCCACTCGCGAGAGCGACTCGAGCACGTCGATGCTCGGGTAGTGCCCGCTGGTGGCCAGCCGCCGCGAGAGGACGACGTGGCCGTCCAGGATGGAGCGGGCGGTGTCCCCGATCGGGTCCTGCATGTCGTCGCCCTCGACCAGCACGGTGTAGAGGCCGGTGATGCTGCCGGTGGCGCCCGGGCCGGCGCGCTCGAGCAGCCTGGGCATCACGGAGAAGACGCTGGGCGGGTAGCCACGGGTCGCCGGCGGCTCACCCGCCGAGAGGCCGATCTCCCGCTGGGCCATCGCGACCCGGGTCAGGCTGTCCATCATGAGTACGACGTCGCGGCCGGTGTCGCGGAACCACTCCGCGATGCGGGTGGCGACGAAGGCCGAGCGGAGCCGCTCGACCGGCGGGGCGTCGGAGGTGGCGACCACCACCACCGAGCGCTGCAGCCCCTCGGGGCCGAGGTCGTTCTCGATGAACTCGCGAACCTCGCGGCCGCGCTCACCGACCAGGGCGATGACCGAGATCGCCGCCTCGCTGCCGCGGGCGACCATCGAGAGCAGCGTGGACTTGCCGACCCCGGAGCCGGCGAAGATGCCGACCCGCTGGCCGCGGCCGACGGGGACCAGCGAGTCCAGCGCCCGGACGCCGAGGCCGACCTGCCGGTCGACCCGAGCCCGTTCGAGGGGATGCGGTGCGGCGTTCTCGACGACGACCCGCGGCAGGTGGGCGAGGGAGGGACCGCCGTCGATGGGGCGGCCGAGCCCGTCGAGCACCCGCCCGGCGAGCTCCTCGCCGACGGACACCTGGAGCGGAGCGCCGGTGGCGGCGACGCGGGCGCCGACCCGCAGGCCGTAGGTCGACCCGAGCGGCAGGCACACCGTGCCCTCCGGCGTGCTGGCGACCGCCTCGACCGGGACCAGCCCGTCGCGGCCGTGGACCTCGAGCACGTCCCCGACGGCGACGTCGACGCCGCGCACCAGCAGGTGCAGGCCGCGGAGCTCGGCGAGCCGGC
>JAWWPF010000130.1:0-3684 GCA_033850795.1 Nocardioidaceae bacterium | reverse complement strand
GTCGGCGTCGACGCCTTCGGGCAGCTACGGGAGGGTGACCGGGTCCGGATGCTCGGCGACACGGTGTTCGCCGACGACGGCCACGTCCTGGCCAAGGGAGTCGAGCAGACGGCGGAGACCGTCGCAGAGGCGATGGCGGCGGCGCGCGTCGGCCTTTCGGCGCAGCTCGAGGCGTTCGCCTCGAACACCATGGAGTACCTCCGCCGCGAGCGCGACCTGCTGCTGGACGGAGTCGGGGTCCCGGACATCAAGACCTCGCTCGAAGGCCGCCACGTGCTCGTGGTGGTCCGTGGCTACACCTACCGCGAGGACCTGGTGGCGCTGCGCAGCTACGTGCGGGAGTACAAGCCGATCCTCATCGGTGTCGACGGCGGCGCCGACGCGCTGCTGGAGCGGGGGATGAAGCCCGACTTGATCGTCGGCGACATGGACTCGGTGAGCGATGCGGCGCTGCGATGCGGCGCCGAGGTGGTGGTGCACGCCTACCGAGACGGCAGCGCCCCCGGCCTGAGCCGCGTCCAGGAGCTGGGGATCGAGCCGGTGGTCTTTCCCGCCGCGGGCACCAGCGAGGACGTCGCCCTGCTGCTCGCCGACGACAAGGGCGCGTTGCTGATCGTGGCCGTGGGCACCCACGCGACGCTGGTGGAGTTCCTCGACAAGGGCCGGTCGGGGATGGCCAGCACGTTCCTGACCCGGCTGCGGGTAGGCGGCAAGCTCGTCGACGCCAAGGGGGTGAGCCGGCTCTACCGCAGCCGGATCCCCGTGACGACGTTGTTCCTTCTGGTGCTGGCAACCGCTCTTGCCTTCGCCGTCGCTCTCTACGTGACGCCGGGCGGCCAGCTCTACCGCGAGTACTTCGCCAACGACTGGGACAACTTCACCCGCTGGCTACACGGCCTGTTCTGACACCGGCCGGTCCGCGAAGGAGTTGGTCACGGGGAGGTCCGGCCGTCGCGGATAGGATCCGCCGCGTGGCGAAGCCAGGGCAAAACGTGGCAGGAATCAGCCGTTGATCGACTTCCGCTACCACATCGTCTCCATCATCGCGGTGTTCCTGGCGCTGTCGCTGGGGCTGTTCCTCGGCAGCACGACGCTGCAGAGCACCGTGACCCACAACCTGCAGGCCCAGGCCCACACGGTGACGGCACGCAACCAGACGCTGCGGGCGGCAAACGACCGGCTGAGCACCGTCGCCAGGGACCAGCGGGCCTTCCTGGCCGGCATCGCGCCGTACGCCGCCCAGAACCGGCTGTCCGGGGCCAGCGCCGCGCTCGTGTCCGCCCCGGGCGTGAGCAGCGATTACGTGGCGGCGATGGGCACCGTGCTCGCGCAGGCAGGGGCGACCGTCACCGCCACGGTGCAGCTGCAGTCGGCGTACTTCGATCCCACCCAGGACGCCGAGCTCGGCGGGCTGGCGACCCAGCTGAAGCTGCCCGGTCACCCGCTGCCAGTCGGTAGCGGGTCGACCGAGAGCTCAGCCGAGCTCGCAGCTGTGCTGACCGCGCGGCCGGGCCGCAAGGCGGTGGCGAAGACCGACGTTGAGGCGGTGCTCTCGGCGCTGGCGGACGGGAAGTTCATCACCGTCGATGGCGACCCGCCGACCCACGCCGCGACGCTCGCGGTCCTTCTCGTCCCGGCCCCGAGCGCGACCACCTCGTTGCAGACGGCACAGACGCAGAATGCCGTCCTGCTGGCGCTTGCGAACCAGCTGCGCAAGACGACGACGGGTCTGGTGGTCGGCGGCCAGACCGCAGACCCCACGGTGGCGAACGGCATGCTCGCCGCGGTCGAGGCCGACGCTGGGTTGCGAAAGGCCGTCTCGACGGTCGACTTCGGGTCGAGCGAGGCCGATCCGGACCAGACCGCGGGCCGGATTGCGGTCGTGCTGGCGCTCGCTGCCACCCCTAGCGGCAAGCCAGGCAGCTACGGCTTGGGCGGCTCACCGCCGGTGCCGAGCGCGTCGACCTCCCCGTGACCGCGAGAGGGAGCGGACCGAGCGGGTTCGTCGCCGGCGCGCTGACCGCGGGCGTGGTCACTGCGGCCTGGACGGCGCTGTCGCGCCGCCCTGCGGTTCCGGCAGGCTGGCGGCGTCGCAACTTCCGCGACCGCGAGGTGAGCCTGCTGCTCGGCCCCGCGATCGGTGTTGGCGCGCTCGCCGGAGCCGCCGTCGCCGGAGCCGGGGAGCGCCGCGGAGCGATGCTCGTGGTGTTCAGCGCCGCCGCCGTTGGTGGTTACGACGACCTGTACGGCGACCGCCACGCCAGGGGGCTCGGCGGCCACCTGCGCGCGCTGCGGGACGGCCGGGTCACCACCGGAATGGTGAAGCTGGTGAGCATGGTCGCCGCGGCGGCCGTGGCCTCAGCCGACCGCCACCGCACGGTCGTGGACGCCGCGCTCGGCACCGTCCTGGTCGCCGGTGGTGCGAACCTCGTCAACCTCTTCGACCTGCGTCCGGGCCGGGCGGCCAAGGTCAGCCTCCTGGCGGCGGCCGGCCTGAGCCGGACCGCTGTGCGTCCGGCGCGGACGATGGCGGCGGTCGGCGGCGCGGCCGCACTGGCCGCCCTGCCGCCGGATCTGGGAGAGCGGGCCATGCTGGGGGACTGCGGCGCCGGCACCCTCGGGGCCGCGCTCGGGTGGTCGGCGGCGATCAGCGGCTCGCGTGCCCGCCGTACCGCGCTCGCCGCTGTCGTGGCCGGCCTGACACTGGCCAGTGAGCGCGTCAGCTTCAGCGCCGTGATCGACCGCCAGCCGATACTGCGGACGCTTGACGAGCTCGGTCGGCAGCCGGCATGAGCCGCTCCGGTCGCGCCGACAGCCTGGCCAGAGCGGCGCTGCTGATCGCCTGCGTGACTGTCCTGGCCAGGCTCGCGGGATTTGCCAGGGTCGTGGTCTTCACCCGGATCGTCGGCCCGAGCTGTCTGGGCGACACGTACTTCACGGCGAACACCGTGCCGAACATCGTCTTCGACATCGTGGCCGGCGGCGCGCTGTCGAGCCTCGTCGTGCCGGTGCTGGCCGGGCCGGTTGCGGCGGGTGACCGGACCGTGGTCAACCGGACCACGTCGGCGTTGCTGACCTGGGCCGCCTCGATCCTGGTCCCGTTGACCCTGCTCGGGATGTTCGCGACCCGTCCGCTGGTGCGCCTGCTGGTCGGCCACGGGCACCCCGGCTGCTCCGCGGCAGCCGAGGTCACGGTCGGCGCACGGATGCTCGAGGTCTTCATGCCGCAGGTCCTGCTGTACGGCGTCGCGGTCATCCTGATCGGCGTCCTGCAGGCCCACCGTCGGTTCTTGGGCGGCGCCATCGGTCCGCTGGTGTCCAGCCTCGTCGTGATCGCGGCCTACGCCACGTTCGGTGTGGTCGCCCTGCATCGAGAAACCGATTTGTCGACTCTTACCCGTGGCCACGAGCTGGTCCTGTCGGTAGGAACCACGCTCGGCGTCGCGGCGCTGCTGCTGACCCTGCTGGTCCCGGCGCTTCGGACAGGTCTGAGGGTGCGACCGACCTACCGGTTCCCGGACGGTGTTGCCAGGACGATCCGGGCGATGGCGATCTCCGGCGCGGTCGTCGTCGGCAGCCAGGACATCGCGACCGCCGTGGTGCTGCGGTTGGCGAACTCCCACGGCAGCGACGGAACCGTCGTGCTCTACAACCTGGCGTGGACGGTGTTCACCGTCCCGTGGG
>JAWWPF010000123.1:0-12228 GCA_033850795.1 Nocardioidaceae bacterium | reverse complement strand
GATCTCATCCCCGCCGCTCAACCGGAATCCCCGCCGCCTCAACGGGATTGCGCGCCGCCTCAACGGGATTGTGCGCCGCCTCAACGGGATTGCGCGCCGCCTCAACGAGTGAGGGTCAGGAGGGGCGGCGCCGGACCTGCTGGACGAGGTCGCCGACGATCTCCCCGGGCCGCTTGCGATGCCCGAGCAGGGCGGTGAACGCCGAGGACCGCAGCACGGTGCCCGGATAGGTCCCGTGCACGGAGCCGTGCTCCTGGACCGGCGAGTCGACGTTGTCCACCATGTTGTCGCGGCGGGGAGCCTTCTGCGACGCGAAGCCCGTCCTGGTCAGTGACATCACCGCGTCCGTCAACGCCGGCGCCAGCCGCTGGCTGACCAGCGCGGCCGCGACCGCTCCGCCCACCGGGACCTCCCGGGTCGGCCGGACGGACGCCCGCACGATGGCCTCGGCAACGACCTCGGGCGCGTAGGTGGGAGGCGGCGGCTTGGGCATCGCGTCGACCCTGCTCCGCGCGTGCTCGAAGAACGGCGTGTCGATCGCGGCCGGCAAGACCGTGGAGACGGCGATGGGGTCCTTGGACTCGGCGAGCTCGATCCGCAACGAGTCGTAGAAGCCGCGCAGCGCCCACTTGCTCGCGGTGTATGGCGCGTGCAACGGCACCGCCCGGATCCCCTCCATCGACGAGACGCCGATGATCACGCCACCGCCGGCGCGCCGCAGGGCCGGCAGGGCGGCGTGCACGCCGTAGACCTGGCCGAGGAAGTTCACCCGCATCACCCGGTCGAACTCCGCGTCAGTGATGTCCTCGACCCGGCCCCACACGGCGATCGCGGCGTCGTTGACCCAGGTGTCGATGCGGCCGAAGCGCTGCTCGGCACGTTGCGCGAGGGCATAGACCTGCTCGGGCTCCGCGACGTCGGTCGGTACGGCGAGGGCTTCGCCACCCGCGGACGCGATCTCCTGCACCAGCCCGTCGAGGGCCTCGGCGTTGCGCGACGCGGCGACCACCTTGGCGCCCTGGCGGGCGAACTCCAGGGCGCTGGCACGACCGATGCCGCTAGACGCACCAACCACGACGACGACCTGCTCGGCGACCGGCTTTGGCATGGCGACCATCTCCTTCCCGGGCTCCTGTGGGCCTCCTCTACGACGGGCGACGGGTGGCCGCCGTACCCATCGGCGACCGGACCAATCGACATGCCCGCCGCCTCAACCGGAATGCCCGCCGCCTCAACGGGTCGGGCAGGCTTGGCCCTATGCCGTCCGCCCCGCTCGTCGTCGTCCCCGGCCTGGGACTCGGCCCGGAGGCCTGGGCACCCACGCTGCTGCGGCTCACGCCGGGACGGACGACCGAGGTCCAGACGCTCGCCGGGTACGGCGTCCGGGCCCGGCGGGGCCGCGACCTGAGCCCGGCCGCACTCGCCGAGGATCTGCTCGAGCGCCTGCCGGACGGGGCGGACCGGGTCGTCCTCGGCGGGCACTCGGCGAGCTGCCAGGTCGCGGTGAGGGCAGCGGTCGCGGCGCCGGGGCGGATCAGCGGGCTGGTGCTGGTCGGCCCGACCACCGACCCCCGGGCCGCGAGCTGGCCCCGGATGGCGGGTCAGTGGCTGGCGACCGCGCGCCACGAGGACCCGCGGCAGGTCCCGCTCCTCGTGCGGCTCTACCTGCGCACCGGGCTGGGGACCATGGCGCGAGCCATGGACGCGGCCCGTAAGGACCGTATCGAGGACGGGCTGCGTGGAGTCCGCTGCCCGGTGCTGGTGCTGCGGGGCCGGCACGACCGCATCTGCACTCCCGCGTGGGCCGACGCCGTCGCCGGCGCGGCCGCGCTCGGCACGTCGCGGTCGCTCCCGGCCGGTGCCCACATGGTCCCGATCACGCACGCGTCCCTCGCCGCCCGGGAGATCGACGGCTTCCTGCGGCAAGGCGACGCCGAGGGTCCGCAGGGGTGATGAACCGCCCGTCGAGCGGGTACGACGTCCAGGTGACGCTTCGACTGGCGGTGCTCGGCGACTCGATCGCCTTCGGGCAAGGAGCCTCCCGCTCCGCGCACACGCCCGCCTCCCGGTTGTCCCGTCTGCTGGCGGACCACGACATCACCGTGCGCACCGAGGTGTTCGCGGTGCCCGGAGCCCGCAGCGTCGACCTGCGCGCACAGGTCGACCGGGCGCTGGCGTGGAACCCGCAGCTCGCGGTCATCGTGATCGGTGCCAACGACCTCGCGCAGCGGGTACCTGCGGAGGCCGCCGGCGAGCAGCTCGGCGACGCGGTGCGCCGGCTCCGCGAGGCGGGCGCGCAGCTCGTCGTCGCCCCGGCCCCGGACCTCAGCGTCGTACCCCACGCACCGTCGGCCCTGCGCCCGGCGCTGCGCCAGGCGAGCGCGCTCCTGCGGGACCGCCAGGTCGACGCCGCGCTCGCCGCCGGGGCCAGGGTGGCGGACATGGACGGGCAGACCTCGGCCGCGTTCGCCGAGGACCGCTCGCTGTTCTCCGACGACGCCTTCCACCCCTCGAGCGCCGGCTACGCGGTGATCACCGACGCCCTGCTCCCCGAGGTGCTGGCCGCGGCCGAGACCCTGACCAGCCAGGACGACCCGGTCTAGCGCCCCCGAAGTACTCGCCGGCCGGTGACGGCGGACCCGGTGTCCGGGCCGCCGCAGGCCCGTTTCCTCCGACGGGCGGCGGGTATTGGCGCGCCATGAAGACCACTCGACTCTCGACCCTGTACGAGGCCTCGGGCCCGTTCGCCACCGTGATGCTCGACGTGAGCCACGACAACGAGAACGGGGAGCACGAGCACGAGCTGCGGGTCCGGGCGGCCGCCAAGGACCTGACGGAGCAGGGTGCTCCCGACTCGGTGGTGAGCGAGGTCACCGAGAGGCTCGGCGAGCTCGTCGACGACCCGGCCCCGGTCGGCCGGATCGTGGTGGCCAACGAGTCCGGCGTGCTCTTCGACGACCGGGTCCACGCGCGGGTGGACCAGCCGGTGGTGGGCTGGAGCCCCCTGCCGGACCTGGCCCGATGGGTGGAGCACCAGGACGCCGTCACGCCGTTCGTGCTCGCCATCGTGGACCACGAAGGCGGCGACGTCGCGACATACAGCTCCGACGTCCCCGAGCCGGACGAGCACGAGTCCGTGAAGGGCGAGACGCACCATGCCCACAAGGTCCCGGTGGGCGGCTGGTCCGCGCTGCGCTACCAGCACGTCACGGAGAACGTGTGGGCGCGCAACGCGGAGGCGGTCGCAGACGAGATCGTCAGCCACATCCGCGACGGCTACCGGCTCGTGCTCCTCGCCGGGGACCCGCAGTCGCGTCCCACCGTCCTCGCCCGGCTGGAGGAGACGCCCGCGACCGTCGTCGAGCTCGACACCGGCACCCGCGCGGCCGACGGCGGCGACGAGGCACTGCAGCAGGCGATCCGGGAGGCGCTGATGGCGCAGGTCGCCACCCGGCGCGTCGAGGCCGCGCACACCCTCCGCGACCGGCTCGGCGCGGACAACGCCGTGGCGACCGGGGTGCACGACATCGCCGACGCGTTCGTCCGCGGGCAGGTGGACACCGTGCTGCTCGACGTCCAGGGCGCCGCCGACCTGACCCTCGACCCCGCGGAGCATCCCGGGCTGGCCGTCGGGCCGGCCCAGCTGGAGGCCACGGAGCCGCTTCGCGCCGACCAGGCGCTGATCGCCGCGGCGGTGGCGACCTCCGCCGACGTCGAGGTGGCGCCTCGGGCAGCGCTGGGTGGCGCGCCCGTCGCCGCGCTGCTGCGGTGGAACCAGCAGGCGGTCGGCACGGACGCCACCTGAGGGCGGCGTCCGCACGAGCGGACGGTCCGGCTCAGCCCCGGGGCTGGGCCGGGTTCGTCGGGTCGCCGTGCGAGGGCGGGTTGATCGGCGGGCCCTGGGTCTGCGGCGACGCGTCGGACCCTCCGGCCGGCGCGTGCTGGAGCTCCGGGGTGGCTGCGAGCGGCGACCCGGAGGTCGGCTCGGCGCCGTCGCGGAGGGCCGCGAGCCGGTTCTCGAGCACCTGCACGACCGGCAGCCGGTTGCCGTGGGCGCGCTCGTAGCTCAAGACCGCCTCGACACCCGCGGCGTCCAGGGTCCGGATCCGGCTCTCCACGGACCCGATGGGCAGGTGGTCGTAGTCCGGCAGCGGCAGCTGGTCGTGGTGCGGGATGTCGTTCACGGGTCCTCCATCCGACGGGACTCGCGCCGTACCCACGATGAGCGGTGGTCATTCCGGCCCCGTTGCCGATGGCGGGCCGGCCTTACCCGCACGTCCGTCGGGTCTGCGAGGGGGGTACGGCGGTCGGTCGAGCTGTCGGACCCGAACAGCAGTGTGGATGGACCACTCACGCGTGCCCGTGCTGGAAGTCATCGAGGTGCTCCGTCGCCGCGGCGACGTGGTGTTCGGCCCGCCCGGACACCACCAGGGGCGGGGCGTGGACCCGCGGGTCCTGGCGGTCATGGGCGAGGGCGTGTTCAGCTCCGACATCCCGTCCCTGAACGGTCTCGACGACCGTCGCCAGTCCCAGGGCATCCTGTCCGACGCACAGCAGCTGATGGCCGACGCGGTCGGCGCCGAGCACGCCTTCTTCTCGACCTGCGGAAGCTCGCTGTCGGTGAAGAGCGCGATGGCGCATCCTCCCGAGCCGGGGAACGTCCGGCGGGCGCTGGAGGAGCACCCCGACGCCAAGGGGATGCTGCTGACCACCCCGACCGACTGGGGGACCTGCGCGGACATCGAGGGCGGCGCCGTCGAGCAGAGCCCGGAGTTCCACCTCCAGGGCGACCTGGTCGACCCCGCTGTGCTGAAGCAGCGCGAGGTCCTGATCGAGGCGCTGCGGGCCCTCGTCGAGCACCACGACGAGCTCGACACGCCGCTCGAGGTGAAGCTGCCCTCGGAGAGCGGACTGCAGCTCTCGAGCTGAAGAGCCTGCGGGTGGTGGCCGACTTAGGCAGCCGGCCGCCGTCACGAGGACCGGGAGAAGTCCTGCGGCCGGAAGTGGCCGTCCTGGAGGTGCTTCTCGATGTCCTCCAGGCTGCGCCCGGTCAGCTCCGGCATCCGCCGCCATACGAAGAGGAACGCCGCCACGTTGAAGGCCGCATAGATCCAGAACGTCTGACCGACCCCGAACGTGTCGATCATGGTGAGCAGGGTCAGGGTGATCAGCAGGTTGGTGCCCCACAGGCTGGCGGACTGGGCCGCGGTGCCGGCGCCGCGGACGGCGAGCGGGTAGATCTCCGACCCGGTGAGCCAGCCCATCAGCTGCAGCCCGCCGGCGTTGAACGCCATGAAGACCAGCAGGGTCGCGATGATGAAGGGCACCTGCGTCCGTCCCGCGTTGCCGGTCACGAAGAAGGTGCCGAGGACGAGCAGGCTCACCGCGGCCCCCGGCACCATCGTCAGCGTCAGGCGCCGGCGGCC
This sequence comes from Nocardioidaceae bacterium, assembly GCA_033850795.1. Classification (GTDB taxonomy): domain Bacteria; phylum Actinomycetota; class Actinomycetes; order Propionibacteriales; family Nocardioidaceae; genus Nocardioides_B. Next base: position 6,802 of record JAWWPF010000123.1, on the reverse strand, counting down.
GACCCGGTCGACGATCGCGAGCCCGACGATCTGCATGACGAGGTACGTCAGGCCGAGCCCGACGCTCGCGCGCAGGGCCGTCGAGGTGGAGAAGCCGTTGTCGGTCAGGATCGTGGGCGAGTAGTAGATGATCATCTCGATGCCGCTGAGCTGGGTGAAGATCGCGACCCCGCAGCCGACGACCAGGGCCGGACGGACCCAGCCCTGGCGCAGACCGCTCCAGCCGCGGTTGCGCCGGCTGGTCTCCTGCTTGCGCTCCTCGAGCGCCTCGATCTCGGCGAGCTCCGGGCCGACGTCGTAGTCGTCGGGGCGGACCTTCTCCAGCACCTCGCGGGCGTCGTCGGAGCGGTCCTTCTTCACCAGCCATCGCGGGCTCTCCGGCAGCCGCAGCATGAGCAGCAGCATGATCAGGGCCGGTACGGCGGCGGACCCGATGGAGACCCGCCAGGACACCGACTCGCTCGCGCCGACCAGGGTCGAGATGACGATGCCGACCCCGATCGCCAGCTGGAAGGCCAGCACCAGCCGTCCTCGCTTGCGGGCGGGCGACAGCTCCGCGACGTACATCGGGACGGTCTGGGTCGCCCCACCGACCGCGAAGCCGAGGACGACCCGGCCGAGCACCAGGAACCAGGGCGACGGGGCTACGGAGCAGGCCAGGGTGCCGACGACGAACACGCCCGCGACCAGCAGGATGGTCCGCTTGCGCCCGAGCCGCTCGGACAGGAAGCTGCAGCTCAGGGCACCGATCACCGCACCCAGCAGGATCGCGGCCGCGATCACCTGCTCCATCCCGCTGCCGGTGCTGAAGTCCTTGGAGATCTGCAGCAGCGCGCCGGAGATGATCCCGGTGTCGTAGCCGTACAGCAGCCCGGAGACTGCGGAGACCAGGGCTCCCGCGAGCATCAGGCCGGTCAGTCCGGCGGGCGGCACCTCCCGGCCGCGCTCCGGTTCGGAGCCGCGGGACCGCAGCCTGTCCTGGGTGACGTCCGCCATGGGTATTCCCCTCACCGCACCGGCTCCGGCGCTAGGGGGCTGGTACCCATGGGGCTGCGCCCTGAACCGGCGGGCGGCTAGAACGAGTTGTTCCGCCGCATCCGGAGCGGGCGCCCGTCAGGGTCGTAGGTGATCCGGTACATGAGGGTGGCCCAGGTCCTGGTGAAGCCGGTGACCGGCTGCGGAGGCAGCGGCCGGAGCCGGCCGGGCGGCCGAGGACCGGTCCGGCCGTTGTCGTGCCACTCCTGCAGGGCAGCGGCTGAGCGGGCGAAGGAGTCGAAGACCGTGTCGAGGTCGAGGAGCGCGTCATTGTCGGTCTCGAGGTGCTCGCGTCCGAGCTCGCGGCGCAGGTTCGAGGCGTACTCGCGGTGGCAGACCACGGCGGACATCTCCGAGTCGTGCGTCCAGGACCGGCGGTTGAAGTTGTCGGACCCGACCGAGGCCCAGGTGTCGTCGATGACGCAGACCTTGGCGTGCACGTAGACCGGCACCCCGTCACGGTTCTCCGGCCCGTAGAACGCGACGCGCCCGGGTGCCGCCCGCTCGATCATCGTCAGCGCCTGCTGGCGACCCACCATGTTGGGGGGCAGGCTCATCCGTCCGTCCTGGTCGGAGTGCAGCGGCAGCACGGCCAGCAGCCTGAGGCCCGGATCGGCCCGCAGGGCGCGGACGAAGGTCTCGGCGACCGCCCGGGACCACAGGTACTGGTCCTCCAGGTAGATCAGCGAGCGGGCCTTGGAGATCGCCTTGCTGTAGCCGCGAGCCACGCTGCGCTCACCGGCGGGCGCGAACGCGTAGCCCGGCGACCGGTCGGGGTAGGTGCGCAGGATCTGCACCGGGTGGTCGCCGACGGGTTCCGGGTCGGGCAGCTGCGGGGGCAGTGGCGTCAGGCGGCGCGGCTCGTCTTTGCGGATCCAGTCCCCGGCCCAGCGCAGCGGGCTGCGGCTGAGGTGGTGCGGGTCCTCCCAGCGCTCCCGGAAGCTCGTCTCCACGTCGCCGACGGCCGGCCCCGAGATCATCAGCTGCACGTCGTGCCACGGCGGCCGGGCGCCGTACACCTTGGCCATCGGCTGCCGCTGCGGGTCGCCGGCGTGGGTGGCGTCGTCGCGGCGGCTGTGGCACAGGTCGATCCCGCCGACGAAGGCGACGTCGCGCTCGGGGCGGTCGGGGTGCCGCAGCACGACGAACTTCTGGTGATGCGAGCCGCCGGGCCGCACCCGCATGTCCAGTGCGCACTCGCCGCCGGCCCGGTTGATCCGCCTGCCGAGCCGACGGTTCTCCTCCGCGGAGAAGGACAGCTTGTCCAGGTGCGAACGCCATACGAGCCCGCGAACGTCGACCCCGCGGGCGGCGGCCCGGCACAGCACCCGGCTGATCTCGGAGTCGGGGTCGTCGCCCTCGAGGAGCCGCTCGTCGGGGTCGCCGCGCCAGTCCACGAACATCAGCAGGTCACCGCGGCGCATGGCCTCCACCCGGGTGGCGAGCTCGCGGAAGTACGTCGCTCCGTGCACCAGCGGCTGCACCAGGTTGCCCTCGGTCCAGGCCCGGGAGCCGGGGTGCCGGCTGTCGATCCTGGTCGCAGGATTGCCCCGGCCCTCGGCGTCGAGGTACCAGTCCTCCGGCCTCACGGCCGCGCCGACAGGACGCACCACACGGCCTTGCCGTGCTCGGTCGGGCGGGTCCCCCACCGGGCCGCGAGCGCGGCCACGATCTGCAGCCCGCGGCCGTGCTCGTCGTCGTCACCGGGGCGGAGCTTGCGCGGCTGGTAGGTCGCCTCGTCACGGACCTCGATCAGCACCTCTGCGCCCTCGATCCTCGTTCGCAGGTCCACCGGGGGACGGCCGTGCAGCAGCGCGTTGGTGACCAGCTCGCTGGTCGCGAGGGCGGCGTCCTGCACGAGCGTGCCCGTCATCTTCCGCTCCTGAAGGTAGGAGGCCACCAGGTGCCGGGCCTCCGCGACCGCGGACTCGTCGGACCTCAGGCGGCGCGACACGCTCTGGTCCTCCGAGGGCGGGTCGACCCGGGCCACCAGGACGGCCACGTCGTCGTCGGGGCCGTCGGGCAGCATCGCCGCGACGAGCTCTTCGGGCACGCCCTCGACGGGGCCGGTGAGCTCCGCGACGTGGCGGGCCAGCGACTCCACGCCCAGCTCGAGGTCCTCGCCGCGACGCTCCACGAGCCCGTCGGTGTAGAGCACCACGCGGGAGTTCGAGGTCAGCGGCACCTCGTGCTGACGGACGTTGACGGCACCGATGCCCAGCGGCGGGTTCTCGTCCCCGCCGACGAGCCGGCAGTCGCCGCCGGGGGTCGCGATGATGGGCGGCAGGTGTCCGGCGTTGGCGAAGCGGAGCCGCTGGTCGCCAGGGTCGAAGACGGCGTAGATGCAGGTGACGATCTGGTCCTCGCCGATGTCGCGGACCAGTCCGTCCAGCGACTCGAGGAGGTCCGCAGGCGGCAGGTCGAGCCGTGCGTAGGCGCGGACCGCGGCGCGCAGCTGGCCCATCACCGCGGCGGCCCGGACACCGCGGCCCATCACGTCGCCGACCACCAGCGCGGTGCGGCCACCACCGAGCTCGATGACGTCGTACCAGTCCCCGCCGACCTGGGTCCCCTCGACGCCGGCCCGGTAGTAGGTCGCCACCTCGAGGTGCTCGAGGTCGAACGCGGTCTGCGGGAGGAGGCTGCGCTGCAGCTGGTCGGCGATGGCGTGCTCGCGGGACGCGGCCTCCGCGTTGGCCGCCGCCAGCGCCAGCGCCTCCTCCGCGGCCCGCCGCTCGGTGATGTCCTGAACGGACCCGCGCACCGTCTGCGGCCGGCCCAGCTCGTCGGTGAGCAGCTCGCCGTACACGGAGGCGAGCACGGTCTGGCCACCGGGCCGCACGAGGCGGGCCTCGAAGTGGATCTCCGCGGCCTCCGGCCCCTGCAGGGCCCCGAGCACCATGGTCTGGTCGTCGGGGTGCACCAGCTGGCGGACCAGGTCGGGGTAGGGCACGGCCGCGACCTCGTCGGCACTGCGGCCGACGATCCGCAGGAACTCCTCGGAGGCCTCGACGCTCCCCGACGCCAGGTCGATCTCCCAGCTGCCGACGCGCGCCAGCCGCTGGGCCTGGTCGAGCAGGGAGCGGCTCCGCTCCAGCTGCCGGCGGGTACGGCGGGCCCGGTCCAGCTCGAGGTTGGCACGCACCCTGGCCAGCAGCTCGCGAGCGGTGAACGGCTTGACGAGGTAGTCGTCCGCGCCCGCGTCGAGGCCCTGGAGCGTCCCCTCCTCGCCGGCCCGCGCGGAGAGCATCACGACAGGTACGCCGACGGTCATCGGGTCGGACTGCAGTGCGGCGAGCAACCCGAAGCCGTCCATCCGCGGCATCATCACGTCGGTCAGCACCAAGTCCGGCGGCGTCTCCCGGGCCAGCTGGAGACCCTCGAGGCCGTCCACAGCGGTCTCCACGACGTAGTCGCTGGACAGCAGCCCGGCGACGTACTCGCGGATGTCGGCGTTGTCGTCGACGACCAGGACCCGCGGGGCCGACCGGCCGGTCGAGCCGCCGACGACCATCCGCGGCTCGTCCGGGTCGAGGCCTTCGGCCCAGTGGGTCGTCTCGGCGAGGAAGCCCTCGGCGACCGCCGCAGCCGTCGCCGAGGACGTGCCCTGCGGCTCCGCGACCTGGTCCGGCGGGAGGTGGGCACTGCCGAACGGCACCGTCACGGTGAACGCGCTGCCCTCGCCCGGGCGGCTGGTCGCGCGCACCTGACCGCCGTGCAGGGCGGCGAGCTCGGCGACGAGGGCGAGACCGATGCCGGATCCCTCGTGGGTGCGCGAGCGCGCCCCGCTGACCCGCCGGAACCGCTCGAACAGGTGCGGCATCTCGGCCGGCGGGATCCCGGTGCCCGTGTCACTCACGGTCAGCTCGGCGCCCTGCCCGTCGGTGCGGAGCCGCACGGTGACGGCCCCCTCGAACGTGAACTTGAGGGCGTTGGACAGCAGGTTGAGGACCGCCTTGGCCCACAGGTCCCGGTCGACGTACACCGGCCCGGGGAGCGGCGGGCAGTCCACGACCAGCTTGAGCCCGAGCCGGGTCGCGGCGGTGTCGAACATGCTCGCCAGCTCGCGGGTGTAGAGCGCGAGGTCGACCGGTTCGAAGCGCGCCTCGACGCGGCCGGACTCCAGGCGCGAGAAGTCCAGGAGCGTGTTGACCAGCTTCAGCAGCCGCTGTCCGTTGCGGAGGATCACCTCCATCCGCGTGCGCTGCCGGTCGGGCAGCGGTTCGCGATCGTCGCCGAGGGCGTCCTCGGCCGGGCCGAGCAGCAGCGTCAACGGGGTGCGGAACTCGTGGCTGACGTTGGTGAAGAAGTCGGTCTTGGCCTGGTCGAGCTCCGCCAGGGTCTCGGCGCGCGCCCTCTCGAACTCGTAGGCGCGGGCATCGGTGAGGCTCGAGGCGAGCCGGGCGGCGATCAGGTCGCAGAAGTCCCGGTAGCCCTGGTCCAGCGGACGGTAGCGGTTCAGCCCGAAGACCTGGAACCCGTATGGCGCTTGGCCGCCGGCCTGGAGCGGCACGACCAGGGCCTCGAGCGGTGGCGCCGCCCAGCTGCCGGTCGGCAGGTCCGTCGACAGCGCCTGCAGGTCCTTGAGGTGCACGGTCCGCCCGGCCATCGCCTCCGCGGCCGGCCAGGTCGGCGCGCCGTCGTCGTGGCCGGCGTCGTGACCGGCGTCGCCCGGGATCCGCTCGGGTGCGGCCGGGTGCGGCCCGTCGAAGCCGGTGGACCCGGCGAGCCGGGTCCCGCGGTCCTCGTCGCCGACGTAGACCAGGGTGAAGGGCAGGTCCTGAGGGCTCTCGGCGAGCTCGCGGCAGGCGGCGGCGATGGTCTCGGCCTCCGTGAGGTCCGAGGCCCGGCGGGACCCGAGGTCGCGCAGGGTCTGCATCCGCCGGTGGGCGACGACCTCCTCGGTGTCCTCCTTGACCACGCAGAGCATCCCGGCGATCTGGCCGTCGTCGTCGAAGATCGGGCTGTAGGAGAAGGTGTGGTAGGTCTCCTCGGGATAGCCGCTGCGCTCGAGGAAGAGCAGCAACGACTCGTCCCAGGTGGCCTCGCCGGTGCGCAGCACGGTGGCGATCCGCGGGCCGATGTCGTCCCAGATCTCCGACCAGACCTCGGCGGCCGGCTTGCCCAGCGCCCAGGGGTACTTCGTGCCGAGGGTGTCGCGTCGGTAGGCGTCGTTGCAGAAGAAGGTCAGCTCGGGACCCCAGGCCATCCACATCGAGAACCGTGAGGTCAGCAGCAGCCGGACGACGGACTCGAGGCTCTGCGGCCAGGTCGCCAACGGTCCCAGGGGGGTCGCCGCCCAGTCGACGGCGAGGAGGTCGAGGCCCAGCTCACCGCTGCGCTTGAACATCGCCTCCACGCAGAGCCACCTTCGGGTTCACGAGACCGGACCGGGACAGGTCCGCCCGAACCGCTCGAGGAACGCTGCGGGTGCAGTCTAGGTCGTGAGCGCGGCGGCGGGCGCGGTCACGGGTTCGAGGAGACGGCGAGACTCTCTGGTCCGTGCAGCGCCAGCAGCAGCTCGAGGACGGTCCGCGGGTCGTCCAGACGGTCGCCGTACAGCTCTCGCAGCTGCCCCATCCGGTAGCGGACCGTCTGGGCATGGACGTGCAGGTCCTCGGCGACGGCGTCGCGCCGTCCCTGGTGCAGCAGCCAGGAGCGCAGCGTCTCGGCGAGCCGCTGCGCGGCGGCCGGGCGCAGCCGGGTCAGCGGCGCGAGGACGGCTGCGCGCAGGTCCGTGAGCGCCTCGAGGTCCGCCCCGACCACG
>JAWWPF010000108.1:0-10284 GCA_033850795.1 Nocardioidaceae bacterium | reverse complement strand
GGGGGAGCGGTGTGGGAGCCTGACCGCATGACGCCGAACCCCTTCGACCTGTCCGGCCGCACGGCTCTGGTGACCGGCGCCAACCGCGGTCTCGGCCGCGCCTTCGCGATGGCCCTCGCGCAGGCGGGCGCCGACGTGATCGTCGTCGGCCGCCATGAGGACCTGAACGAGGAGGCCGCGAAGGAGATCGCCGACGAGACCGGACGCCGTACGACGGTCCTGACCGGTGACGTCACCAAGCAGGAGGACGTGACGAGGATCGCCGAGGGCGTTATCGCCGCGCACGGACGCATCGACGTACTCGTCAACAACGCGGGCATCTGCTTCCACCGCCCGGCGCTCGAGGTTCCCGACGAGGAGTTCGACGCGGTCTTCGACGTGAACGTCAGCGGCCTGTGGCGGATGACCCGGGCGGTCGCGCCGTACATGATCGAGGCCAGAGCCGGCTCCATCGTCAACGTCGGCTCGATCTCCGCGATGATCGTGAACCGGCCACAGTGGCAGCCGGCGTACAACGCCTCGAAGGCCGCCGTGCACCAGCTGACCCGTTCGCTCGCCGCCGAGTGGGCGCCGTACGGCGTGCGCGTCAACGCCCTGGCTCCCGGCTATGTGAAGACCGAGATGGCGCCCGTCGACGAGCCGCAGTTCCGGCAGCACTGGATCGAGGACGCACCGATGCAGCGGTACGCCACACCGGAGGAGATCGCGCCCAGCGTCGTCTACCTTGCGAGCGACGCCTCCTCGTTCACGACCGGTTCGGTCCTCGTCGCGGACGGCGGCTACACCGTCTTCTGACGATGGCGCCGGTCAGAAGGGGACCTGCTCAGCAAGCAGCCCCGCGCCGGGAGCCCGTCCGGAGACCGTCCGGCAGAACTCGATCGCGTCCATCGTGAGCAGCTCCGCGCTGCTGCCGCGCTCCCAGCGCCCACCGGCCGCCCCGGTGAGGACCAGGGAGTACGACGCGCCGTGCCGGTCGGCCCACTCGCGGACGACGTCGTCGACGATCAGGCCGTCGTGGTCGGGGGTGACCTCGAGCGGCGCGCCGGTGGCACGGCTGATGTCGACACGGTGCATGAAGGGGTCGCGGGTGAGGATCGTGTCGAAGAGGTACCCGAAGGTCCACCGCTCCTTGCGCCCGTCGACGTCCTGCTCGTCGCCCATGGTGCGCGAACGTACGAAGCCCGGTGTGCGTCGCCGAGCGGCGGCTGCCTTGGGACCGGTCCGCCGCATCCGGTCGACGAGCTCGGAGGTCGTGAGCGCCGCGTTCTTCTCCACCTGCCCTGCGGTCAGCGCATCGATGAGCAGACCGTCGTCGCGTTTGAGCCGGCGTTTCGCGGCGACCTGCTGGCGGATCGTCTCCGGCAGCGAGGCGGCCATCTGCGCCATCCCAAGCACATGGCCTGCCATGGCGCGCACGTCCCATCCGGGGCACTCGGTCGGCGCAGTCCAGTCCTCCGGGCTCAGCCGCGCGAAGAGGTCGGTGATCCGGTCGTACTCTCTCGCAGCGAGTCGCATAGCGATGTCACGGTCGAGCGCGGTGTCGCGGGGGGTGCTGGTGGAGTGCACGGACGTGGTCATGAAAGGTCCTGAGGGGTATCGGGCGGTAGGCCCACGTTGTCGGCGAACATGTTGACCAGGCGGTCGAGCAGGCGACCCCACCGGTTCCCGCCGGGGTCATTGGCGAGCTGCGCGTCGACCAGCCCGCCGATCATCGCGACGCAGAGGTCGACGTCCTCGTCTTGGCTCACGCCGAGGGCGGCGAGGCGGTGGCGGAACAGCTCCAGCACCTGCACCGCGGGTTCGTAGGCTTTGGCGGTCGGCTCGAAGCCGGGGATGGTGCGCTGGTTCATCAGCTGGTGCCGGGCGAGGTCGGCGACGGCGTAGTCGAAGAACGACCCGGCGTAGCGACGCAGGGACGAGCGCGGCCGTGTCGGGTCCTCCTCGAGCCCCTCGGCAAGCTCGAGGTACGTCGACCAGGCCTGCTCGAACATCGCGTCGTAGATCGCGTTCTTGCTCCCGAAGTGCGTGTACAGCGACGGCGCCCGCATCCCGACCTGCTCCGCCACATCCCGCAGGGTGATCTGGGAGATGCCTTGCTCCCGGGAGAGCGCCCACGCCGCTTCCAGGATCTCCCGCCGAGCCGCCTCACGGCGTTCGGCAGTCCTATCGCGGTTCGGTGTTCCTAACACGATTAGGATCGTGGCTGGTTGCCGCGTGGATGTCCACCCCGGTACAGACCACCCCCGGTGCGTCTCGGGTCGTCCGTGCGTACGAGACTGGGACGAGTGAGTGAGGAGAAGCCCCGCGTCGACCTGAACCTGGTCCAGGTCGTCGCCAGCGCCCTGGCCGCGGTGTCCTCCGCGGTCCTGCTGTCCACCGTCGGCGTCGCCGGCACCCTGATCGGAGCCGCGGTCGGCAGCGTCATCGCGACCGTCGCCAGCGCGGTGTACAGCTACTCCTTGAGGGCCAGCCGCGAGCGGGTCGCGGCCGCTGCCCAGCTGGCGGCTGCTGCGCGGGTACGACGAGCGGGGCACGAGCACGACCAGCGCACCCAGCAGCTGACCGTCGAGGAGGAGGCCGAGGACGCCGGACGGCCCGCCTGGCGCGAGGCGCTCGACAAGATGCCGTGGAAGCGGGTCGCGCTGGTGGCGGCCGCGGTGTTCGTGGTCGCGATGATCGTGATCGTCAGCTTCGAGCTGGTCGCCGGCAAGCCGGTCTCCGAGATCACCGGCGGCACCAAGGACGGGACCGAGCGGACGTCGGTGCCGGGCCTGGGCGGGACGGCCTCCACCCCGTCCAAGAGCCCGAGCGTCACCCCGTCCGGCACGGCCACGGCGTCCGGGTCAGCGACGCCCTCCGTCCAGCCGTCGGCCTCGACCTCACCGACCGCGGGGTCCAGCCGGCGCAGCGCCGCCCCCAGCGCCACTCCGAGTGCGTCAGCCACCGCGCCGCCGAGCGTCACCCCGAGCCCGTCGCCTCCCCTCAGCGCGTCGCCGAGCAGCGTTCCGAGCGCCCCTGTCAGCTCGCCGGCACCGTCCGGCGGCTGAGGCGCAGCGGCGCGCCGGTCAGTGACGCGTCAGTGTCTCGGTGCCCTCGTCGAACCGCCACTCGGCGTGGTCGCCGTGCAGGTGCACCCCGCCGATCCACCGGTCGATGCCGTTCACCGCGACGTGGTCGGCGGCGGCGGCCAGCACCTGCCCGCCCACGTCGGTGAGGCGTACGACGCTGTGCCGGTCGACCTTGTCTGGGGACGGCTCCACGGCGAGCAGGGGATGGGGCGCCGCGCCCAGCCGTCGGATGATGGCGAAGCACCAGGTGTCGCCCAGGAAGGGGCGGACCTCTCGGGCAGTGGCACGTGTGAACACGGTGCCGGCCCGCGTCGGACCGTCTCGGCTGGCGGCCAGGATCCGGCGCTCGGTCAGGGAGAGCCCGTCGCGGGTGGAGGGGTACTCGCGCGCCAGCCGGTCGAAGGCCTCCCCCAGGAACCGCAGCGCGACCGACCGGGTGGCGGCGATGTCGGCCAAGCCGACCGGCGTCGGGGCGGTGAAGGTGGCCCAGGCGCGAGCGGCCAGGTCGAGCGCGTCCGAGGTCAGGCGGAGGGACGCGTTGCTCGTCGCCAGGTCCCGCAGCTTGTCCGTGGAGAGCTCCCCGAGGCCGCCGAAATGAGCGATGCCAGGGTGCTCGCCGATGCAGATGAGCGTGATCCGTTCGGCGGGCACCTCGAGCGTGCGCAGCCGGTCGAGGACCTGAATGATCTGCAGCTGGTCGTAGAGGTCCGCCTCGAACCAGAGCACGTACTCGCCGTCGCGGTGGGCCGCCAGCGTCTCGTCGCGCTCGAGGAAGGTCCGGGCGGCTTCGCCACGGTCGTCGGCCCCGGCCGTGACGAGGAAGTCTGCACGGATCCGGCGCAGCTCCTCGGGCCCGACCGCGGGCACCGGCCCCTCGTGCAACGCGTCCCGCCAGTACACGACGTGCTCCGCCAGGCCCGTGCCGGCGAGGTCCGTGGCGTCGCCGTTGCTCACGTGCAACGCCATCTCGGCTCCTTCGACGTATGGCGCGGACGAGCCGGCCGTCCGGTCCCTTGGACGGTACGCCGACACGCCCACCGACACGCCCGGACAACTCGGGCGTACCCGCTCTGACCTGGGCTTTTACCCGGACCGGAAAACTGCTGGGGCCAATGTTGCCAACCCGCTTGCACGCCTCGTGGGGCCGCCCTAGGGTAACCACTACATCTAGTACTTACACAGGTGTAGTTCTCCACAGATAGTGGTCGGTTCTACACACCGAAGCACCGGTTGTCCCCACGTTACCCACAGCTCCACCCACAGCAGCCCCCTCCACAGGGTGCCCCGCAGCGGGAGGAAACCGGGGGTGGTCGGTGTTGAACTAAGTGGCATGAGACGCGGGAAGGGAGCGGCCGACATGCACTGTCCGTACTGCCGCAACACCGACACCCGCGTGCTCGACAGCCGGGTCAGCGACGACGGTGGCGCGATCCGTCGCCGGCGCTCCTGCTCCGCCTGCCGCAAGCGGTTCAGCACCGTCGAGCAGATGCAGCTCGTCGTGGTGAAGCGGTCCGGGGCGACCGAGCCGTTCACCCGTGAGAAGGCCGTCGCCGGCGTCCGCAAGGCCTGCAAGGGCCGGCCGGTCTCCGAGGACGACCTCGCCTGCCTCGGCCAGCAGGTCGAGGCCACGCTGCGCGCCGACGGCTGGGCCGAGGTCCCGGCCCACGAGGTGGGCATGGCGATCCTGACGCCGCTGCGGGAGCTCGACGAGGTGGCGTACCTCCGCTTCGCGAGCGTCTACAAGGCCTTCGAGAGCGCCGAGGCGTTCGAGGACGAGATCGCGATCCTGCGGGCGGAGCGGGACGTCGAGCGGGTCGACGTACCAAAGGTCGACGTACAAGCAGCCCCCACGGGCTGACACAGACTGCCCGGGGCGTCGTGGGGAAGCGGCGCTCCGGGCATACCACCTACGTCGTCAGCGTGACCGGCGGCTGAGCAGTGACAGACAGCAATGTCCCCTGGGAAACGGATGAGGAGCACGGCATGACGGAGACGGTCAACGGCGAAGGACGCGTGGCACAGCAGCGCCGCAAGACGGGTGGCAAGGGGCTCAAGGTCGAGCGGGTCTTCAGCACCGCGGGCGTGCACCCCTACGACGAGCTGACCTGGGAGCGCCGCGACGTCGCCCAGCAGAACTGGAAGACCGGTGAGACCGTCTTCGAGCAGCGCGGCGCCGAGTTCCCGGACTTCTGGAGCGTCAACGCCTCCACGATCGTCACCACGAAGTACTTCCGCGGCGCGCTCGGCACCGACGCCCGCGAGTGGAGCCTCAAGCAGCTCGTCGACCGGGTCGTGAAGACCTACCGCGCCTCCGGCGAGGAGAACGGCTACTTCGCCACCACCGCCGACGCCGAGGTCTTCGAGCACGAGCTCACCTGGCTGCTGGTCCACCAGTACTTCTCCTTCAACAGCCCTGTCTGGTTCAACGTCGGCACGGCGAGCCCGCAGCAGGTCTCCGCCTGCTTCATCCTCTCGGTCGACGACTCGATGGACTCGATCCTGAACTGGTACAAGGAGGAGGGCTTCATCTTCAAGGGCGGCTCCGGTGCCGGCCTGAACCTCTCCCGCATCCGCTCGTCCAAGGAGCTGCTGTCGTCCGGCGGTACGGCGTCCGGCCCGGTGTCCTTCATGCGCGGCGCCGACGCCTCCGCGGGCACCATCAAGTCCGGCGGCGCGACCCGTCGCGCGGCGAAGATGGTCGTCCTCGACGTGGACCACCCCGACATCGAGGAGTTCGTCGAGACCAAGGCGCGAGAGGAGCACAAGATCCGCGCCCTGCGCGACGCCGGCTTCGACATGGACCTCGGCGGTCAGGACATCACCTCGGTCCAGTACCAGAACGCCAACAACTCGGTGCGCGTCAGCGACGAGTTCATGCGTGCGGTCGAGGACGGCACCACGTTCGGGCTGCGGGCGCGCAAGGACAACGCGGTCATCGAGGAGGTCGACGCCCGCGAGCTGTTCCGCAAGATCTCGCAGGCCGCGTGGGAGTGCGCCGACCCGGGGCTGCAGTACGACGACACGATCAACGACTGGCACACCAACCCGGAGACCGGCCGGATCACCGCGTCGAATCCGTGCTCGGAGTACATGTCGCTCGACAACTCCTCGTGCAACCTGGCCTCGCTGAACCTGCTGAAGTTCCTGCGCGACGACAACACCTTCGACGCGCCGCTGTTCGCCAAGGCCGTCGAGCTGATCATCACCGCGATGGACATCTCGATCTGCTTCGCCGACTTCCCGACCGAGGCGATCGGCGACACGACCCGCGACTACCGCCAGCTCGGTATCGGCTACGCCAACCTCGGCGCGCTGCTGATGGCGATGGGCCTCGGCTACGACTCCGACGGCGGCCGCGCGATGGCCGGTGCCATCACCTCGCTGATGACCGGCCAGTCCTACAAGCGCTCGGCGGAGCTCGCCGGGATCGTGGGCCCCTACGCCGGGTACGCCCGCAACGCCGAGGCGCACAAGCGGGTCATGCGCAAGCACCAGGCCGCCAACGACGCCGTCCGTTCGGTCACCTCCTTGGACCGTGACGTGCACACCTTCGCCACCCAGGCCTGGGACGCCGTCATCAAAACGGGGGAGAAGAACGGCTTCCGCAACGCACAGGCCTCCGTGCTCGCGCCGACCGGCACCATCGGCTTCATGATGGACTGCGACACGACCGGCATCGAGCCGGACTTCTCGCTGGTCAAGTTCAAGAAGCTCGTCGGCGGCGGGTCGATGCAGATCGTGAACCAGACGGTCCCGCGGGCGCTGACGAAGCTCGGCTACCAGCAGGAGCAGATCGAGGCGATCGTCGAGTACATCGCGGAGCACGGTCACGTCATCGACGCCCCGGGTCTGAAGCTCGAGCACTACGAGGTCTTCGACACCGCGATGGGCGCCCGTGCGCTGGCCCCGATGGGTCACGTGCGGATGATGGCGGCCGCGCAGCCGTTCCTGTCCGGAGCCATCTCGAAGACGGTCAACCTGCCGGAGTCGGCCACGGTCGAGGAGATCGAGGACGTCTACCTCCAGTCCTGGAAGCTCGGGCTCAAAGCGACCGCTATCTACCGCGACAACTGCAAGGTGGGGCAGCCGCTGGCCGACGCCAAGGCCAAGGGCGCCGACAAGGCGTTCGACTCCTCGGCCCCGGCTCCGGTCGACACGGTTCCTGTGGTCACCGACCCGCGTCCGGTCCGCAAGCGCCTGCCGAAGTCGCGTCCGTCGCGGACCACGTCGTTCACCGTGGGTGGCGCCGAGGGTTACATGACCGCCGGCTCCTACCCGGACGACGGCCTGGGTGAGGTGTTCCTCAAGCTCGGCAAGCAGGGCTCGACCCTGGCCGGGGTGATGGATGCCTTCTCGATGGCGATCTCGATCAGCCTGCAGTACGGCGTGCCGCTGGAGACCTACGTCTCGAAGTTCACCAACATGAAGTTCGAGCCGGCCGGTCTCACTGACGATCCGGACGTGCGGATGAGCCAGTCGATCATGGACTACATCTTCCGCCGCCTGGCGCTGGACTACCTGCCGTTCGAGAAGCGTGCGGCGATGGGGATCTACACCGCCGAGGAGCGCCAGCGTCAGCTGGAGACCGGGTCGTACGAGGCTCCCGTCGAGGAGACCGTGGACCAGGGCAGCGTCTCGCTGGTCGAGGAGCCCGAGGCGTCAGCCGAGGGGCTCGAGACCACGAAGGCAATCGCTGAGGCCGCCGCCAAGGAAGCGCCCAAGGGTGCGCACACCTCCGCGGAGCTGATGGAGGCGATCACCGGGACTGCCGTGGATAGCCCGCTGTGCTTCACGTGCGGCACGAAGATGCGGCCGGCTGGGAGCTGCTACGTCTGCGAGGGCTGCGGCAGCACCAGCGGCTGCAGCTGACGGCGCTGACCGGCAAGAGCCCAGAAGCGGCCCGGTCTCCTGATAGAGGCCGGGCCGTTCTTGTCGCCGGCGGATAGTCTTGCCTCCGCAAGACACGGCAGATCGCGAGCAGCTTCTCGACGTTGGCGCCGATCCGGATGCGCCTCGGAGATGTCGACGGTCCCGAGGTCACGTTCGTCGAGTGCAGCGCCGCCGAGGCGTTGGAGGTCGCCGACGACGAGGTCGAGGCACTTCTCGGAGACGGATGGCGGGTCCAGGACGTGGCTCTGCTTACGACCGGCTCGAGGCACCCTGAGCAGAAGGCGCGTCAGCAGGCCGGCCCCGAAATCTACTGGGACTCGTTCTGGGACGCCGACCAGGTGTTCTACGGGCACGTGCTCGGTTTCAAGGGGCTCGAGCGGCCCGCCGTCGTACTCGCCCTCAACGAGAGCCAGCCCGCCGAACGGTCCCGCGAACGGCTGTACGTCGGCCTGTCGCGAGCTCGGGACCAGCTGGTGGTGTGTGGCGACCCGGCCTTCGTCGAGGAGGTGGGCGGAACCGCTGTGCTGCGGCACCTCAGGAGAGGTCAGCGCTGACACGGGCGCCGCCGCATCCTCGGTCGCGACACGGGAGACAGGGCGGCGGACCGACGGCACAAAGGCCCCGATCGGGCGGAATACCGGCGGAAGGGTCCCTGTTGTACACATCAGCCGGTCCGGATCATGCCCCCGGGCCTCACCCTTAGCCGCTGCGAGCGGCCACCCGCCGAGAGGCGGCTGACGGGCCGGCGAGCAGCAAGCGGCAGCCACCTGCGGGGTAAGCCCCCGTCAGGTGGCTGTCGTGATTTCAGGGCCCGAAGAACGACCCGCCGAGTGGCGCTTGACACATCGGGATGTCCGATGCCTATGGTGCTTTACCTTTTCGTCCGTCTCGGGAGGATTTTCTTGAAGGTCCGTTTCGCGCGCTCACGTGTCAGCGCGCTCACCGCAGCCGCCGTCGGTTCCGCGCTGCTGCTCCCCGGCCTCGCCGCCACCGCCACGGCCGACTCGTCGGCCCCGAACGACGTGCCGCCACCGCCGTCCCCGCTGCCCTATGAGAACCCCTCGCTCCCCGTCAAGCAGCGGGTCGCCGACCTGCTGGGTCGGATGACCCTGGAGGAGAAGGTCGGCCAGATGACCCAGGCCGAGCGGGCTGCGGTCGACAAGGACACCTCGCAGATCACCAGCCTCAACCTCGGCAGCCTGCTGAGCGGCGGTGGCTCGGTGCCCACGCCGAACACCGCGACCGCCTGGGCCGACATGGTCGACCGCTACCAGAAGGCGGCGCTCGCCACCCGGCTGCACATCCCGCTCATCTACGGCGTCGACTCGGTGCACGGGCACGGGAACCTCTACGGCGCCACGGTGTTCCCGCACAACATCGGCCTCGGTGCCAGCCGCGACGCGAAGCTCGTGAAGCGCGTCTACCACGTGACCGCGGAGGAGACCCGCGCGTCCGGGCCGCAGTGGGCGTTCGCGCCCTGCCTGTGTGCCGCGCAGGACGACCGCTGGGGCCGCACCTACGAGTCCTTCAGCGAGAACCCCAAGCTCGTGAAGAAGATGGAGACCGCGATCGACGGCCTCCAGGGCCGCCGGGTGAGTCAGCTGAAGAACCCGGACCGGGTGCTCGCCAGCGCCAAGCACTTCGCCGGCGACGGCCTCACCAAGTACGGCACCGGCAACCCGGACAGCAAGTACACCATCGACCAGGGCATCGACGTCACGACCCACAAGCAGTTCTGGCGCAAGGCGCTGCAGCAGTACGTCCCGGCGGTCCGCAAGCACCACGTGGGCTCGGTCATGCCGTCGTACTCCTCCGTCGACTGGAAGGGCGACGGCATCGGCAACCCGATCAAGATGCACGCCAACAAGCAGCTCATCACCGGCGTGCTGAAGCGCAAGATGGGCTTCAAGGGCTTCGTGATCAGCGACTACAACGCGATCGAGCAGATCCCCGGGACGTATGACGAGCAGGTGCGCGCCGCGGTCCGCGCCGGCGTCGACATGTTCATGGAGCCGAACACCGCCGGGAAGTTCGAGAGCACCCTGATCGCTGCGGTCAACGACGGCAGCATCACCATGCGCCGGATCAACGACGCGGTCTCCCGGATCCTGCGGGCGAAGTTCCAGCTCGGCCTCTTCGAGCACCCGTACACCAACCGCGCCAACATCGACAAGGTCGGCTCCGCGGCACACCACCGCCTGGCGCGTCGCGCGGCCGCCGAGTCGCAGGTGCTGCTGAAGAACCGGCACCGGGTCCTTCCGATCCGCCCGGGCCGTGACGTCTACGTCGCCGGCAGCAACGCCGACAACATCGGCAACCAGGCCGG
>JAWWPF010000063.1:0-2637 GCA_033850795.1 Nocardioidaceae bacterium | reverse complement strand
CATCTCCCGGGCCTCGGTACGGGAGCACGGCGTGATGTTGTCGGCCTTGGTTCATCACAGGGGCAACGTGGTCGACGTTGGCAAGGGGTTCTTCACCTTGGCCATCGACATGGGGCGGCTCGGGCCTAAGGTCGACGACGTGCAACGCACCTTGTTCCTCGGCAAGGAGATCGAGGCGGTGCGAGACGAGTTCGCCAGCGGCGGATGATTGGCGGTGGCGCCCAGGACGTCGCGTGTCTTCTGGCCCCGTCACCGCCCCTGATCGATGGACGAAATCTCGCGCATGGAAAGACTCAGCCGAGCGTTTCACGCCTCAGACATGAGTCGGCTCGAGCGACCCGTCTTCCGCTGGCTGACTAGCATTGAGATGGTGCGCGACATCAGAGCGCACCAGATTGCGCCCGAGCGCCCAGTTCCTAAGCACTCCCCACTCGAAGCCGGAATGGTGCATGTGCCGCTGGATGACTTCATTAAGCAACGGGAAGGCCTAGAGCTTCGGGATCACGGGTTGGGGTGACACCTGCCCCGGCCAGCCTCCGTGCAGGTGTGGGCCACGGGAGGCAGTCTCTGGATTGCTGAGATCTAGAGAACAGGAAGCCATCCCGTGACCCACGAAGACATTGTGTACGACCGTCGAGTCCGCCTGATCGACTACGTCGCCAAGACCGGAAATGTGGCCGAGGCCTGCCGGGTGTTCGGCGTCTCGCGCAAGACCTACTACGAGTGGCTGAAGAAGGCCGAGCACTACGGCCTCTCGGCGTTGCTTCCCCGCGAGCGGCGCCGGCCGCACCAGCCCAACCAGATGAGCACCGAGGAGGTCTCGGTGATCTTGTCCGAGGCCGTCGCCCGTCCGACCCTGGGACCGAGGTCGCTGCTGCGGCACCTCAGGATCCGTGGCGTGGACCGGTCCGCTTCGGGGGTCGCGAAGGTGCTGGTTCGCCACCACTTGGGCACCGCCAGGCAACGGATCGCCGCGTTGGCGAGCCTCACCGCCACCGAGACCGGACAGGTCACCGATGCGGCACTGGAGGGACCGTTCGGGTTCTGCATGTACGCCTCAACGCCGGGCCAGGTGGTCAGCTTGGACACGTTCTACGTCGGGCGACTCAAGGGCGTCGGCGCGGTGTGGCAGTTGACCGCGGTCGACGTGGCCACCCGGACCGCGGTCTGCCAGCTGGTCGTCGGGGACAAGAGCGCCGCCGTGGCCGCGGGCTTCCTGGACCACCTCAAGAGGGCGCTGCGCAAGCACGGCATCAAGCTCGAGGGCGTCTTGCCCGACAACGGGCCCGAGTTCATCGGCAAGGTCTTCCAGACCCGTGCCGCCGACCTCGGGCTGGTCCATCACCGGATCCCACCGAGGTCGCCGAACCACAACTCGGTCTGCGAGAGATTCCACGGCACCGTGCTCCAGGAGTTCTACCGGCCCCACTTCCACCGCGGCCGTGTCGACAACATCGAACTGCTTGATCGTTCGTTGCAGACCTGGCTGGTCGACTACAACCAGCACCGTCCCAACCACGGCGACTACATGGCCGGACGCACCCCTTTGGAGGTCAAGAAGCAGCTCCGCCGCCGGATCCGCAAGACTGCAGCCTGACAACCATCCAACGAGCCGTCTAGAGACGCCGACCTGTCACCCCAACCCGTGAGCCGCAAGGTCTAGAAGGGGACAGTCCCGGGTTCGGCTGCACTCCCGGCGCAGACCCGGTGCGCGCGCAGAACGGCGGGCTCGGGGGCCAAGAGTCCAACTGGAGTCCGAGCGTGGGCCTCGCTTTCGGCGGCCAAGATCGGGACAACTTCGGTGAGATGGAGCACTCCGACACTTAGACGAGCCGAGTTTCGACGACGTCGACTGGTACGACGAGCGTGGGGTCGGTATCGGTGAGCGGTTTCGACGTCGCCGTTCGGGCAGCGATCGACGCGGCGCTGGATCCGCCGGAATCGTCCGCGGTCCGGCCCGGCTGGAAGGGTGAGCCGGTCGTACGTTCCAGGGTGTGTGCGGCTCCCCGTTCGAGTCGTCTACTTCGTTCACGATGGCATCCTGATGATCGTCGCGGTCGCTCACGCGAAGCGCCGGCCCGGCTGCGGGCTCGGAGCGTGTGGCGTCGACCTGAGTGATACTCGCTGGCCAGGACTGTTCTTGCCATCTCGGACACTGCTGCGCGGGTCCCCGCGCTTGCCCGGGCGCAGTCCAGACCCGGGCTACCGCGCCGTAGCGGTCACCGTCGCGGACGCCGCGCTCCAGTTCCCTGCCGCGTCGAGCGCGTAGACCTTGTAGCTGTACTTGGTGTTGGTGGTCAGCCCGGTGTCCGTGAAGCTCGTGACGTTGCCGAGGAGCTTGTACTTCGCGTTCCCGCGGTACAGGTAGTAGTGAGCCACTCCGACGTTGTCCTTCGCCGCGGTCCAGGTGAGCGCGACCTGCTTGGTGCCGGCCACGGCCTTCAGGTTCGTGGGCGCGGTCGGCAGCGTCTTGTCCGCGGGCACCGTGACGCTCACCGTGTTCGAGACCCCACTGAGGTTGCCGGCGGCGTCGGTCGCCTTCACCGTGTAGCTCGAGCTCTTCCCCGGGGGCGGTGTGAGGTCGGTGTACGACGCGGCGGTTGTATTCGCGACCGCGACGCCGCCGCGGTACACGGT
>JAWWPF010000029.1:0-9956 GCA_033850795.1 Nocardioidaceae bacterium | reverse complement strand
TGGCCGCCCTGGAGGAGATGAAGCCCGCCGACCTGGCCACGGTGATCCACGACCTGCCGCCGAAGCGGCGCTCCGAGATCGTGGCCGCGCTCGACGACGAGCGGCTGGCCGACGTCCTCGAGGAGCTGCCCGAGGAGGACCAGGTCGAGATCCTCGGGAGCCTCGACGACGAGCGGGCCGCCGACGTGCTCGAGGAGATGTCCGCCGACGACGCGGCCGACCTCATCGCGGACCTGCCGCCCGAGATCGCCGAGACCCTGCTGCGGCTCATGGAGCCCGAGGAGGCCGAGGACGTCCGGCGGCTGCTGCGCTACGAGGAGCGCACCGCCGGCGGCATGATGACCACCGAGCCGGTCATCCTGTCCCCCGACGCCACGGTCGCGGACGCGCTCGCGCACGTGCGCAACGCCGAGCTGAGCCCCTCCCTGGCGGCGCTGGTCTACGTGGCCCGGCCGCCGCTAGAGCCGCCCACCGGCCGGCTCCTCGGGGTCGCGCACATCCAGCGGCTGCTGCGCGAACCACCCTCGACGATGGTCGGGCACGTCCTGGACTCCGACATCGAGCCGCTCCGGGAGAGCTCGAGCCTCGAGGACTGCGCCCGGCACCTGGCCACCTACAACATGGTCGCCGCACCCGTCGTCGACGAGGACGGCCGGCTGGTCGGCGCGGTCACCGTCGACGACCTGCTCGACCACCTGCTGCCGGAGAACTGGCGCGACACCCCGGCCAGCGCCGCGTCGCCGGTGCGGATCGGCACCTCGAAGGGAGGCGTGACCCGTGGATAGGAGCGTGACCAGCGCCCGCAAGGACGCCTCCGAGACCCGCACCCGCGAGTCGCGCCGCGCCGCCCGGAGCGAACCACGCACCCCCCGCCTCGACGTACCCCTCGACACCCGCCGGCCGATCGTCCGCCGCCCGCAGGTCGACTCCGACACCTTCGGGCGCTTCGCCGAGACCTTCGCGCGGTTCATGGGCACGGCGCGGTTCCTGATCTACATGACCCTGTTCGTCGGGGTGTGGCTGCTGTACAACTGGCTGGCGCCCGACCGGCTACGGTTCGACGCCTTCCCCTTCATCTTCCTGACCCTGATGCTCAGCCTGCAGGCGTCGTACGCCGCGCCGCTGATCCTCCTCGCGCAGAACCGGCAGGAGGACCGGGATCGCGTGATCGCCGAGCGCGACCGGACCGCCAACTCCCGCGCGCACGCGGACATGGAGTTCCTCGCCCGTGAGATGGCCTCGATCCGGATGGCGCTCGGCGAGGTGGCGACCCGGGACTACGTCCGGTCCGAGCTTCGCTCGCTCGTGCAGGAGCTCGAGGAGCAGCAGGCCCGCGCGGAGGACGAGGACGTCGTCGACCCCGGGACGCCGGACTGACCGGCACCTACCCCGTACTCTGGCCGCATGACTTCCCCCGCTCTCGAGCAGATCAACGCTGCGCTCGCGACCGTCAACGACCCGGAGATCCACCGTCCGATCACCGACCTGGGCATGGTGGAGACCGTCGACGTGGACGACCGCGGCGCGGTCTCGGTCAAGGTGCTGCTCACCGTCGCGGGCTGCCCGATGAAGGACAGGATCACCCGCGACGTCACCGCCGCGGTCCAGAAGGTCCCCGGCGTCACCGGCGTCTCGCTGGCGCTCGGCGTGATGACCCCCGAGCAGCGTGCCGGGCTCCAGGACCAGCTCCGCGGCGGCCGGCCGCAGAAGGAGATCCCGTTCGCGCGGCCCGGCTCACTCACCCAGGTGTACGCGATCGCCTCAGGCAAGGGCGGCGTCGGCAAGTCCTCGGTGACGGTCAACCTGGCCGCCGCGATGGCCAAACAGGGCCGCAGGGTCGGCATCGTGGACGCCGACATCTACGGCCACTCGGTCCCCGCCATGCTCGGGCTCGGCGACTCGCGCCCGACCCAGGTCGAGGACATGATCATGCCGGTCCCTGCGCAGACGGTCCCCGGCGAGATCTCGGTGATCAGCATCGGGATGCTCAAGCCGCGTCGCGACCAGGTGGTCGCCTGGCGCGGCCCGATGCTGGACCGCGCCCTCGTGCAGATGCTCAGCGACGTGTTCTGGGGCGACCTGGACGTGCTCTTCCTGGACCTGCCGCCGGGCACCGGCGACATCGCGATCTCCCTGGGCCAGCACCTGCCCAACGCCGAGGTCGTGGTGGTGACCACGCCGCAGGAGGCCGCCGCGGAGGTCGCCGAGCGCGCCGGGACGATGGCCTCGATGATGCACCAGCGGGTGGTCGGCGTCGTCGAGAACATGTCCTTCCTGCCCTGCCCGCACTGCGGTCCCGAGCACCGCCTCGAGGTGTTCGGCTCCGGCGGCGGCAAGCGGGTCGCCGGGACGCTGTCGGGACGCTTCGGGTACGACGTACCCGTGCTCGGCGAGATCCCGCTCGACCTCGCCCTGCGTGAGGGCGGCGACCTCGGGTCCCCGATCGTCGAGAGCCGCCCCGACTCGCCCGCAGCACGCGCGCTCAACGGCGTCGCGTCGGCCCTGACCGGACGCGGCCGCGGACTCGCCGGAATGCAGCTCGGGCTCTCCCCGGCCGGTAGGTTCTGAGCCGTGTTCGGGATCGGTCTGCCGGAGCTGGCGGTGATCATCGTGGTCGCCGTCGTGGTCTTCGGTCCCGACCGGCTCCCGGACTTCGCCAGGCAGGCCGGCCGGTTCGTCCGTCAGGTGCGCCGGTTCAGCCAGGCGGCCCGCGACGACATCCGCGCCGAGCTGGGGCCGGAGTTCGCCGACTTCGAGCTCACCGACCTCGACCCGCGGCGTGCGGTGCGCAAGTACATCGAGGATGTCTGGGACCAGTCCGACGAGGACGAGGTCCAGCCCGGCCACCGGCCGCTCGCGGAGGGTGAGGTCCCGCCGTACGACAGCGACGCCACCTGACCGGACTGACCCGAGGACCAGCGGCCGTGCCATTCAGCCGATCTTCGAGTCCAGCTTGACCTTGACGTCGCGGAGCCGGCCGGCGCGGCGCACCGAGAGGTCGATCGTCTCGCCCGGCTGGTGGCTGCGGATCGCCACGATGAGGCTGATCCCGTCGGTGATCGGCTTGCCGTCCACACCGGTCACCACGTCGCCCTTGCGCAGCCCGGCCTGCGCCGCCGGCGTGCCGGAGGGTACGGCGACCACCTCGGCGCGGTTGTTCGCGACGGTGTTCACGTTGGCGCCGATGACCGGGTAGCGGGCCTTGCCGGTCGCCAGGATCTGCGCCGCGGTGATCCGGACCTGCTCCATCGGGATGGCGAACCCGACCCCGATGTTTCCCGACTCGCCGACCACCCCGCCCGTGGTGGCGATCGCGGAGTTGACGCCGACGACCTCCCCACGCAGGTTGACCAGCGGCCCGCCCGAGTTCCCGGGGTTGATCGCGGCGTCGGTCTGCAGGGCGTTGATGAAGGAGGACTGCGTGTTGTCACCGGTCGTCACCGGGCGGTCCGTGGCGCTGACGATGCCCGAGGTGACGGTGCTGCTCAGGCCGAGGGGTGACCCGATGGCCACCACGGTGTCACCCACCCGCAGCCGCCGGGAGGAGCCGATCGACGCCGGCCGCAGCCCCGAGGCGCCGGTCACGTCGAGGACCGCGAGGTCGTAGACGGCGCTGCGTCCCACGATCCGCGCCGCGTGCCGCTTCCCGTCCTGGTCCACGACCTCCAGATGTCCCGGCTTGGTGGCGCCGGCCACCACGTGATTGTTGGTGATGACGTGGTCCTTGTCGTCGAGCACGAACCCGGAGCCCGTGGCGCCCCCTGGCGAGGACCCGCCCGCGCCGCCGTTGGCCTGGATCTGCACCGTGCTGGGCAGCACCCGGGCGGCCACGGCGGCGATGCTGCCGTTGTCGGCCTTCAGTGGTTTGGCGGCGCCGTTGTCGGTCCCGATGACCGGGATGCTGGTGACGTCGTTGCCCATGCTGGAGGAGACCGCGACACCGCCCAGGACCCCGCCGAGCAGCCCCACCACGAGCGCCAGGGCCGTGATCACCGGCCACGCCCAGCGGGGCATCCCGGACGGGGCGGCGGCGGTGCGGGGACCGGGATACGGGTACGGCGCCGGGTAGCCGCCATACGGAGGGCGGTACGGCGCGGTGGGCTGCGGCCCGGCCCCGAAGGACGGGCGGTCGGAGGGCGCGGCGTACGGACGCTCTTCGTTCGGCGCCGGCTGCTGGGCCCCGAACGGGAAGCCCGACGGCGGGTACGACGGCGTGTCGGACGAGAGGGGACGGGTGTCGTCGAGCCGACCGTCGTCCTGGGGGTCCGGGCTTCCGGCTGCGGCCTCGTCGTCGCTGCCCGGCTCGGGACGCTCGTCGTCGTACTCGCTCACCAGACCATTCTCACCCACCCACCAACTCGGGCAGCGGGGAACGAACGGACTGGGCCCACAGCGTCAGCGTCGGTGGGCGAGGGCTCGGGCGTGCGCGAGCCCGTCCTGCTGACTGTCGACGGTCCAGCCTCGGAGCCGGCCGTGCACCGTGCCGGACGGCGCGATCACGGCTTCCGTCGGTGTGGAGGTGGACGTCGAGCCGCCGATGGAGGTCGTCGGGGTGCCGCCACCGCCGCCGATGCCCAGCGGAGCACCGCTGAGCGTGGAGAGACCGAGCACGGCCGCGGAGACCGATCCGGCGCCCACCAGCACGATGCCGGCCCGTCTGCGGTTCCGTCCGCGGTCCTCGATCTCCTGGGTGTCGGCCCACGCGACCGCGGTCGGGTCCAGGTGCAGCAGCGAGCCGATGAGCTGGTCCGACGGCTGGTCCGCGCGGGGTGCCTCCGCGATCTCGGCGAGCTGGCGCTTGATCCAGCCCTCGTGCTCGACGAGCCGCCGGCACGGCGGGCACGACAGCACGTGCTGCCAGGCGCGCTCCGACGTCTCGGCGTCGAGCTGGCCGTCGACCAGGGCGCTCACCGACGAGCCGAGGTGCCCCAGCGGTCGTCGCCTCGCCGCCATCAGGTGACCTGCGGCGTGAGCCGCCGCCGGCGCGGCTCGACGGGGCCGGAGTAGCGGGAGCGGCCCTGGCCCGGCGCTCGGTGCGCGAGCGCCTTGCGCAGCATGGTCCGGCCGCGGTGGATGCGGGAGCGTACGGTGCCGAGCTTGAGGCCGAGCACGTCGGCGATCTCCTCGTAGGACAGGCCCTCGATGTCGCAGAGCACGACGGCGGCCCGGAAGTCCGGCGGCAGCTCGGCGAGGGCCGACTCCACGTCGTCGTCGAAGACGCCGTCGATCACCTGGGTGTCCGGCGCCGCCGAGCGGCTCGGGATGCGGGAGTCAGCGTCGTCGCTGAGCGCGTCGAACCGGATCTTCGACTTGCGGCGTGCCTGGTCCAGGAAGAGGTTCGTGGTGATCCGGTGCAGCCAGCCCTCGAAGGTTCCCGGCGTGTACGACGACAGCGACCGGAACACGCGGACGAAGACCTCCTGGGTGAGGTCCTCGGCGTCGTGGGGGTTGCCGGTCAGCCGGTAGGCGAGGCGGTAGACCCGCGTGGAGTGCTGGGCGACGATCTCGTCCCAGGAAGGGGGCTGCCAGTCGGTCTGCGGGCTCGCAGGACCCGACGAGCTGGGAGTGGTCGGCTTGCTCATCGGGTCTCCTAGGCCGGGTGGGCCGCTGGGCTGCTCCGGGTTCGTGTCCTGGAGCCGGTGCTGCTCGCCGCTGTGGCGTCTGCCTCCTAGGCTAGGGATTCCTCCTGAGAGCCCGCTGAGCGGTGCTTTCGAGTCACCTGTTGAACCATGTTCCCGCACAACGGCCGACCACCGGGCGTTGTTCCCGGATGGTGAGCGCAGGACGGTAGAGTCCCGCTGAGATCCGCCGCGGGCGCTACGACAACGGGAGGCCATCATCGCCACGGGACTGAAGCCGGCCAGCTGGACCTATGCCGAGGAGTACATCGGCGAGGACGAGGTGCTGACCGCTGCGCGCGCCCGCGCGGAGGAGGTCGGCGTGTCGCCGATCGGCCCCGGCGGCGGGTCGGCGCTCCGCTTCCTGGCGGCGCTGATCGACGCCCGAGCCGTGGTCGAGATCGGCACAGGCACCGGGCTCTCCGGGGTGTGGATGTTCCGCGGCATGCGCCCGGACGGCGTCCTGACCACGGTGGACACCCAGGCCGAGCACCAGCGGCTGGCCCGGCAGGCCTTCACGGAGGCCGGGATCCCCTCCCAGCGCGTCCGCCTCATCCCTGGCGCAGCCCTCGACGTCCTCCCCCGGCTCACCGACGGCGCCTACGACCTGGTGTTCGCCGACGGCGACAAGAGCGAGTACCCCGAGTACCTCGCCGAGGCGCTTCGCCTGCTCAGGCCCGGCGGCGTCGTGGCCTTCGACAACGCCCTGTGGCACGACCGTGTCGCGGACCCGGCCCAGCGCGACGCCGAGACGGTGGCGATCCGTGAGCTGGGCAGGACCGTCCGCGAGCACGACGGACTGGTCCCCGTGCTGCTCCCGGTCGGTGACGGCCTGCTGGTGGCCAAGAAGGTCTGACCCGCGGGTCGGTCATCGCCGGCTGGCGATCAGGATCTCCGTGTCACCCGGCCAGTCCCAGAAGCGACCGGTAGGCGAGCGCTGCTCCAGCAGGGCGCGGAGGTCGGCGACGAAGTCGGCCAACCGTGCTCCGAACAGGGGCGGTGCGGCGAAGGACAGGGAGAGATAGCCGGCGATGACTCCCTCGACGTCACGGACCAGGTCGGGTCGGCCCGGGGCGTAGGTGACCCGTGGCGGACCGAACGGGGTCCGGGCCAGCGTCTCCTCGAAGCGTTCAGCCGAGTAGGACGTCGCCGGCCGGGCCCCTGAGCGACGCTCGGGCCCGAGGTAGGACCGGATCAACCCTTCGGCGGCGGCGTGCGGGATGGGAGGGATGCCGGGCGGCTTCTTCGGTGGCGGCCGCGTCGCGTCGTGGACGATCAGCACCATGGAACCGCCTGGCTCCAGCGCGTCGTGGACGGCTCCAGCGGCGCGCAGCCGGTCGGTGCGGTGGAACGACTGGCCGAACGTCGCGACCCGCACGAGTGGGAGCGCCAGCCGCGGGAGGTCCTCGGCGGTGGCCTTGACGAAGTCGACCGCCCTCAGCCCCGCCGACGTCGCGTGCCTCCGGGCCTCGGCGAGCAAGTCCGCATCCGGCTCGAGCAGCGTCACCTGCTCGAACAGCGGGGCGAGCTGGACCCCGACCGTGCCCGGGCCGCTCCCGATGTCGAGGAGCCGGCCAGTCCCGTCGAGACCGAGCTCGCGGGTCAGCACCTCACCGAGCTGTGCGGAGTACGGCGGCCGCCCCTGGAGGTAGTACGGCGCGGTACCGCTGAACTGGGTGGGGTCGTACTCCACCGGGGCAGTCTTCCACTGGGCGAGATCCGGCTTCCTCGTTGGATAGCCGCCGGACCGGGTCAAGTCTGATTTACTCCTCGAAGGACAGTGCGTCCTCAGCCTGCATGGGAGGTGGCCACCGTGTGGCTTGATCACCAACGCACAGCGTTCGCGGGTCTCGCCTCGGTGGTGCTCGTCCTCGCTGCGTGCCAGGGCAGCACTCCCGTGAGGCGGCCCCACGCCGCGAGCAGTTCAGGCCGCGCTCCGGCCTCGGCGTCGAGCTGCACCACCGCCCAGCAGGTGGCCGGCTGGACACTGCGTCGGCAGGCCGAACAGACGATCGTCGTTCCGGTGCAGGAAGCCGACGTGGCCCAGGTCAGCGCCGAGGTCGCCCTCGGAGCCGGAGGCGTCATCCTGTTCGGCAACACGGCGCCGACCGATCTGAGGGACCAGCTGAAGGCGCTCACCGATCAGGCCCGCGGTGGCATCGCACCGTTGGTGATGACCGATGAGGAAGGCGGCGCTGTGCAGCGGATGGCCAACCTGGTCGGGTCCATACCGTCCGCTCGGACGATGGCCGCGACGCTGACTCGCCAGCAGGTTCGGCGACTGGCACACCGGGCGGGAACCCGGATGCACGACGCGGGAGTGTCCATGGATCTCGCGCCGGTGCTCGATCTCGACGACGGCGTGGGGCCGAACGCCACGAACCCGGACGGGACCCGCTCCTTCAGCCTGCGTGCGACGACCACGACCCGCTACGGCCTCGCCTTCGCCCGCGGACTCCGCGACGCAGGTGTCCTTCCGGTGGTCAAGCACTTCCCCGGCCTCGGCCAAGCCACCGCCAACACCGACGTGGCGCCGGCAACGACCCAACCCTGGGCCGTCCTGCAGAAGCACGGGCTGCTGCCCTTCACCGCAGCGGTCACGGCGGGGATGCCCGCCGTCATGACCGCCAACGCCAGCATCCCCGGCCTGACGTCGCTGCCCGCGAGCCTCTCCCGGCTGGCCACTCAGCAGGTGCTCCGCCGGCAACTGGCCTTCCACGGCCTGGTGATCACGGACTCCCTGTCAGCGAAGGCGATCAGCGCGGCCGGCTTCCACGTCCCGAGGGCAAGTGTCCGCGCGCTCACGGTCGGTGCCGACATGGTCCTCTTCGGCGCTGCCCCCGACCGGCTCGCCGACCTCAACCATCGCGTGGTGCGCGCCATCGTCGACGCCGTCCGCTCCGGCGCGCTTCCACGCACGCGGCTCCAGCGAGCGGTGGTGCACGTGCTCCGCGCCAAGCACGTCACGCTGTGTCCCTCTCGTTGACCCGTGCTCAGCGGCGCTGACGCGCCGCGGGAGATCAGGACGTCGGGACCCAGAACCGCATCTTGTTGTTGCGGATGTCCTCGAGCACTCCGCCGTTGGCCTCGATGACCTTGCGCGACCCGACGTTGTCCTCGTCGCAGGTCACGAGCACGGGGTCGATGCGGTGCTCGGCGGCCACCTCCCGCATCAGGCCGAGCGCGGCGGTCCCGTAGCCCCGGCGCCGGGCCGAGGGCCGCACCGCGTAGCCGATGTGTCCGCCGACCTCGCGCAGCCACGGCGTGAGGACGTGGCGCAGCGAGATCCTCCCGACGACCGTCTCTTCGTGGATCATCCACAGGTACGTGCCGGTCACCCAGCCGGTGGGCCGGGGCGTGTTGGCGTCGTCGAGGGCGATCGTGTAGGCGCAGAACTCCTCGAAGGTGGCGGGGTCGGCCAGGGTCCGCAGCGTGTAGGTGACGCCGGGGAACCCGGGCTCCGGCGGGAGCACGAGGTCGAGGTAGTGGGCGTTCCCCTCCGCGGTCAGCTCCTCGAGCGCGTCGAGGTAGGACTCGCGGTAGCGCGGGTCAGGTGGCGAGAGTCGCAGAGTCACTGTCACTCAGCCGAAGGACGGGGCCGCGAGGAACCCGGCGCCGCCCTCGGCCACCGCCACCACGTCGCAGGGCTCGATCAGGATCGGCGCGGACCCGATGATCCGGGAGCCGGGTGACTCGGCCGCGGTCGTCGTGAACTCCTTCTCGAAGGTCTCCCGCTCGGCGTCGGACTCGAAGACGTAGCAGCCCTCGAACCACTCACCCGGACGCATCCGCCAGGTCTTGAAGCGCAGCCCCGGCCGGCCGGTGAAGCGCGCGTGCGAGGTGTCCGAGACGTACGACGCTAGCGACTGCTCGACACCCTCCGGCACGCCCTCGAGCGACCAGCGGACGGTCAGACCGTGCATGTCGAACCTTCCCCCCGGACCTATCCAGCCACACCGGCGAGCGGCTCATGCAGCTCCAGCCAGTGCAGCAGCACGCGGGCACCGAACCCGGTGGCGCCCTCGGTGTACTCGAACTCGTCCGCCGGAGCGTCCCCGACCGACGCGACGTCGAGGTGGGCCCAGGGCAGGCCGCCCACGAAGTGCTGCAGGAAGAGGGCAGCCGTGATCGCACCCGGGGGGCCGCCGGCGTTGTCCGCGTCGGCCACCTTCGACGCGATCCGGTCCTCGTAGTCCGCGACCAGCGGCATCCGCCACAGCGGTTCACCGGACGCCAGCGAGGCGGTTCGTATCGCGCCGGCCAGGGCCTCGTGGTTGGCGAAGAACCCGCCGGTCCTCTGCCCGAGGGCGATCTTCATGGCCCCGGTCAGCGTGGCGA
>JAWWPF010000022.1:0-9417 GCA_033850795.1 Nocardioidaceae bacterium | reverse complement strand
CGATGGCGATCGACGGCAAGCTGGGCGTCAGCGAGACGATCTTCGGCGACGACTTCGCCTTCCTGCGCGACACCGTCGGCGACTCCGGCGTCACGCCGAAGCTGACGATCCCCTCGCCGTCGATGGTCCACTACCGCGGCGGCCGCGCTGCCATCGACGAGGGCGTCTACCCCGACCTCGACGCCTTCTGGACCGATCTGAGCGGCGCCTACGCCGAGCAGGTACGCCGCCTGGGCGAGCTCGGCTGCACCTACCTCCAGCTCGACGACACCAGCCTCGCCTACCTCAACGACCCCGAACAGCGCGCGATGGTCGCGGCCCAGGGCGGGGACCCCGAGCACCTGCACGAGCAGTACGTCGCGAATGTCAACGCAGCGATCGCCGGCCGCCCGGAGGGTATGCGGGTCACCACACACATGTGCCGGGGCAACTTCCGTTCGTCGTGGGCGGCCGAGGGTGGCTACGACTTCGTGGCCGAGATCCTCTTCTCGCAGCTCGACGTGGACGGCTTCTTCCTCGAGTACGACGACGAGCGGTCCGGCGGCTTCGAGCCGCTGCGGTTCGTCCCCGAGGACAAGCAGGTCGTGCTCGGCCTGGTCACCACCAAGACCGGCGAGCTCGAGGACAAGGACGAGCTGAAGCGCCGCATCGACGAGGCGTCGAAGTACGTGCCGCTCGATCAACTCTGCCTCTCGCCCCAGTGCGGCTTCTCCTCCACAGTGGAGGGCAACGAGTTGAGCGAAGAGCAGGAGCGGGCCAAGCTACGGCTGGTCGTCGAGACCGCCGAGGAAGTCTGGGGGTAGGTCATGGCACTACTGGACGGCGTCGCGTGGGAGGGCAAGGTCTTCAAGGGCGGCACATGGACAGACGGACGCGGCGGCACCTACGCCGTCGTGGAGCCCGCCACCGGGAACGAGCTCGGCACCATGGGTCAGGCGGACGCCGAGGACGTGGCCGAAGCCGCCGCGTCGGCGGCAGAGGCGCAGAAGGAGTGGGCGTCGCTCCCGCACACCGCGCGAGCGGCCGTGCTCCGCAGAGCCGGAGACTTGTGGGCCGAGCACGCTGACGAGATCCGCGGCTGGAACGTGCGCGAGGTCGGCGCGATCCCGCCGATGGCCGACTTCGCGATGCACGTGGCGGCTGAGGAGTGCTACCAGGCCGCGTCGTTGCCGGGACAGCCGATCGGCCAGGTGCTCCCCAGTGAGCAGCCCCGGCTCTCCATGGCCCGCCAGCTGCCGGCCGGTGTGGTCGCTGTCATCTCGCCGTTCAACGTCCCGATCATCCTGGGCATCAGGTCGGTGGCCCCGGCGCTCGCTCTCGGGAACGGCGTGCTCCTGAAGCCCGATCCGCGCACGGCGGTCACGGGTGGCACGGTGATGGCGCGCATCTTCGAGGAGGCTGGGCTACCGGCCGGGGTCCTGCAGATGCTCCCCGGCGGCAAGGACGTCGGCGAGGCGATGGTGACCGACCCGCACGTCCGCGTGATCTCGTTCACCGGCTCGACAGCCGTCGGCCGGTCGATCGGCGAGCTCGCCGGTCGACACCTCAAACGGGCGCATCTCGAGCTAGGCGGCAACTCCGCGCTGCTGATCCTTGACGACGCGGACGTCGAGAAGGCGGTCGGGCTGACCGGCTGGGCGTCGTTCCTCAACCAGGGCCAGATCTGCATGACCACCGGCCGCTACTTCGTCGATGACGCGATCTACGACGACTTCGTCGACCAGCTTGCTGTGAAGGCCGGCAACCTGCCGGTCGGCGACCCGGCCACCGAGCAGGTTGCGCTCGGTCCGGTCATCGACGAGCGGTCGCGGGACAAGATCCACGGCCTGGTCACGGCGAGTGTCGACCGGGGCGCCCGCCTGGCCGCCGGCGGGAAGTACGACCGGCTCTTCTACCAGCCGACCGTGCTGGCCGAGGTCCCACTCACCTCGCCCGTCTTCACCGAAGAGGTCTTCGGGCCGGTCGCCCCGGTCACCAAAGTCTCCTCGGTCGAGGAAGCGGTACGCCTGGCCGCTGAGAGCGACTACGGGCTGTCGCTCGGCATCGTCACTCGCGACGTCATGCGCGGACTGGCGCTCGCCGAGCAGATCCCGTCCGGCATCGTGCACATCAACGACCAGACGGTGAACGACGAGGCGAACGCCCCCTTCGGCGGCGTCGGCGCATCCGGGCTGGGCCGGCTCGGCGGTGCGGCAGCCAACACCGAGGCGTTCACCGAGACCCGCTGGATCACGATGCGAGGGGAGCCGGCGAGCTATCCGTTCTGATCTTCGTCGGTAGGGCGCGGCCCGATCTGGTCCAGGCCGTCCTCAGCCAGCACCTGCTGGGCGAGCCGGAAGGCGGTGTTCGCGTCGGGGACCCCGCAGTAGATGGCTGTCTGCAGAAGGACCTCCTTGAGCTCGGCCACGGTGAGCCCGTTGCGTAGGGCGGCGCGCAGGTGAAGGACCAGTTCCTCGTGATGCCCGCGGGCCACGAGCGCCGTCAGCGTGACGATCGAGCGACTTCGGCGGTCCAGGCCCGGGCGGGTCCAGATCTCCCCCCAGGCGTATGTCGTGATCAGCTCCTGGAAGTCGCGAGTGAAGTCCGTGGCGTGTGCGCCAGCGCGGTCGACGTGCTCGTCCCCGAGCACCTCCCGCCGTACCGCCATGCCGTCCTGATAACTCATGCGGTCCTCTCGGTCCGGGCGAGGCAGTGCTCTCGGATCAGGGCGGCGACCTGCTCTGGGGCCTCCGCAGGCGCGAGGTGAGCGACGCCGTCCAGCTCGACGTACCGGCCGTCCCGTACGCCGTCGGCGATCTCTCGCAGGGTCTCCGGTGGGGTGACGACATCGTACGAGCCGGCGATGGTCAGGACCGGCACGGTGACGTCGCCCAAGCGCTCGCGGACGTCGAAGCCGGCCAGGGCACCGCAGACGGCGACGTACCCCGCCGGGTCGGCGTCGGACAGTGCGCGCAACAGCTCCGAGGCCCGTTGCGGCGCGACGTCGACGAAGCCGGGGCCGAACCAGCGCTCTGATGACGCAGCCACCAGCGCCGAGGTCCCGGCACGGCGCACGAGCTCCGCACGCTCGACCCACGACCGTGGTGTGCCGATCCGCGCACCGGTGCAGCAAAGGACAGCGCCAAGGACGCGGTCCGGGGCATCGAGTGCGAGCTGGAGGCCGACCGCCCCGCCGACCGAGTCGCCGGCATACCAGAACGGACCCTCGAGCTGGGACAGGACGGCGCGGCCGAGGTCGGGCACCGTTACCTCTCCCCTGATCGGCGCCCTGTTCTCACCATGTCCGGGGAGGTCCCAGGGATGCAGGTCGAAGTCAGGCTGGAGCAACTCGGCGCACGGACCCCACAGGGAGGCCGACGACGTGCCCAGCGAGGGGCCGAGCACCAGCGTCGGGCGGCTCATCGAACCGTCCTCCCGGCGCGGGCCACAACCTCGTCTATGAACGCGTCCGTGTCGCCAAGGTACGAGGCGGCCGGCTGGTGCCCAGCCACCTCGGCCATCGCCCGTTGCTCGGCAAGCACGTCGTCGCCGGCACCGGCCAGGGTCTTTGCCATCCGATCGGGATCGACGCGAAGACCGCCCACCAGGTCGATGGTCTGCGACGTCGCGACGAGTGTTCGGCGGACGAGGTCACGCAGCGTCGCCCACTCCGCGTGCCAACCGCCATCAGCGCGGTCGTCGACCTGTTGGGCGGCTGCCACGTGCAGCGTCGCGGCGAGCTGAGGAGTGGTGAGCGCAG
Organism: Nocardioidaceae bacterium; assembly: GCA_033850795.1. Classification (GTDB taxonomy): domain Bacteria; phylum Actinomycetota; class Actinomycetes; order Propionibacteriales; family Nocardioidaceae; genus Nocardioides_B. Next base: position 5,678 of record JAWWPF010000022.1, on the reverse strand, counting down.
CCCGGCGGATCAGCACCGAGAGCGTCGGGTTGGACTTGTTGGGCATCGTCGAGGAGCCGCCACCCGAGTCCTCGGCCAGCTCGCCGATCTCGGGCCGGGCCATCACGGTGACGTCGTTCGCGATGCGGGCGCAGGCGCCGGTACAGCCGGCGAGCGCATCACCGAGCCGAGTCATCGGCGCCCGCGTCGTGTGCCAGCGCGGCACCCCGACCGGGATCCCCCGCCCAAGCTCCACCAACGCCGCGCGCGTGCCGGCGGCTCCACCGAGCTGCGGAGGGAACTCGAGGTCGGTCAGATCGTCGTAGGCGTCGAGAACGGCAGTCAGCCACACGGCGACCCGAAACCCGAACGTCGTGGGGACGGCGTACTGGGTCAGGGTCCGCGCCACCATCGGCGTCGCTCGATGTGCAAGGGCCAGCCGAACCAGTCCGTCGACGACGGCAGCGAGGTCGTCGCGGAGGTCGGCCACGGCCGACGCAGCCATCCGCATCAGCGCGGAGTCGATGACGTCCTGGCTGGTGAGCCCGCGGTGCAGCATGCGGGCGTCGTCCTCGCTGAGCACCCCGCGCATTCGTTGCAGCAGTGGCAGCACCGGGTTGCCCCCGCGCTCCGCCTCCACGGCCAGGTGTTCGAGGTCAGCAGGGTCGAGCGTGGGTAGGTCGCGGCCGAGCCATTCAGCCTCCACATCGACGAGGGCTCGCAAGAAGGCGCCGTCGGTGAAGTGGTCCCGAGCGCGCTCATCTCCCGGCCAGAAGAGGTCGGCCATGGGCTCAGTGCCGCTCGTGGTGAAGGAAGACCGTCTCGCCCTCGCCCTGCAGTCGCACGTCGAAGACGAAGCCATGGTTGTCGGGTCGGGCGACCAACGTATGTCGCCGTTCCGGCGGCATGGAGGCGAGCAGGGGGTCCGCGGCGAGGGCCCCGTCATCGCCTGGCAGGTAGGCGCGGGTGAACAGCCGGTCGAGCAGTCCACGGGCGAACACGGTGACGGCCAGGTACGGCGCCTCGCCGTCCCTGGTTGCGCCCGGCGCGACCGTGGAGAAGCCGTAGTGGCCGGCCCGGTCGGTCGCGGCGCGTCCCCAGCCGGTGAAGGTGTAACCGTCGCGGTGCAGAGACCCCGGTTCCTGTGGGACGACGCCGTCCTGCCCGGCCTGCCACAACTCGACGAGAGCGTCGGGGACAGGGTCTCCCGCCCCGTCGTACACGTGACCGTGCAGGCGGATGGCACCGGGCGCGGTCGGCGGCACCAGGGCACTGTCGCGCGCATACGGCAAGGCGAAGCCGAAGAACGGCCCGATGGTCTGTCCGGGAGTCGGTGGCAGCGTCATGCGCCGTTCCCCTCGGTCGGGGTCCGGTGGCCGCCGGCCAGCACGATGTCCCATCGGTAACCGGTTGCCCACTCGGGTTGGGTGACGTCATGGTCGTACCTCGCGACGAGGCGGTCCCGCGCGGCCGGGTCGGTGATCGCCTGGTAGATCGGGTCCAGCTCGAAGAGCGGGTCGCCGGGGAAGTACATCTGGGTGATCAGACGCTGCGTGAGCTCCCGTCCGAAGAGGGAGAAATGGATGTGCGCGGGCCGCCAGGCGTTGCGGTGGTTGCGCCATGGGTAGGGGCCCGGCTTGATCGTGGTGAAGGAGTACCAGCCGTCGGCGTCTGTCAGGCAGCGGCCGACACCGGTGAAGTTCGGGTCGATGGCGGCCGGGTGCTGGTCGCGCTGGTGTATGTAGCGCCCGCCGGCGTTGGCCTGCCAGATCTCGACCAGCTGGTGCCGCACCGGCCGACCGTCCCCGTCCAGGACCCGGCCGGTGACCACGGCTCGCTCGCCGATGGGCTCGCCGCGATGCTGGACGGTGAGGTCCGCCTCGAGCGGGTCCACATCCCGGTCGCCGAAGACCGGCGCCCACAGGTCGATGCCCTCGGGGTCCACCTGGTGGAGACCCTGGGTGGGGTGGCGCAGCAGGCTGGAGCGGTAGGGCGGGTAGTCGAGCCGGGGCTGCTGCCCGGGCTCGCCGGACCCAGCCCCCTCCCGGCCGATGGCTGAGATCTCGGCGGTGATCTGCGCCTGAGTCGGTGGCGCGGCGTCAGAGGAGGCGACGGTGTCTGTCACAGGGACACCGTAGGAACGGGGTCGTGTGCCTGACGACCGACCCCTTCCATCCAGTGGAAGACTGGTCCGATGGCCGGCAACAGCTCGAGTCCGGGCGCCAGCGTGACGTCTCGCGCACTCGCCGTGCTGGGCGCGTTCGACGAGCGACACCGTCGGCTGAGGCTGACCGAGCTCGCCGCGCGGGCCGGGCTGCCCATGCCGACCACCCACCGGCTGGTCGGTGAGCTGCTCGACTGGGGCGCGCTGGCCCGCACACCTGGCGGGACCTACACGGTCGGCAGGCGGATCTGGGACCTGGGACTGCTGGCTCCCGTTCAGACCGGGCTGCGGCAGCTGGCCTCGCCGTACCTGCACGACCTGTACGGCGCCACGCTCGCGACCGTGAACCTCGCGGTCCGCGACGGCACCGATGTGTTGTACCTCGACCGGCTCTCCGGGCATTCGTCCGTACCGATCCTCAGCACGGTGGGGTCCCGGCTCCCGATGCACGCGACCGGCGTCGGGAAGGTGCTGCTTGCCCACGCACCGGCGGAGGTCCAGCAGGCGGTGCTTTCCGACCTGCCGCGGATCACGCCGTACACGATCACTCAGCCGGGCATGCTGCGCCAGCAGCTGGCTCGGGTGCTGCGGGACGACCACGCCACCACGGTCGAGGAGATGAGCCTCGGCGCATGTTCGATCGCCGTGCCGATCCGGCGTGGAACCGATGTGATCGCTGCGCTCGGCATCGTCGTGGCGTCCCTCAAACGGGACCGCGCCGGGCTCGCCGGCGCCCTCAACGTCGCGGCGCGCGGCATCGGCCGAGCGGTGACCGAGCTTCCGGCCAGCGGAAGTAGCTGATGGTCATCTCCGTGAGCGGCGACGGAGACTCTGCCCATGCGCACCCAGGTCGCCATCGTGGGCGCCGGTCCCGCCGGCATGCTTCTGTCCCACCTGCTCGCGGCCGACGGCATCGAGTCGGTCGTGGTCGAGACGCGTTCCGAGGAGCATGTCGCCAGTCGGATCCGGGCCGGCATCCTGGAGCAGTCCACCGTCGACCTGCTCCGCTCGGTCGGCCTCGCGGAGCGCCTGGAACGTGAGGGTGACCAGCACCGCGGCATCTACCTGCAGTGGCCGGGCGAGCGCCACCACCTCGACTTCGTGGACCTCATAGGGCGGTCCGTGTGGGTCTACGGGCAGACCGAGGTGCAGCGAGACCTTGCCACCGCCGCCCGCGAACGCAGCCAGCAGGTGATCTACGAGGTCTCGGCCACGGCGGTTCACGACCTCACCAGCGACCGGCCGTCGGTCACCTTCGTCGATCCGGAGGGCGCCGAACGGCGACTCGAGAGCGACGTCGTCGTCGGCTGTGACGGATCGTTCGGTCCCTCACGAACAGCGGTCCCGGCCGGCATCCGGCAGACCTGGGAGCGGACCTACCCCTACTCGTGGCTCGGTGTCCTGGTCGACGTACCGCCGTCAACCGACGAGTTGATCTACGCCTGGCACCCCGATGGCTTCGCGCTGCACTCGATGCGTTCGGCGGCGGTCTCCCGGTTCTACCTGCAGGTGCCGAACGGCACGGACCTCGACGACTGGTCCGACGACCGGATCTGGCACGGGCTCGCGGCCCGCCTCGGCGACGGACTTGACGGGTGGCGACTGAGGACGGGCCGGATCACGGACCGCAGCGTGCTGCCTATGCGGTCCTTCGTGCAGCAGCCGCTGCGGCACGGCCGATTGTTCCTGGCCGGCGACGCGGCCCACATTGTCCCGCCAACCGGCGCGAAGGGGCTCAACCTCGCGGTCGCAGACGTGGCGTTGCTCGCTGCCGCACTCGTCGGGTGGCTCCGCAAGGACGACCCTCGCGCTGCGGATGCCTACTCCGACACCGCGCTTCGCCGGGTGTGGCGCTGCACGCACTTCTCGTGGTGGATGACCGCGATGCTGCACGCGAACGACGACCCGTTCGACGAGCAACTCCAACTCTCCCAGCTGCGTTGGGTGACCACGAGCCCGGCCGGCGCGACGGGTCTGGCGGAGAACTACGCCGGCCTGCCGATCGGCATGTGAGAACGGCAAACGTACATCCGATCACGCTGAGCGAGGTCTGGGACGGCCGTCGACGGCAAGGGCCGTTCAAGATCAACTCCACATCTGGGATGCGTCCGGGGCTGCCTCCTTCCGCCCCAGATAGACGCGTGGGTACGAGGCTAGGTCGACGTGTGTCAAGCTGCCGGTCTTACCGCCGCGAACAGGCGCACTCTCAGACCAACGTTCTCCGTGCGCAAGACTGGTTGTCCGCCGTCGTCGAAGGTACGAGGTCCACGATGCTTACGACCAGCGACGTCATCGCCTTCTCTTCCACCACCGACCTGGCCAGGGCACGGACCTTCTATGAAGGGTTTCTTGGACTCCCCGTCATTGATGAGAACGCCTACGCCTGCGTGTTCGACGCTCATGGCACGATGTTGCGCGTCACCGCCGTGGCGCACGTGGCCCAGCCCGGCTACACGGTGTTGGGTTGGTCGGTCACCGACATCGCCGACACCGTCGCCGAGCTCGAAGGTCGCGGCGTCGCGTTCGCCCGATACGACGGCATGGAGCAGGACGCTCAAGGCGTGTGGACAACCCCTAACGGTGATCGGATCGCGTGGTTCGCCGACCTCGACGGCAACGTCCTGTCTCTGACCCAATTCAGCTGACCGCCACTCGACCACTCTTTCTGCCGCGGTCGGCAGGTGCGTCACCCCGGCGCGATAGTGGGTGTTGCCGGGTATCGGATGCCGATGTGAGCGCTCTCCTGGGCTGTTGCCTGCACCGCCCGAGTGCGCTGAGGCGAAAGCTAGAGGGCGCTTCACTCGGCCTGGACGCGAACGGCGGATCCTTTCGTGCTTACGGAGATACGCCTCGCGCCGGCTGAGGTCCCGCTCAAGACGCTGACCGTTGAGCGCTGCGCCACCCGAGGAGGGGCGGCCGCCATACGGATCATCTGGGGCGGCTTCACCTGCCACCGACCGCAAGGCCACCCCAAGGCTCGTGCGAATCCGACGGCGACCTGAGTCCCTTCCCCAGCCGCTGAAGCCGTCGCGTCGTCCACCCCTGCGTTCCAAGCGATGGCGACCCAGCGTCGCGCGACGTGATTCCAACTGCGACCTCGTGTCGAAAAGGTGGAGCCTCGTTCGACGCTGCTATGCCGACCGCGACCGGGGGTCGACCAACCACGACCATCGGAGTACTCATGACCTCCCAACCGACCACGCACGGCACCACGCGGCAGGCAGCCCTTCGGGTGCGCCGCAGCGGCAAGATGCGCCTCCGGGCGGGACAGGCGCTCACCCTCCTCGTCGGCCTCTTCCTTGCCTTCGACGCCGTCAGCCACCTGCTGACGATGCCTCAGGTGGTCGACGCCGCGAAGGCGCTCGGCTTCGATCCCGACACGATGCCGCTGGTGGGGGCCGTCGAGCTGCTCTGCCTCGTCCTGTACCTGGTGGCCCGCACCTCGGTCCTCGGAGCAGTACTGCTGACCGGATATCTCGGCGGTGCGGTCAGCACACAGCTACGGATCGACGCTCCCCTGCTGTCCACCCTGCTC
>JAWWPF010000011.1:0-2671 GCA_033850795.1 Nocardioidaceae bacterium | reverse complement strand
GGATCAGCTCGAGGTCGAACCCGTCCTGGGTGCCGTCGGCGTCCATCGCGTTCAGCAGGATCTCACCGGCCCCCAGGTCGGCGGCGTGGCGCGCCCACGCCACCGCGTCCAGGCCCGCGCTGCGCCTCCCGCCGTGGGTCGTCACCTCGAAGCCGCTGTCCGTGCCCGGCGCGCGCCGGGCGTCGACGGAGAGCACCAGGACCTGGTTGCCGAACCGCTCGGCGATCTCCCGGACCAGCTCAGGGCGGCGGATGGCCGCGGTGTTGACGGCGACCTTGTCCGCGCCGGCCCGCAGCAGTGCATCCACATGCCCGACGTCACTGATCCCGCCGCCGACGGTGAGCGGGATGAAGACCTGCTCGGCGGTCGCCGACACGATCTCCATGGTGGTCGCCCGGCCCTCGTGGGACGCGGAGATGTCGAGGAACGTGAGCTCGTCGGCCCCCTCCGCGTCGTACACCTTGGCCAGCTCCACCGGGTCACCGGCGTCGCGCAGCTCCTGGAAGTTGACGCCCTTCACCACCCGGCCCGCGTCCACGTCGAGGCAGGGAATGACCCGCACGGCCAGGGTCATCGGCGTGCCCCGGTGAGGGCCAGCGCGTCCTCGAGCGCGAAGCGCCCTTCGTAGAGCGCGGTCCCCACGATCGCCCCTTCGACGCCGTCGGGGACCAGGTCCATCAGGGCGGCCAGGTCCGATAGCTCGGTGACGCCGCCCGAGGCCACGACGGGCCGGTCGGTGGCCCCGCAGACCGACCGGAGGAGGTCCAGGTTCGGGCCCTGCAGCATGCCGTCCTTGTTGACATCGGTGACGACGTACCGTGCGCAGCCCTCGCCGTCCAGCCGCGCGAGGACGTCGAACAGGTCGCCTCCCTCCTCGGTCCAGCCCCGGGCCGCGAGCGTTCGTCCGCGGACGTCGAGGCCGACCGCCACCCGGTCGCCGTACCGCGCGATCGCCGAGGCGCACCAGGCCGGCTGCTCCAGCGCCGCGGTCCCGATGTTGACGCGCCGGCAGCCGGTGGCCATCGCCGCCGAGAGCGACTCGTCGTCACGGATCCCGCCGCTCATCTCTACCTCGATCTCGACCGTTCCGACGATCTCGGCGAGCAGCGCCCGGTTGTGCCCGCGGCCGAAGGCGGCGTCGAGGTCCACGAGGTGGATCCACTCGGCACCGCGCCGCTGCCAGTTGAGTGCCGCCTCCACGGGGTCCCCGAACCGCTTCTCCGATCCGGCGACCCCCTGCACGAGCTGCACGGCCTGGCCGCCGGCGATGTCGACGGCCGGCAGCAGCAGAAGGCGTTGGCTCACGTCGGCCAGCCTAGGAGGCGGCTGCGGTCACACCCGCAGGGTGGTGTTCAGCAGCCGGATCACGGCGCCCGGGTCGCCGTCCAGGTCCGCCAGCGAATGCGCCGACCGGCCGAAGATGTAGAGGACCAGCTCGCTGGGTGGCCCGCTCAGCGTCACCACGTCGCTGCCCGCCTCGTCGGATCCCTTCTGCAGGACCACCGTCGACTGCGTCGTCGTGTTCCGGAGGGTCAGACCCACGGGCACCGGCCGGGTCAGCCCCTTCCCGGCGGTCCTCACCACGGACCACAGCGTCTTCTGGTCCTCGTCCGACAGCTCGCGCGGGCTCCAGCCGGGCTGGGCGCGGCGGACGTCCTCGTGGTGCACGAAGAGCTCCGCGCCGTTGAGGAGCGCGTCGACGCCGGGTAGGGAGTACGGCGACAGGCGCGGCGGTCCGGCGCGCAGCATCTCCACCAGGTCCGAGAAGTCCCGACGTCGCATCCTCCGGTAGGCGCGCTCTGTGAGCCCCGCCAGGGGATGCACGGCGATGCCGACGGCGGCGGGGCTGCGCTCGCGGACCAGCAGGTGCGCGACCAGGTCCTTGACCGTCCACTCACCGCACAAGGTCGGCCGGTCCTCACCGACCTGCAGTGCCGTCTTGCAGAATGCCACCCGTTCGGTCCTGGCCAGAGTTGTCACAGGTCGATCGTAGGGTGGGGTGGTGAGCAGCCCCGCGTCCCTGGACACCTCCGTGCACCGGGGGACGCTGCGCGACGGGTTCGCGGTGCTCGGCGTCGCGATCCGCCGCGAGCCGTGGATCTTCACCCTGTCGACGGTGGGCAGCGTGCTGTTCGGGGCGCTGACCGTCGCCGACGCGTGGGTCCTCGGCTGGTCCACCGACCACGTGGTGCTGCCGACCTTCGCCGACGGGAACGTCCGGGTCGGCGGCCTGCTGACCATCCTCGCGCTCTTCGTCGCCGTCGCGATCCTGCGGGCGGTCGGCATCGTCGCCCGGCGCCTCGGGGCCGGGGTGATGCAGTACCGCATGCAGGCCCACTACCGCCGCGACGTCACCCGCGCATACCTTCGGCTCCCGATGTCGTGGCACCAGCAGCACCCGACCGGACAGCTGCTGTCCAACGCCAACTCCGACGTCGAGGCCGCCTGGGCGCCCATCGCTCCGCTCCCGATGGCGGTCGGCACGGTGGCGATGATGGTGATCGCCGTAAGCCAGATGTTCTTCACCGACGTGGCGCTCGCGATCGTCGGGCTGCTCGTGTGCCCGCGGGTGATCGTGACCAACGTGGTCTACCTGTGGCTCCAGTCGCCGCTGATGCCCCGTGCCCACGCGCGGCGCGCCGAGCTGAGCGAGGTCGCGCACGAGTCCTTC
>JAWWPF010000360.1:0-39686 GCA_033850795.1 Nocardioidaceae bacterium | reverse complement strand
GGTTCAGGTCCGTGTGCCCGAAAGGGCGTGGGGGTTCAACTCCCCCCTCGCGCACGCGACGACAAGCCCCTGATCCTTGGTCTCCAAGGTCAGGGGCTTGGTCATCTGGACGGGCCGGGTCCGGCTGTCCGGGCAGGCCCACCGTCCGCCGACTACCGGGCCACCTCGTCGTAGAGCACCAGCGCAAGGCGCTGGTGATCCCGGAGACCGTTGGCGGGGATGGTGACCTCGTGCGGACGCCCGGGTGAGAGCACAGCGCCCGACTCGAGAGCGCCCGCCGTGCTGCGGCTGATGACGACTCCGTCCACCGCGACCGAGACCGTACCGCGGGTGCCGCTGGAGGTGGACCACGCCATGGCACGACGCGTGCGTGATGCCTCGGCCTCGATGCGGATCCAGCGTGACCCCGGGACTGCGTCGTACGCCTCGCCGTACTCGTACGTGCGGCCGGAGACCTTCAGCGTGCCCTGGTAGCGTCCTGGCGGTTGCCACGACAGCAGCCGTCGCCGCGGTGGCGCTGAAGGGCGGACTGCCCGATGGTGGCCGGCACCGCGGTTAGGCTCCCGCCGCCTCCACCGCGGGTCCGCTTCTCGCCGCTTCGGGGGGTCCACACCGGCTCTCACCGTGCCACCTCCGACGCCACCAGGTCGTATAGGTGTTGGCCACGATGCGCCGGACGTAGGCCTCCGGAGCTCCATCGAGGCGGTCCCATGTGCGCCAGGCCTTCACGAGCGCCGTCTGCAGGAGATCCTCGACGAGGGCGGCGTCGCGGGTCAGGAGGTAGGCCGTGCGCAGCAGTCGTCCCGAGCAGGCGACGACTTAGTCCTCGAAGTCAGGCCCCGGCGGCTCCGAGGTGGTCACTGGGGGTCTCCGGTCGTCGACATGGGTCCCGGAGTGCGGGAGGACGTAGTCGGTCACGTCAGCACCTACTACTCGGCTGACCCGAACGGTTGCCACGCCGCGCATCCCTCGAGCCGCAATGGGCCGCGGCGCCTGGAATTCGCCAGCCATGATGATGATCGGTCACCCGGCCGCCTCACTGGCGAAGGGGTTCATCTCGCAGTCGCCGTCGGCGGAGTGGTCGTTGGTGGGGGTCGAGGGTGGTGGGTGGGAGGAATTCGGGGTGTTGGTCGAGGGGGTTGAGGCGGACTTGCCAGGGGGTGGTGTGCAGGGTGGTGTGGTGGCTGCGGCAGAGCAGGACCAGGTTGGTCAAGGCGGTGGGTCCGCCGTTGGCCCAGTGGGTGATGTGGTGGGCGTCGCAGGCGGCTGGGGGGCGGTTGCAGCCGGGGAAGGCGCAGTGTTGGTCGCGGGCGAGTAGGGCCAGCCACAGGCCGAGGGTGACCAGTCGGGAGGTGCGGCCGACGTCGAGGATCTGAGACTTCGAGCCGAGCACGTAGGGCAGGATCTCGGCGTGGCAGGCCAGGCGGCGTACGGCGGCCGCGGACAGGGTTTCTCCGGTGTCGGTGGTGGCGGTGCCCAGCCCGGTGCGCAGCGCGTCGAGGCTGATGGTGACCCCGATCCGGGGGCGGGTGCCGTGGCTGGTGGGCAGGGTGTCGGTTTCGGCGGCGCGGCGGGCCAGGTCGATCAGGGCGTCCCACATCCGGGTGCCGTGGTCGCGGGGGTCGCGGCCGTCGTGGGCGCAGTCGGGGACTCCGCAGGTGCGTGCGGAGCCGGGCGTGCCGCCACAGCCACCCGGCTCGGTGACAGGTCCCGGCGCAGCGAGGGGGAAGAGGACGGCTTTGAGGAGGGCGGCGTCCTCGGCGGTGCCGCGGCCGGTGAGCCGGACCCCGCCGAGGCCGTCTTCGGCCAGGGACAGGAACCGGCTGTGGTGGGCGGCGCGTTCCTCGCGGTCCAGGGCTTGTTCGTCGCGGCGTTCGGTGCCTTCGGGGTCCAGCCGCTCGAGCAGGTGCGCGCCGAGCTTGGTCAGGTCGCTGGCGTTGCGGGTGCGGGCCTGGTCGATCAACAAGGTTTCGGCGGCCGCGCGCAGGGCCGGGTTGACCGGGAGCCGGTCCACGGTGGTCACGATGACCTCGGCCTGGGACCGTGACAGGTCCCCGGCCGCCAGAGCGGTGGCGGTCGCGGTCCGGTCGCTGGTCAGAGCCTTGGCCAGGGCGAGGAGTCGGCGGCCTTCCCCGGTGCGGCCGCCGGTGACCGCGGTCAGGTAGTCCTTGGTCGAGGCCCAGTCCTCGGTGACCGCGGCGTGGGTCGCGTCGATCTCCGCGACGACCCGTAGCTCCATGGCGTCCAGGACCGACCGGAGCCGCTCGGCGGCTGCCACGGTGGCCAGCAGCTCCCCGGGGCTGCGGGCAGCCCACAACGTGTCCGCGAGGTCACCGACGGTGTCCGCGACCACGCCGAGCACCGCCGCCGCCGACCCCGGAGGACCCGGCGCTGGAGGACCCGGCGACGCGGGCGGTGCGGGGACCAAGGTGTCGGTCATAGAGCTCAGACTGTCACCGACCACCGACACTCAGAGCGACCGGTCTGGACCACAACCGAACACGCGCTCGACACGTCGGAGCGTCCCCGGGGGATGAGCGCCGTCTCAACCAGCACGCGCGCCTTCTCAACGGATTCCGTGAGCGCTCGCCCGGAATACCGGCCTTCTCGACAGGAATTAGCGCCGTCTCAACGGGAATCCGTGCCGTCTCAACAAGTTGGGCAGGGTGGGGCCATGGACGCGAGGCGTCGCTCTCCCCTACGGTCGGATCCTCGGCAGCCCTGCTAAGCAGACGTACCAACGGAGCATCGAGGACCGCTGCGTGACCACCGCCACGAGCCACGCGACTGCGACCTCGCCTGCCCGGACGACCGGCCCGGCGATCTCCCTGCGCGGCCTGGTGAAGCGCTTCGACGACGTCCGGGCCGTCGACGGCGTCGACCTGGACATCGCCAAGGGCGAGTTCTTCTCGATGCTCGGACCGTCGGGCTCGGGGAAGACCACCGTGCTGCGGCTGATCGGCGGGTTCGAGAAGCCGACGTCGGGGACCATCGAGCTCGACGGCGCGGACGTGACAGCGCTCGCGCCCTTCGAGCGGAACCTCACCACCGTGTTCCAGGACTACGCGCTGTTCCCCCACATGAACGTGCTCGACAACGTGGCGTACGGGCTGCGGGTCCGTGGCGTCGGCCGCACCGAGCGGCACGAGCGCGCGGCGCAGGCCCTGACGAAGGTGGCGCTGCACGGCATGGCGAGGCGGCGGCCCGCCCAGCTCTCCGGTGGCCAGCGGCAGCGGGTGGCTCTCGCCCGAGCCCTCGTCGTCGACCCCGCCGTACTGCTGCTGGACGAGCCGCTCGGCGCCCTCGACCTCAAGCTCCGCGAGCAGATGCAGGTGGAGCTCAAGCAGATCCAGCGCGACGTCGGGATCACCTTCGTCTTCGTCACCCACGACCAGGAGGAGGCGCTGACCATGAGCGACCGGGTCGCGGTCTTCGACCGCGGCCGGATCCAGCAGGTCGGCAGCCCCCAGGAGATCTACGAGCAGCCCTCCTCGCGGTTCGTGGCCGGCTTCGTCGGCACCTCGAACCTGCTCTCCGGGCAGGTCGCACACCAGCTGCTCGGCCGCGACGGCACCTTCACGGTGCGCCCGGAGAAGGTCCGGATCGTGGCCGGGGACGCCGACCCGGACCGCGACGTGGTGGCCGACGGCACCGTCGCCGAGGTCGTGTACGCCGGCCCGGTGACCCGCTATCTCGTGGACCTCGACGCGGGGGAGCGCCTCACGGCGGTCCTCCAGAACAGCGGGGACGCCTCCGGGGTCGCCGGCCGCGGAGACAGGGTCCGGCTCGGCTTCGCACGCAAGGACTGCCGGGAGCTCGCCGACGAGCCCACCGGTGCACATTCCTCGGGGACCGACACCACTGCGGGAAGGAACGGGACATGAGGAAGTGGACGATCGCTGCGGGGGCGGGTGCGCTGGCTCTCGTGCTGGCGAGCTGCGGCACGAGCGGCGGGTCCGACAGCGCGACGACGGCGCCGGGGGGCAAGGGGTTCACACCGCCCGACATACCGATGCAGAAGTCGCTCGGCAAGAGCGAGGGGGCGGTCAACATCCTGGCCTGGCCCGGATACGCCGAGGACGGCTCGAACGACAAGACCGTCGACTGGGTCACTCCGTTCGAGAAGCAGACCGGATGCCAGGCCAAGGTCAAGTACTTCGGCACCTCGGACGAGGCCGTCAGCCTGATGAAGACCGGCGACTACGACGTGGTCTCCGCCTCCGGGGACGCGTCCCTGCGGCTGGTGGCCGGCGGGATCGTCGCACCCTTCAACACCAAGCTGGCCCCCAACTACGCCGACGTCGCACCGTTCTTGAAGAACCGGGACTGGAACTCCGTGAAGGGCCAGATGTACGGCATGCCGCACGGCTGGGGCGCGAACCTGCTGATGTACAACGCCAAGACCGTCAAGCCGGCCCCGACGTCGTGGGCGGCGGTCTTCGACGGCGCCTCGAAGTTCAAGGGCAAGGTGACGGCCTACGACTCGCCGATCTACATCGCGGACGCTGCTCTCTACCTCATGCAGACCCAGCCGGACCTCAAGATCAAGAACCCCTACGCGCTCGACCAGTCACAGTTCGATGCCGCCGTGTCCCTGCTGAAGAAACAGCGCCAGAACGTCGGGGAGTACTGGTCGGACTACACCAAGGAGGTCAGCGCCTTCAAGGCCGGCTCGACCGTCATCGGCACCACCTGGCAGGTGATCGCCAACATCGCCTCGGAGGGCTCCCCCGTGAAGGCCGTGCTGCCGAAGAACGGCTCGACCGGATGGTCCGACACCTGGATGGTGGCGGCCAAGGCCAAGCACCCGAACTGCGCCTACCGGTGGGCGAACTACGTCGTCTCCCCGAAGGTGAACGCCCAGGTGGCGGAGTACTTCGGTGAGGCGCCGGCCAACCTCAAGGCCTGCCAGCACACCTCGGACAAGAGCTTCTGCGCCGGGTACCACGCCGACGACGCGGCCTACGCGAACAAGATCTACTACTGGTCCACGCCGATCAAGCAGTGCCTCGACGGGCGAACGAACGTGCGGTGCACCGACTACGCCGACTGGACGACCGCCTGGCAGGAGATCAAGGGCTAGGCATGAGCGTCTCCGCGAGCCCGACCAGGGGAGCGGCGTACCTGCACCGGCATCCCAGGCTCCGCCTTGCCGGGGTCCTGGGTGCGCCCCTCGTCTGGCTCGGTGTGCTGTACGTCGGATCGCTGGCCGCACTGCTCATGGCGTCGCTGTGGGTCCAGGACTCCTTCACCTCGCAGATCTTCCGGACCTGGACCCTGGCCAACTTCCGCCACCTGGCCAGCGAGCCGCTGTACCGCACGGTCCTGCTGCGCACGATCGGGATGGCCGTCCTCGTCACGCTCGTGGACCTGACCCTGGCGCTGCCCATCGCCTTCTTCATGGCCAAGGTCGCCCGGCCGCGGACCGCGCGGATCCTCGTGGTGGCCTGCCTGATGCCCCTGTGGGCGAGCTACCTGGTCAAGGCCTACGCCTGGCGGCTGCTGGTCATCGACCACGGCGTGCTCGCCTCGACGCTCGGCGTGACGCCGGGGTTCGGGATCACCGCGGCCGTGCTCACGCTGTCCTACCTGTGGCTCCCGTACATGATCCTGCCCATCTACAGCGGCCTGGACCGGCTGCCGGACTCCCTGCTGGAGGCCTCCGAGGACTGCGGGGCCAGACCGTGGCGCACCTTCCGGTCCGTGGTGTGGCCGAACATCGTCCCGAGCGTGATCGCTGGGTCGATCTTCACCTTCTCCCTGACGCTCGGTGACTACATCACGATCAAGATCGTCGGTGGGGCCTCGCAGATGCTGGGCAGCCTGGTCTACGACCAGCAGTCGCTGAACCTGCCGCTGGCGGCGGCCATCGCCACGTTCTCCGTCCTGGTGATGGCGATCTACCTGCTGCTGGTCCGACGTACCGGCGCCCTGGAGCAGCTGTGACGCTGACCCGCAGCGGACGTGTCCTGCTCGCCATCGCCGTCGGGCTGGTTCTGGTGGTGATCTACGTGCCGCTCGCCGTGGTCGCGGTGAGCTCGTTCAACGCGGACCAGACCTTCGGGTGGCCGCCCACCGACCTCACCCTGCACTGGTGGCGGGTGGCCGCGTCGAACCAGGGGGCCCGCGATGCCATCGTGACCAGCGTCGAGGTCGGCCTGATGGCGACGGCCGTCGCGCTGCTGCTCGGCACCCTCGCCTCCTTCGCCCTGGTGCGCCACCGGTTCTTCGGGTCCGGCTCCCTCTCGCTGCTGATCGTCCTGCCGATCGCGCTGCCCGGCGTGGTGACCGGGCTGGCCCTCAACAGCGCCTTCACCACCATGCTGGGCGTCGGGCTGTCGATCTGGACGGTGGCGGTCGCGCACGCCACGTTCTGCATCGTGGTGGTCTTCAACAACGTCAGCGCGCGGCTGCGCCAGATCGGCGGCAACGTCGAGGAGGCCTCGATGGACCTCGGTGCCTCGCGGTGGACGACGTTCCGGCTGGTGACCCTGCCGCAGCTGCGGCTCGTCCTGCTCGCGGGCGGCCTGCTCGCCTTCGCGCTCAGCTTCGACGAGATCGTGGTGACCACCTTCACCGCCGGCAACGGGGTGCAGACTCTGCCGATCTGGATCTTCACCAACCTGTTCAGGCCGAACCAGACCCCGGTCATCAATGTGCTCGGCACGGTGCTGATCCTGGTCTCGTTCCTGCCGATCTACCTCTCCCAGAAGCTCGTCGGCACCTCCGGCGGCCGGCTCTGAAACCTGTCTGGACGGCCCCGTGACCGATCGGCGGGTGGTTCGTTAGGACAACGGGGCGTGTCGGAGGGGACGGCGGCGGTCCGGTCACTCCAGTGTGGGGAGTCCGGGCCTCGCCGGCCGGCTGGGGGTCATTCCCGCCTCTCGGTCAACGGGCCGAGATGGCGGGGACGGCCGTCCCCCGTGGGCGACCGTCCCCGCGAGGAGCCTGTGCCTGGCCTCGCCGTTGGGGGGGAACGGCGGTCACGAAGTCATCGGGGGGCTGATGGGTTCGCGGGTCCCGAGGCGAGCTCCTTGCCGAGGATTCTTCCCTTCTCCAGGCCCGCTACACACCCCCGACACAGTGCAGGATTGTGCACTTCACAGATCTGCAAGGACCGCGCCTTGGGGGCCTGGGCCGAAAAGCCAGTGGCTTTCCGCGTCATGTGACGCCGGGTCGGGACTCATACCCCCTTGAGCGCCGCCCCTGGCCCCCCATCGCGCGGCCTCCGGGCGGTCCCGTCGCAGGGGACGGGGCCGTCCGTCATACCTCCGACCGCTCCACACCGGGCCTAGCGGTGACCGGCGATCGCGTGCGGCACGTAGTCGGCGCCGAGCTCCGCCAGCTCGTCCGCGGACAGCTCCAGGTCCACGGCGGCCAGGGCGTCGGAGAGGTGGTGCGGCTTGGTGACCCCGACGATCGGCGACGTGACCACCGGCTGCGCCAGCAGCCAGGCCAGCGCGACCTGGGCCCGGGACACTCCGCGGCGCTCGGCCACCGAGGCGACCTTCGCCACGATCGCCTGGTCCTCGTCGCGGTAGAGGGTGCTGCCGAACTCGTCGGTCTCCGCGCGTGCCGTCTCGGTGTTCCAGTCCCGGGTCAGCCGGCCACGGGCGAGCGGGCTCCACGGGATGACCCCGACACCCATGTCCTGGCACAGCGGGAGCATCTCGCGCTCCTCCTCGCGGTAGAGCAGGTTGTAGTGGTCCTGCAGGGACACGAACCGGGTCCAGCCGTGCACCTCGGCCACGTGCTGCGCCTTGGCGAACTGCCAGGCGTACATCGACGACGCACCGATGTAGCGGGCCTTCCCGGCCTTGACGACGTCGTGCAGGGCCTCCATGGTCTCCTCGATGGGCGTCGTGGGGTCCCACCGATGGATCTGGTAGAGGTCCACGTAGTCCGTCCCGAGCCGGGTGAGGCTCGCGTCGATCTCGCCCATGATCGCCTTGCGGGACAGCCCGGCGCCGTTGGGGCCGGGACGCATCCGGTTGAAGACCTTGGTCGCCAGGACCACGTCCTCGCGGCTGGCGAAGTCGTTCAGGGCCCGGCCGGTGAACTCCTCGCTGCTTCCGGCGGCGTACGCGTTGGCGGTGTCGAAGAAGTTGACGCCGGCCTCGAGGGCCTCCTTGATGATCCCCCGTGCGGACTCCTCATCGAGGACCCACGGGTGCCCGCCGCGCGACGGGTCACCCCAGCTCATGCAGCCCAGGGTCACCCGGGACACCTCCAGACCGGTGCTGCCGAGCCTGCGGTAGCGCATGGGGTCGTCCTTTCGTCGAGGATCTGTCGGGCGTTGAGCACGGTGCCGCACGCCGCCGTACAGGTCAAACCTCGGCGGCCATCGCCGCGAGCCGCCGGACCATCAGGGCGAAGGTGACCCGGTGCGCGGCCAGTGTGGACCACCAGTAGACGTGACCGGCAGGGCCGGCCGGTTCGAAGGTGGAGCGCAGGAGGACCGTGCTTCCGGAGCCGCGGGCGGCGACCTCGACGTCGAGGTAGATGGTCCCCGGCACCCGGCTCAGGGCGCGCAACCGCAGCCGCGTCGGGGGATGCACGTCGAGCACCTCCCAGAAGTCCATGCGGTCCCTCGGCTGCAGCGGCCGGCCGGGGCCCTCCACCCGGTAGCCCGGGCCGCCGACGAGCCGGTCGGCCAGCCCTCGCAGCCGCCACAGCTCGCGTGGCACGTACAGCCGCTCGTCACCGCCCAGCCCGCTGACCACTTCCCACGCCTGCTCCGCCGTCGCGTCGGACGTGGCCGAGTGCTGGTCGATGTAGGTCACGGCTCGAGTGTGGCCTCAGCTGAGTCCGACGTACTCCTTGGCCCGGTCGACGAGCTGGAAGTGCTCGACACCCCACACGACGGCGCACGCGACCAGCAGCCCTCCGCCGGTGACGAACGCGGAGGCCACCGGACGGCGCTTGGCCTGCTCCCAGGCCTCGCTGCCCTTCTTCCGGGCCGAGGAGAAGAGCCGGTGCGCCCACCGGAACTCCGTCGACCAGATCCACAGGCCCAGCACGATCGGCGGGATGGTCAGCGGGCCGGGGAGCACGACGAGAACCCCTCCGGCCATGATGCAGAGCAGCCCGGCCAGGAAGACCCCGCCCCGCCACACCTGTCGCAGGCCCGGGGTGGTCCGCATCCGCCGCCGCAGCGAGCGACGTCCGGACCGGTCGCGGTCGCCGGGGTCGACCGGTCCCCAGGCAGTGCTCACTGCTGCTCCTCGGGCTGTCGGCTCTGACCTCTCTACCCAAGGACGCTCGGGGGACGCGTGCAAGTTCGGGGGGGCCACCGGTCCGGCCCGGAAGCCCGGACCGGTGGCCTCCGTCACGCCGAGATGGCGCCCTGGGACTCCCGGCTGCCGGACCGGTCGTCCGACGCAGTGACCTCGATCTTGCGGGGCTTCGCCCGCTCGGCGACCGGGATCTGCAACCGCAGCACTCCGGCGTCGTAGTGCGCGTCGATGTGCTCGAGGTCGAGGTTGTCCCCGAGCACCAGCTGCCGGCTGAACAGCCCGGTCGGGCGCTCCGAGGCCAGCATCTCCCAGTCACCGTTGCGGGGTGGGCGCTCCGCCCGCAGGGTCAGGACGTTGCGCTCCACGTCGATGTCGAGCGTCTCGGGACGAACGCCCGGGAGGTCGAACTCCAGGACGAACGTGTCGCCCTCGCGCCACGCGTCCATCGGCATCACCGCGGGACGTGAGGTGGTGCCAGCGCCCAGCAGCTGCTGGGCCAGACGGTCGAAGTCACGGAACGGGTCGCTGCGCATCAGCATCGCTGTCTACCTCCAGCCAGTGTCGGACGGTCGGCCGGATCTATACCGGCTATTTCAGGTTTGTTATACCTCCGGTAGCCTGGATGTGCAAGACGACGAAAGCCGTGTCACGTGCACCCGTCGGAGAGGGGTCCGAGATGGCCGACCCGGGTACGGCGCGCGCGGTGTACGCCATCTCGGTGGCGGCGGAGCTGACGGGTACGGCGGTCCAGAACCTCCGTGTCTACGAGCGGCGCGGGCTCGTGGAGCCGAGCCGGACCGAGGGCGGCACCCGGCGCTACAGCGAGGACGACCTGACCCGGATCAGGCGGGTCGTCGACCTCCTCGAGGACGGCCTGAACCTCGCCGGCATCGCGCTGGTCCTCGCGCTCGAGGACGACAACCACAGGCTCCGCCGGATCGCCGGGGAGCTGCTCGAGGAGAGGACGGTGCGGTGATCACCCGGGAGATGGCACTCGAGCTGGCCCGGCGTGGGCTGTCCTGGAAGCCTGCGAGCGGCGACCGCTTCCACGTCCCGGAGCGCGACCTCGACGACGAGGTCTTCGTGGTCAGCGGGATGTCCATCGAGATCTCCGACCTCCCCTCGGGCGCGGAGATGCGCTTCAACGGGACGGTCGAGTGGGCCCTGGACAGCATCGCCCAGCGTGAGGTGGTCTGGCTGCCCCGGGAGGACCAGATGCGCGACGCACTCGGCGAGCGGTTCCTGCGCCTGGAGTCGGTCACCGGCGGGTACGCCGTGGTGCTCGCCGACGCGTCCGCCCCCGGAGGAGAGACCCGGCACGTCGACATCGACGCCGAGCGTGCCTACGGTCGAGCGTTGCTGTCGGTCCTGCCGGGCTGAGCCGGTCCGGGTGCCCCGTCCACGCGCTCGCGCAGCCGTGCCCGGATCTCCTCGGGAGTCAGCTGGCTCCGCTGGCGCCGGTCCCGGGCGATGACGACGCCCGTGGCGGCCACCCCCGCCAGCCCGGCGAGACCCAAAGCCTTCCAGAGCCTCATCCGCCCACCTCTCCGTCCACCTCTTTGGGAGCCCCGATGTCCGAGCGAAGCACCCTCGACCTGGACCCGGCGGTCGACCTCACCCGCACCGGGGATCTCTGGCTCTTCCGCGGCCGCTCGGCCGCCGACCACGCTATCCGAGCCGTCACCAACAGTCCCGTCAACCACGTGGGGATGGCCGTCGTGCTGGAGGACCTGCCCGCCCTGATGTGGCACGCGGAGCTCGGGCGCGGTCTGCCGGACGTGTGGAGCGGGACGCGGCACCGGGGCGTGCAGCTGCACGACCTGCGCGCCGCCGTCGAGCAGTGGGCGCACCGCTACGGGCAGCGGGCCTGGCTCCGGCAGCTCGACGCCGAGGTCACCGCCGAGATGGAGTCCGCGCTGCTGCGGACCATCGCCCGCCTCGACGGGACCCCGTTCCCCTCGACGGTCGCGCTCGCCGGCCGGTGGGCGCGCGGCCGGCTGCGTCGCCCGGCCCCGGTGGAGACGACGTACTGCGCAGAGGTGGTCGCCTCGACGTACCAGGCGATGGGACTGCTGGGCGACCAGCGGCCGACCAACTACTACGACCCGGGAAGCTTCTGGTCAGGTGACGACCTGCCGCTGCTCGGCGGGGCGAGGCTCGGCAACGAGATCCGGGTCGCGGTGTGAGGGGCGGCTCAGACCGGTGTGCAGGGGCTCAGACGCGGGCCACCAGCTCGCCGTGCAGGACGCTGAACCAGCCGTCATCGTGCTCGGCCCAGGCTCGCCATCCGGCCGCGATCCGGTCGAGCTCCTCGGCCGTGGCGACGCCCTGGGCGACCGCCTGCCGCGCCAGGTCGGAGTCCACCACCCGGTCCGCCCAGAGGCCGCCCCACCACATCCGGTCGGCGGGTCCCGTGTAGCACCAGGTGCTCGACCCGCCGGCCACGTCCGCGAAGCTCGCCGCCCTCGCCCAGGACATGAGCCGCCGGCCCGCGTCGGGCTCCGCGTGGTTGCCGCGGGCGACCCGGGTGTAGACCTCGAGCCACCGGTCGAGCTCAGGGACCTGCGGGTACCAGACGAAGCCGCCGTAGTCGCTCTCCCGCACGCCGACGATCCCGCCCGGGCGGCACACGCGGCGCATCTCGCGCAACGCCCGGACGGGATCGTCCACGTGCTGGAGGACCTGGTGCGCGTGCACGACGTCGAAGGAGTCGTCGGGGAGGCTCAGGGAGGTCACGTCACCCACCGCGAAGTCCACGTTCGCGGTGCCGCGCCGCGCGGCCTCGGCACGGGCCAGGTCGAGCGCGTCCTCGGTGCGCTCGAGGGCGGTGACGTGCCCGCCAGGTCCCAGGAGCGCAGCCAGGTCCATCGTGATCGTGCCCGGCCCGCAGCCGACGTCGAGCAGCCGGAGCCCGGGCCGGAGGTGCGGAATGAGGTAGCCGCAGGAGTTCTCGGCGGTCCGCCACCGGTGCGAGCGGAGGACCGACTCGTGGTGGCCGTGGGTGTAGGCGTTCTCCATGGCGCCAGGCTGCCACGTCACGTCGAGCCTCCCCGTTAGGAGCGCGTTAAGACGGCGTCGTACGGCGTCCGGCGCGGCAGCATCGAAGGTGTGATTCCCACCTCCGTCGAGCGCCGCCGGTCGACCGACACCCCTGAGCCCTTGACCGGCCTGCTGGTCGCCGCCGCGCTCACCAGACCCGGGGAGCGGGCCCGATGACCGTGCCGGTGAGCACGCCCACCCGGTCCACCACGGACCCTGACCCGGTGGGCGGCCGGGTACGCGGCTGGCTCCTCGAGGACATGGCCGAGCGGGCCACCCAGCATCCGGGCCCGCACGCCGCCGCGCCCGTGGAGGGCAGGAAGCACCCGTGGTGGAAGGTCATGTGCCTGACCGGTGTGGACTACTTCTCCACCCTGGGGTACCAGCCCGGCATCGCGGCCGTGGCGGCCGGGGTGCTCGCGCCGTTCGCGACCCTGGTGCTGGTCGCCCTCACCCTCTTCGGCGCCCTGCCCGTCTACCGCCGGGTCGCGCAGGAGTCACCCCACGGCCAGGGGTCGATCGCCATGCTGGAGCGGCTGTTGTCGTTCTGGAAGGGCAAGCTCTTCGTGCTCGTCCTCCTGGGGTTCGCCGCGACCGACTTCCTGATCACGATCACGCTCTCGGCAGCCGACGCGACTGCGCACATCATCGCGAACCCCAACGTCCCGCAGATGCTGCACGACCACCCGGTCGCCATCACGATGCTGCTCCTGGCCTTGCTCGGGGGCGTGTTCCTGCGCGGCTTCACCGAGGCGATCGGGATCGCGGTGTTCCTGGTCGGCGTCTACCTCGCGCTCAACGTCGTGGTCATCGGCGTGTCCCTGTGGCACGTGGCGGCCCACCCCGCCGCGGTCGGCCACTGGACGACGGCACTGACCACCTCCCACGGCGACCCGCTGATGATCGTGGCCCTGTCCCTGCTGGTCTTCCCCAAGCTCGCGCTGGGCATGTCCGGGTTCGAGACCGGTGTCGCGGTCATGGCCCATGTCGAGGGCGACCCCTCCGACACGGAGGAGCGCCCGGTCGGCCGGATCCGGGGGACCAGGCGGATGCTCGCCACGGCCGCGGTGATCATGAGCGTCTTCCTGGTGACCAGCAGCCTCGTGACCACGCTGCTGATCCCGGCCGTGGACTTCCGCGACGGTGGGCCGGCGTCGGGGCGAGCGCTGGCCTTCCTCGCGCACCGCTACCTCGGGAACGGGTTCGGCACCGTCTACGACGCCAGCACCATCGCCATCTTGTGGTTCGCCGGCGCCTCCGCGATGGCGGGCATGCTCAACCTCATCCCGCGGTACCTTCCGCGCTACGGCATGGCGCCACGCTGGGCCCGCGCCGTACGCCCGCTGGTCCTGGTGCTCACCGGTGTCGCGTTCCTGGTGACCTGGATCTTCCACGCGAACGTCGACGCCCAGGGCGGCGCCTACGCCACCGGGGTCCTGTTCCTCTTCACCTCGGCCGGCGTGGCGGTCACCCTCGCCGCACGGCGTGCGGGGCAGCGCCGGCTGAGCGTCGCCTTCGCAGTCATCACCGTGGTGTTCGTCTACACGACCGTGGACAACGTCATCGAGCGACCCGACGGCGTGAAGATCGGCGCCTTCTTCATCGCCGCGATCCTGGTCGTGTCCTTGCTCTCGCGGCTCACCCGGTCCTTCGAGCTGCGCGCCACGGACGTGCGCCTCGACGCCGTGGCGGAGCTGTTCCTGCGTGACTGTGCCCGGCGCACGATCCGGCTGGTGGCGAACGAGCCGGACGGACGCGGGGCTGCGGAGTACGAGGACAAGCTGCGCCAGACGCGCGCCGACCACGATCTCCCCGACGGCAGCGACGTGATCTTCGTGGAGGTGACGGTCGTGGACCCGTCGGACTTCGAGACCACGCTCGACGTCCGGGGTGAGGTCAGGCACGGGCGCTACCGCGTGCTGGTCGTGCAGTCGTCCTCCGTGCCGAACGCCCTGGCAGCCCTGTTGCTGCACGTGCGGGACCTCACCGGTGCGACGCCGCACGTGTACTTCGAGTGGACCGAGGGCAGCCCGGTCTCGAACCTCCTGCGGTTCCTGCTGTTCGGGGCCGGCGAGGTGGCACCGGTCACCCGCGAGGTGCTCAGGCGGGCTGAGCCGCGTCGCGCCCGGCGCCCCCACGTCCACGTGAGCTGAGCCCGGCCATGGTTCGGACCCGGGCGCCGTCACCGTGGCGGGCGCACAATGACCGGGTGGTGCCCATCAGCCGTCCCGAGCGCCTCGTCGTCGCGCTCACCGGCGGTCCGGAGGGCCGGGTCCTCCTGGAGCGGGCCGCCGGCATCGTCGGCCGGGGTTCCGGGGGAGAGCTGCACAGTGTCTACGTGGCACGACCGGGGCCCGGTGGCGCTCCCAACCCGGCGGACCTGGCGCGGCTGCGAGCGCTGACCGAGGACCTCGGCGGGACCCACCACACCCTGTCAGCCGATGACCCGGCGACCGCGGTGCTGGACTTCGCGCGCGGCATCGACGCCACCCAGGTGGTCGTCGGTGTCAGCCGTCGCAGCCGGCTCCGAGCCGCCCTCAACGCGGGTGTCGGGGACCGGGTGGTCGCCGGCTCGGGGCACATCGACGTGCTGATGGTCAGCCATCCCCTGGCGCGGGGAGTCGGTGCCGACGCCGTGCCGCGCAGCGCCCTCGGCGGGCGCCGCCGCGCGGCGGGATGGGCCCTCGCGGTGCTGGGTCCCACGCTGCTCACGCTTGTGACCGGCAGCGCGACGCACGTGCCGCCCTCACAGGCCCTGTGCTACCTCGCGCTGACCGTGCTGTGCGCGCTGGTCGGCGGCCTGTGGCCGGCGTTGACCGCTGCCTTGCTGGGCAGCCTGCTGCTCAACTACTTCTTCACCTCGCCGGTGAGGACGCTCCGCGTCCACGACGCGGACAACGTGGTGACCCTGGTGCTCTTCCTGCTGGTCGCGGTCGCGGTCGCCTCCGTCGTCGACGTCTCCGCACGGCGCTCCGTGCAGGCGGACCGCGCCCGGCGCGAGGCCGATGCGCTGAGCATGCTGAACCGGGCGCTGCTGCGGTCCGGGTACGGCGTCGAGGAGCTGCTCGAGCAGGTATGCGAGACGTTGCAGATGTCCGCGGCCACGCTGCAGCGCTCGAGCGGCGACGGCGGCTGGGTCGTGGTGGCCCGCCGTGGTGTGGACGCCCCCGAGGACGGCTCCACCGCGGACGCCGAGGCGGAGGCGCAGGGCGGTGCGCTGCCGCAGACCTCGGGCGGTGTCCGGCTGCTGCTGCGCGGCCGGCCGATGGCCCCGCACGAGCTGCGGGTCCTCTCGGCGTTCGCCACCCACCTGGCCGTCGTGCTCGAGCGGGCCGAGCTGGCCGAGCAGGCCGCAGCTGCGGAGCGGCTGGCGCAGGGCAACCGGCTGCGTACGGCGCTGCTGGCCGCCGTCTCCCACGACCTGCGCACGCCGCTGGCCGGGATCAAGGCGGCGGTCACGACCCTCCGGGCGCCGGACCTGCGGTGGACCGAGGAGGACGCGGACGGGCTCCTCGGCGCGATCGAGGACTCCGCCGACCGGCTCGCGGGGATCATCGCGAACCTGCTCGACATGAGCCGGCTGCAGACCGGCGGCATCACCCTGGCGGTCCACGAGGTCGGGCTCGAGGACGTGGTCGCCCGCGCGGTGGCCGGCCTGCCCGGCGAGGAGCGGGTGCTCCTGGACCTGCCCGACGACCTGCCTGCCGTCCTCGTGGACGCCGGGCTGCTCGACCGGGTGGTGGTCAACCTGGTCGACAACGCCCTGCGACATACCCCGTCCGCCGTCGAGGTCCACGCAGCCGCGGTCGAGGGACGGGTCCGGCTGCTCGTCGTCGACCACGGCCCCGGCGTCCCCGACCAGGCGAAGGCCACCCTCTTCCAGCCGTTCCAGCGGCTGGGCGACGCGCCGTCCCGCGAGGGCGTGGGGCTCGGGCTCGCCGTGGCCCGCGGCCTGACCGAGGCGATGGGCGGGACCCTCACGGCCCTGGACACCGACACGGGAGGTCCCGGTCTGACGATGACCGTGGACCTGCCGTCGGTCGGCGCCGCCCGGGTGCCCGCCGACCCCGAGCTGGTCCAGCCGTGACCCGGGTGCTCGTGGTCGACGACGACCCGGCCATCCAGCGAGCCCTGGGCATCGGGCTGCGGGCCCGTGGATACGAGGTGCTGCCGGCCCGCGACGGACGCACCGCGGTGCAGGCCTGCGAACAGGACGAGCCGGATGTGGTCCTCCTTGACCTCGGGCTCCCTGACCTGTCCGGGGTCGAGGTCCTTCGGAAGGTCCGGGCCCGCAACCAGGTGCCCGTGATCGTGCTCTCGGCACGGCACGGGTCCGACGACAAGGTCGAGGCTCTCGACGTGGGCGCCGACGACTACGTGACGAAGCCGTTCGGGATGGACGAGCTCCTGGCGCGGGTCCGGGCCGCCGTACGCCGTGCCGTGCCGGAGGAGCCGCCGGCCCCCGTCGTCACCGACGCCTTCCGGGTCGAGCTCGCGGCCAAGCAGGTCTTCCGCGACGGCGGCGAGCTGCGGCTGACCCCGACGGAGTGGCGGCTGCTGGAGGCGCTGGTGACCCGGCCCGGGCGGCTGGTCACCCAGCGGCAGCTCCTCATGGAGGGCTGGGGGCCGGGGTACGTCGCGGAGACCAACTACCTGCGGGTCTACCTGGCCGGACTCCGTCGCAAGCTCGAGCCGGACCCGTCACGTCCGCGGTACCTGATCACCGAGCCGGGGATGGGCTACCGGTTCGTGCCGTGAGCCTCACCCGGTGCTGCTGGCCTGGAGCTTCGGGTTCTCGAAGGTCGTGGGCTCGTGGAGCAGGTGCGCCCGGCCGAAGGGCCAGACGATCGCCCAGACCTTGCCGACGACGTCCTTGACCGGCACGGTGCCGCGGCCGGGCAGGTCCTGGTGGAAGCGGGAGTCCTCGCTGTTGCCCCGGTTGTCGCCCATCACCCACAGTCGGCCCTTCGGGACGGTGACCGCGAACTTGCGCGTCGAGGGAGCCGCTCCCTTGGCGATGTAGGACTTCTCGTTGAGCGGGATGCCGTTGACGGTGACCCGGTTGTGGATGTCGCAGCAGGCGACGTGGTCACCGCCGATGGCGATCACCCGCTTCACCAGGTGGCCGCCGGTGGGATACAGGCCCACCTCGGACAGCGCCTTCTGGACCGGTGTCAGCCGCGGCGCGCCCTCCGAGCCGAGCCAGCGCCCGCCCGGGTCGTCGAAGACGACGACGTCGCCCCGGTGCACGTCGCCGGCCCAGTAGGACACCTTCTGGACCAGGATCCGGTCGTTGTCGACGAACAGCGGCCGCATCGACCCCGAGGGCACGAAGAACATCTGCACGAAGAACGTCTTGACCACCGCCGACACCAGGAGCGCCAGCACCAGCAGCACGACGGTCTCGGCCCATACCGGGAGGGAGCGGGACCTCCGGCTGCCGGCCGCGCTCCGGGCCCTCGTCCTCATAGCCCGACTCTATGCGACGTCGCGGCCCGTGCGAGGTGGTACCGCCGTAGTCACAGGCTCACGGGGCCCGATGGTCAAGAAGGGCAGCAGCGCATGGGCGATCGGGCCGATCGCGACCGCGTAGAGCACCGTGCCGATCCCGACCGTGCCGCCGAGCAGGAAGCCCGCCACCAGGACGACGACCTCGAGGCAGGTCCGTACCAGCCGCACCGACCTGCCGGTACGACGGACCAGGCCGGTCATCAGCCCGTCCCGGGAACCCGGCCCCAGGGACGCGCCGATGTACAACGCGGTGGCCAGTCCGTTGAGGAGGACCCCGAGGACCAGCACGGCGATCCGCCGGCCGAGGCCGTGGACGTCGTCGACGACCCCCAACGTGAGGTCGACGAAGACGCCGACGAGCAGGGCGTTGGCCAGGGTGCCGAAGCCCGGGCGCTGGCGTAGCGGGATCCAGGCCAGCAGCACCACGAAGCTGACCGCGATCACCATCTCGCCGACCGTCGCACCGGTCCGCTCGGCCAGCCCTTGGTGCAGCACGTCCCAGGGCGCGAGACCGAGACCGGCTCGCAGCACGAGCGCCAGGCTGACGCCATACATCACCAGCCCGACGAGGAGCTGGGTGAGCCGGCGGGTCATCCTGAGCACGACCGGGCCAACGTGCCCTGAGTCACCGGTTATTCCGCGGTCGAGCTCCTGCCGCCGGGATAACGTTCGCTGTCCAGTGGTTTGCGTCCCGCTTCAGGGACCGCCGGTGGGCGATGAGTTTGTGTCGGCGGTGTGGTCTTTACTGCTCGCCGAGGCGGTTTTTCGCCGCGTGCTCGGCGGCGACAGCTTCTGGAACATCAGCGGGCACCCGCCCACGAGAAGGGAACCGGACGTGATCCGTGCACGAGGCTTGGCGCAGACCTTCCACGCCAAGCAGGGACGCCGCAAGACCGAGGTCCGAGCCGTCGACGGCGTGGACCTCGACGTCGCCGAGGGCGAGGTGGTGGGCTTCCTGGGGCCGAACGGCGCCGGCAAGACGACGACCCTGCGGATGCTGACCACGCTGCTGCGGCCGACGTCCGGTACGGCGACCGTGGCCGGCTACGACGTGGTCCGCGAGGCCGAGCAGGTGCGCCGCAGCATCGGGTACGTCTCCCAGGCGGGCGGAGCGTTCAGCGGCGCCCGGGCGGGCGACGAGGTCATGGACCACGGGATGCTCTACGGCCTGAAGCGGAAGGTCGTGGAGGAGCGTGGCAAGACGTTGTTCGAGCAGATGGACCTGCACGGCCTGTGGACCCGGATGCCGAAGAACATGTCCGGCGGGCAGAAGCGCCGGCTCGACATCGTGATGGGGCTGATCCACGAGCCGACCCTGGTGTTCCTCGACGAACCGACCACCGGTCTCGACCCGCAGGCCCGGGCCAACCTGTGGGAGCACATCCGCGACCTGCGTGCGCGCCGGGGCGCGACCGTGTTCCTGACCACGCACTACCTCGACGAGGCCGACGCGCTCTCCGACCGGATCCTGATCATCGACCAGGGCAGGATCGTCGCCGCTGACACCTCCGACAACCTGAAGTCGCAGGTCTCCGGGGACCTGGTGGACCTCGAGCTGATCGACCCTGCGCGCGTGGGCGAGGCGGCCCGCAGGCTGGCCACGCTCACCGAGTCGGCGAGCGACGTGGAGGTCGAGGACCGCCACGTGCGGGGCCGGGTGGCGCGCGCCGGCCGCTCGGTCCAGGGCCTGATCCGCGACCTCGACCGGGCCGGCATCGACCTCGACTCCATCGAGGTGCGCCGGCCGACGCTGGACGACGTGTTCCTGGCCCTGACCGGCCGCTCGCTCCGCGACGCGGAGGCCGCGGAGGACGGTCGGCCGGACGGCGCGGCCGAAGGGCCGGACGCCCCGCCCGAACCGGCTCCAGACGACGAAACCGTCTCCGACGCACCCGAGGGGGTCCTGCGATGAGGTTCCTGCGCGAGAGTCACATCGTGTTCCGGCGGCAGCTGCGGATGAACCTGCGCAACCCTGCGTGGGTGATCATCGGGATGCTTCAGCCGGTGCTGTACCTGCTGCTCTTCGGCCCGTTGCTCAAGCCCCTGATTCACCAGTTCGGGGCGACGAACGCCTACACGTTCTTCGTGCCCGGCATGCTCGTCCAACTGGGGATCTTCGGCGCCTTCTTCGCGGGGTTCAGCCTGATCGGGGAGTGGCGCGAAGGGGTCATCGAGGCCGAGCGGGTGACCCCGGCCAGCCGGACGGCCCTGCTCGTCGGGCGGCTCTACCGCGACCTGCTGCAGCTGCTGGTGCAGGCGCTCATCCTGATCGGGCTCGGGTATGCGCTCGGCATGGACGCGCCCGTGGCTGGCATCGTGATCGGCACCCTGCTCACGCTGCTGATCGGTGGCGCGTGCGCGGCCGCCTCCAACGCCCTCGCGCTGACCACCAAGTCCGAGGACGTGATGGCCCCGGTGATCAACATGGTGATGATGCCGGTCCTGCTGCTCTCGGGGATCCTCCTGCCGATGACGATCGGCCCGAAGTGGCTGACGACGGCGAGCACGTTCATGCCGATCCGGCATGTTGTGGACGGCGTCCGGGACTCCTTCGGCGGCCACTACAGCTCCTCCGGGCTGTTCTGGGGCTCTCTGTGGAGCCTGGTCCTCTTCGGCCTGGCGATCTGGTGGGGCACCGCGACGTTCCGCAAGGAGAACTCCTGACCTGCTCTCGTTGAGCCGGCGCTCGTTCCCGTTCAAACGGCGCGGAATCCCGTTGAGACGGCGCTCGGTCCCGTTGAGACGGCGCGGAATCCCGTTGAGACGGCGCGAATTCCCGTCGACCGCCGGTGCGGCCGCCGCCACGGTTGCCTGACCCGCCGCCTGGGTAAGCACCCGACATGAGCGAGTCGACCCCGCAGAGCCAGGGCAGTGCCGAAGGCGGCTATCCGGACAGGTCCGAGCCGGGTCTGATCAGTGACGAGCAGCTACCCGAGGACCTCCGCCCGGAGGAGAACCCGATGGCGAAGGACCCGGACGCTGACGACGACGCGGCGCCCGAAGGTGCGGACGTAGGATCCGGCGCCGCGCTCGACACCGACAACACCGGCCCGGCGGGCTCGGCGGCCGGACCGGCCCAGGACGCGCCGGACCCCGGCCAGACCGGCGGCTGATCGACCTCCCGCGCACTCGAGGCTTCCCGTGGAAGGGCCGGCGGCGCCCGGCCCGGCCCGGGGCCGGAGTCTTCACCGTCTCGACCGGAATAACCGCCGTCTCAACGGAAATGGCAGCCGTCTCAACGGGTCTGCGAGATCGGGTGCCGGGGTGGGCGCAGGGACGTATCGTGGCCGGTAGGCGGGCCAGGGGGTGGGTCGCTCGCCGAAGCTACATCTCGTTCAGGGCGTCGTCTCGCCCAGGGCGTCCTGCGGTGGGGAAGGGAAGCAGATGCGACGGGTCGGTAGGGGGTTGCGCGCAGGCGCCGTCCTCGTGTGCCTCGCGGTCCCGCTCGCGGGCTGCGGCACCGAGCCGGACCCCATCGGCCACAACGCTGCCGCCCGGCCGGTCCCTCCGGGAGGCTCCGGATCGCACGAAACCGCTGCTCCGGTCCCCCATGCCGTCCAGACCAGTCCGGCCGCGCCGACCCCTACGAGCTTCGCCGTCCCGGCTCCCGGCCCGTTGCACGAGTCGCTGCTCACCGCGGACGTCCTCGTCACCAGCAGCCACACCATCCCGGCCGCGGTGCGTCACCGGGTCGCCCGCCTCCACGGCGTCGCGGCGGTCCTGCCGATCTCGTTGGCCTCCGTCTCGGCCAACGGCCGCACGCTGACGGTGGCGGCGGCCGACCCCGGTGAGTTCCGGCGGTTCACCCCGGTGCAGTCCGCCCAGGCCGACGCCGTCTGGAAGCGGGTCGCCAGCGGGGAGATCGCGGTCGACCCGTCCCTGCCCACGAAGCTCGAGGAGCCGGCCGGGTACGTGCGGCTCGGCACCTCGGAGAAGGCCCCCACCGTGCACATCGGGGCCTATGCGCCGATGGTCAAGCAGATCTCCGCGTTCGTCGACAACGCCCGCGCCAAGCAGCTCGGCATGCCGCACCTCAACGCGCTGCTGATCTCCACCGGCAAGGTGACCCCCTCGGCGGTGACCGCACGGCTGAAGCGGGTGCTCGGAGCGCAGGCGACGATGCAGACCCTGGCCCTGGAGTTCACCCCGAACGTGGCGCAGACCGCCGTCCTCACCGGTGCCTCGGTCTCGTCCGCGGTCGGCACCTTCACCTACACCCCGCACGCCGACGGCACGGTGACGCCGGACCCGGCCTGGGTCAGGGCCTACATCCGCCGCGAGACCATGCCGATCATCGGCCCGGTCACCGGCAACAAGGGCATGCTGCCGCAGCTGCGGGCCGCCCTCAGCGAGGTCGTCCAGCGAGGTCTGAGCAGCTCGATCCACCCCAACGAGTACGGCGGCTGCTACGTGCCCCGCTTCATCGCCCACGACCCGGCCAAGGGCCTGTCCCTCCACTCGTGGGGTATGGCGGTCGACCTCAACGTCCCCGGCAACCAGCGCGGCACCGTCGGGCAGATGGACCGCCGGGTGGTGGCGATCTTCAAGAAGTGGGGTTTCGCCTGGGGCGGCGACTGGAACTTCACCGACCCCATGCACTTCGAGCTCGAGCGCATCGTCCGGCCGGGCTGAACAGCCGAGGGCGCCGGATCGAGGTCAGCGCACCAGGTCGGCGTACTCCTGGTGGTCCTGGATGTAGGCGCTGATGAAGGGGCAGGACGGCACCACCCGGATGCCCTCCTCCCGAAGCGCGTCGAGTGCGCCCCGCGCCAGGCGCGAGCCCAGGCCGTGCCCCTCGAAGGCGTCGTCGACCTCGGTGTGGGTGAGCACCACGGCGTCCCCCGAGCGGCGGTAGGCGGCGAAGCCGGCCACCACGCCGGACTCGTCGACCGCCTCGAAGCGGTGTCGCTCAGGGTTGTCCCGTACCGTGACCTGCGGCTGCCCACTCATGGCCAGATCGTTGCACGGAGGTGAAACGCAGCCCCGCTGTACGCTGGCGCGCGTGACGATCCTCGATGACGCCCGGCCGGGCATGGACCCCGCCATCCGACCGCAGGACGACCTCTTCCGGCACGTCAACGGACGCTGGCTGGAGACCACGGAGATCCCTGCCGACCGGTCCGCGTGGGGCGCGTTCGTCGCGTTGGCCGACCAGTCCGAGGCCCGGGTGCGACAGATCATCGAGAGGCTGGCCGAGGAGAGCCACGAGGCCGGCTCGAACGCCCAGAAGATCGGCGACCTGTTCACCAGCTTCATGGACGAGGAGCGCATCGAGGCGCTCGGAGCGGACCCGGTGCGCGCCGACCTGGACGCCGTCGCCGCGCTGGCGGACACCACGGCGCTGGCCGGGTTCGTCGGCGGTCTCGAGCGACGCGGCGGCGGCGGCTTCTTCGGCGCCTACGTCAACACCGACGACCGCAACTCCGAGCGCTACCTGGTCACGGTGGTCCAGGGCGGGATCGGGCTGCCCGACGAGTCCTACTACCGCGAGGATAAGTTCGCCGAGATCCGCTCGGCCTACCTCGCTCACCTGGAGAAGATGTTCGCGCTCGCTGGGTGGCCGGAGACGGCCCCGGCGGCGCAGCGGGTGCTCGACGTGGAGACCCGGCTCGCCAAGGGCCACTGGGAGCGCGCCGAGACCCGCGACGTGATCAAGGCCTACAACCTGACCACCTGGGTGGGGCTGCACGACCTGGCCCCGTCCCTGGCCTGGGACGCGTGGGCGACGGCGCTGGGCGCGGACGAGTCGACCCTGGCCGAGACCATCGTCGCGCAGCCGTCATACCTCCAGCACCTGTCCGCCACCCTCGAGGAGGTCCCGCTCGAGGACTGGAAGGCGTGGCTGGCGATCCGGGTGATCCGGTCGGCGGCGCCATACCTCTCCTCTCCCTTCGTCGAGGAGAACTTCGAGTTCTACGGACGCACGCTGCAGGGGACCCCGGAGCTCCGCGCCCGGTGGAAGCGCGGGGTGTCGTTCGTCGAGGCGTCGGTCGGCGAGGCGGTCGGGGAGCAGTACGTCGCCGAGCACTTCCCGCCGCGCTCGAAGGAGATCATGGTCGGCCTGGTCGGGAACCTCCTCGAGGCCTACCGCCGCAACATCGAGGCGCTCGACTGGATGACCGAGGAGACCAAGCAGCGGGCCTTTCGCAAGCTGGGGACCTTCCGCCCGAAGATCGGCTACCCGGACAAGTTCCGCGACTACGCGGCGCTCGAGGTCACCCCGGACGACCTGCTCGGCAACGTACGCGCGGTCGCGGCGTTCGAGACCGACCGCCAGCTGCGCAAGATCGGGTCGCCGGTCGACCGGGATGAGTGGTTCATGCTGCCCCAGCACGTCAACGCCTACTACAACCCGGGGATGAACGAGATCTGCTTCCCCGCGGGCATCCTGCAGCCGCCGTTCTTCGCCGCCGACGCCGAGCCGGCCGAGAACTACGGCGGCATCGGCGCGGTGATCGGCCACGAGGTCGGCCACGGCTTCGACGACCAGGGCTCGCAGTACGACGAGCTCGGCAACATGGAGAACTGGTGGACCGCCGAGGACCGGGCAGCGTTCCAGGCCCGGGCGGACAAGCTGATCGCGCAGTACGACGGGTTCGAGCCGCGAGAGCTGCCGGGCGAGCACGTCAACGGCGCCCTCACCGTGGGCGAGAACATCGGCGACCTCGGCGGCATCACGATCGCCATCAAGGCCTACCTGATCAGCCTCGAGGGGCAGGAGCCGCCCGTGGTCGGCGGGCTGGGCGGGGTCGAGCGGGTCTTCCTGAACTTCGCGCACGTCTGGCGCACGAAGCGGCGCAAGGAGCAGATGCTCCAGCTGCTGACCGTCGACCCGCACAGCCCCGCGGAGTTCCGCGCGAACATCGTGCGCAACCTCGACGAGTTCCACGAGACCTTCGGCACGCGGCCCGGTGACGGGCTGTGGCTCGACCCCGAGGAGCGCGTCCGCATCTGGTGAGCCGCCCTGGCCGGGTGTGCCAGATCCCCAGGGGCCCCTGGTAAACCGGCACACCCCCGCCGTAACAACAGCGGGGGTGTGCCAGTTCTGGCAGGGGTGTCAGTGCGTCAGCGTGGCGGCGCGGTCGTTGTCGACCGGGCCGGACGTCTTGCGGCGGGGGAGCAGGGTGGCGGGCACCAGGCACAGCGCGACCAGCACGGTGGCGACGACGAAGCAGTTGCCGAAGGCGTTGGCCATGTCGACGAGCGCCTTGCCGACGACCGCGGGGTCGGTCAGGGTCCGGCCCGCCGCCTGGGCCGCGCGCAGCCGGCCGACCGCGGCGCTGGCGTTGAAGCCGTTGGTGAGGAGCACCGAGAAGAGCGCGGTCCCGATCGACGCGGCGACCTGCTGGGTGATGTTCATCAGGGTGGACCCGCGGGCGATCTCGTGGTCCTTCAGCGACTGCAGCGCCGAGGTCATGATCGGCATCATCGTGGCGCCCATGCCGAGCCCCATCACGAAGAGCGCCGACAGCAGGAACCGGTAAGACGTGTCCACTCCCACCTGGGTGAACATGGCCATCCCGACGACGATCGTGGAGATCCCGGCGAGCACGATCTTGCCCGGCCCGATCTTGTCGGTCAGCACCCCGGCCACGGGCATGGTCAGCATCGCGCCGAGGCCCTGCGGGGCCAGCAGCAGCCCGGCGTCCAGGGTGCTCTCCCCCCGGACCTGCAGGAAGTACGACGGGAACAGCAGGCTGGCGCCGAAGAAGGCGATGGCGAACAGGGACATCGCGATCACCGCGATCGTCAGGGCGCGGTGCCGGAACAGCCTCAGGTCCATCAGCGGGTGCTCGGGTGAGCGGAACAGCGTGCGGAGCACGAACGCGACGACGAGGGCGAGCCCGACCGCGGCGGAGACCAGGACCCGGCGCGACCACACGGTCCCCGCCTCCGGGATCGACGAGACGCCGAAGAGGAACAGCGCGAGACCGGGGGAGAGCAGCAGCATGCCGACGAAGTCGAAGGTCTCCGACGGGGTCGGGTTGTCCGAGTCGAGCACCAGGGCGGCGTACACCAGCGCGGCGGCGCCGATCGGCAGGTTGATCAGGAAGATCCAGTGCCAGCTCGCGACGTCGATCAGCCAGCCGCCCAGGATCGGTCCGAAGATCGGGCCGAGCAGCATCGGGACCCCGAGGACGGCCATCACCCGGCCGATCCGCTCCGGACCGGCCGCACGCGTCATGATCGTCATGCCGAGCGGCATCAGCATGCCGCCGCCGAGCCCCTGCAGGACCCGGAAGACGGTGAGCATCTCGATGCTGTTCGCGGCAGCGCACAGCGCCGACCCGGCGGCGAACAGCGCGACGGCGAGCATGTAGAGCCGCTTCGTGCCGAACCGGTCGGCGGCCCACCCGGTCAGCGGGATGACCGCGGCGAGCGCCAGCGTGTAGCCGGTCATCGTCCAGGCCACCTGCGCGGGGGAGGCGTCGAAGACCTGCTGGAAGGTCGGCTGCGCCACGCTCACCACGGTGATGTCGAGGATGGACATGATGGCGCCGAGCACCACGACCCCGGCGACCAGCAGCACTCGCCTGTCCAGCGCGGTCGGGGCGGCGGTCGGTGCGGGCGGCGGGTTCGGGGAGCCCTGGCGGGAGGGTTCGGTCGTCGTCACCGCCCCAGGGTACGGACTACGGAACCGCCGGGCACCTTATTAGGCGCCGGCCGCCCGCCGTGTGGGCGTGAGCCCGCTCACCCCAGTAGCAGCTCGATGGCCGAGACCACCCGCGGGTCGTCGGGTACGACGGTCGGGGCGAACCGGGCCACCACCGAGCCGGACCCGTCGATGAGGAACTTCTCGAAGTTCCAGGAGATGTCCCCGTGGGGGCCCTCCTCGCCGACACCCGCGCCGGCCTGCACCAGCTCGTCGTACACCGGGTGCCGCCCCGGGCCGTT
Organism: Nocardioidaceae bacterium; assembly: GCA_033850795.1. Lineage (GTDB taxonomy): Bacteria > Actinomycetota > Actinomycetes > Propionibacteriales > Nocardioidaceae > Nocardioides_B. The sequence goes on along the minus strand of JAWWPF010000360.1, from coordinate 13,005 downwards.
GACGTCGACCTTCTCGGTCATCGGGAAGGTCACCCCGTAGGTCGTGGAGCAGAACTCCTCGATCTCCTCGGGACGTCCGGGCTCCTGGCCGCCGAACTGGTTGCACGGCACGCCGACCACCGTGAACCCCCGCTCCGAGTACTTCTCCTGCAGCGTCTCCAGCGCGGTGTACTGAGGGGTGAGGCCGCACCGCGAGGCCACGTTGACGACCAGCGCCGGGTGACCCCCGGTGATCTCGCCGAGGGTGGCCGGGGTGCCGTCGAGACGGGCGATCGGGAGGTCCAGGAGCGTCATGCCGGCGAGAATACCCAGACCAGGTCAAACCCCGGCGGCCCCTGCCGGAGTGGGCCACCGAGTAAGAGAACCCCGGCGTTTCGATCGCCGGCTTTGCTGCGCGGGGCCGTCCCACCGGGTTGACTAGGGCCATGATCACAGTCGAGGGCGTCACCAAGACGTACGGCAGCTTCGTGGCCGTCGACGACGTGTCCTTCACGTGCCGGACCGGTCAGGTGACCGGGTTCCTCGGCCCGAACGGCGCCGGGAAGTCCACCACGATGCGGATCATGGTGGGCCTGACCCCCGCGACCCGCGGCCGCGTGACGATCGGTGGCCACGCCTACGCCTCCCTTCCCAACCCGGGGCGGCACATCGGCGTGCTGCTCGACGCGTCGGCGCAGCATGACGGGCGGACCGGGCGTGAGGTGCTGACCCTCGGCGCGCTCACCATGGGTCTGCCGCTCTCCCGGGTCGACGAGATGCTCGAGCTGGTATCGCTGTCCCCGGGCGAGGCCAAGCGGCGGGTGAGGAACTACTCGCTGGGCATGCGGCAGCGGCTCGGCATCGCCCACGCCCTGCTCGGCGACCCCTCGATCCTGATCCTCGACGAGCCCGCCAACGGCCTGGACCCGGCCGGCATCCACTGGATGCGCGGGCTGCTGCGGGAGTACGCCGCGCGGGGCGGCACGGTCTGCCTGTCCTCGCACCTGCTGCACGAGGTCGAGCGGATCGCCGACGTGCTGGTCGTGATCGGCCGCGGCCGGATCGTGGCCCAGGGCACCAAGGACGAACTCCTGCAGACCCAGGGCGCCTACGTCCGCGCGGTCGAGCACGAGGCCCTGCTCGACGCCCTGCACCGGGAGGGCATCGCGGCGGCGCCGGCCGGGGAGGGGCTGCGGACCGACGCGGAGCCCCTGCGGATCGGTCAGGTCGCGGCCGCCAGTGGTCTGACCCTGGTCGAGCTGCGACCCGCAGACAGCGCGGGTCTCGAGGACCTCTTCCTCGAGCTGACCGCGGACACCCAGCGCGAAGGAGCCGTGGCATGAGCACTGGCAGAAGCGCCACCACCACGGACCTCGCCGGCCTCGACATCGCGGACGACCCTCGCATCCCCCTGTCGGCCCTGACCCGGGTGGAGCTCCGCAAGCTCGCCGACACCCGCGCCGGCAAGTGGCTGCTGATCGCCATCGGGCTGATCACCGCCGCGATCATCACGATCTTCTTCCTGGCCGCGAACCAGTCCGACCGGACGTTCATCAACTTCATGCAGGCCACGGCCACCCCGCAGGGCTTCCTGCTCCCCGTGCTCGGGATCCTGCTGGTCACCAGCGAGTGGTCGCAGCGGACCGCCTTGGTGACCTTCACCCTGATGCCGGTCCGCGGGCGGGTGCTGCTGGCGAAGGTCCTGGCGGCCCTGATCGCCGGGGTCGCCGCGATCGTGCTGGCCATGGCGATCGCCGCCCTCGCCACCCTCCTCGGGGGTGCCCACGACGCCTGGGCGCACATCGGCCTCGACGACATCGGCAAGTTCACGATCCTGCAGTTCAGCGGACTGCTGCAGGGGTTGGCCTTCGGCCTGCTGTTCCTCAACTCGGCCGCCGCGATCGTCACCTACTTCGTGCTGCCGATCGCCTTCACGATCGTGTCCTCGCTCTGGAGCGCCTTGGAGAAGGTCCAGCCGTGGATCGACCTGGGCACCTCGCAGCAGCCGCTGATCAACGCCGACAGCATGAGCGGTCAGGAGTGGGCGCAGCTGGGGACCAGCACCCTGCTGTGGGTGGTGCTGCCCTTCGTCGTGGGGCTGGTGCGGGTGCTGCGCGCCGAGGTGAAGTAGCCGCCGTACGCCCGGCCGCCGTCCGGCTGCGGCTCAGGACTCGGGGCTCAGGACTCGGGGCTCAGGACTCGGGGAACGCGCAGAACTCGTTGCCGTCCGGGTCCGCGAGCACCGTCCAGCCGATCTCCTCGTCGCGGTGCCGCAGCACGGTGGCCCCCGCCGAGACCAGGGCGTCGAGGTCCGCGGTGGTGACGTCGAGATGGATCCGGTTCTTCACCGTCTTCGGCTCGGGGACCGGCGCGAAGTCGATCGACTCGAACGGTGCCCCAGGGATGCCCTCCACGTAGGAGTAGCCGTGGTCGGGATCGTCGACCACGTGCGCACCCAGGAGGTCGGCCCACCAGGCGGCGATGCGTACGGCGTGCTGGGCCGACGCCCCCGTGTCCGCGCCGATCTCGTACAGCCGCTCGGTGATCTCGCCCTCGCGGACGAAGACGCAGAGCTCGCCGCCCTCGGGGTCGGCCATCACCGTCCAGCGGAAGCTGTCGGCGTCGACGACCGTGGCACCGAGGCGCTCGACCTCCGCCACGGACGCCGCGTTGACGTCGAGGTGCATCCGGTGCTTGACGGTCTTCGGCTCGGGGACCCGGTTGACCCAGATGGTGTGCTGCGGGGTCGGACCGGTCAGGTACGCGTCCCCGCCGTCCTGGAGGTGCAGCTCGAGCCCGAGCAGGTCGGCCCAGAAGCGGCCCAGGGTGGCCGGATCGACGGCGTCCATGCAGAGGTCCTTGAACCTGACGAGAGCCATGGCGCAGACCCTAGACGGCGTCGGCGGGGTCCCGGAGCCGCGGGTCCGGGAGGCCCAGGGCGCCGGCTGCCATCTCCTCGAGGAGCCGGGCCATGTCCGGTTCCGGGAGCACTGCGCTGTGCGGGGTCGAGTTCAGCAGGCCGAAGGCGGCGTGGGCCCTGGCCCGCGCGGCGTCCGGGGCGAGCTCCGGGTGCAGCTCGGCGAGCCGGTCCGCCCACAGGTCGACGTACGCGCGCTGCAGGCTGCGGACCCGTTCGCGGGCCTGCTCGGGCAGGGAGGCCCAGTCCCGGTCCTGCACGACGATCAGCGGCTTGTGGCGCAGCGCGAACTCCACGTGCCAGGACACCAGTCCCTGCAGGGCGGATCCCGCGTCGGAGGAGGCGCCTACGCGGGCGCGCGCGACCCGCAGGAGCTCCTCACTGATCTCGACCAGCATCTCGGCGAGCATCGCGTCCTTGGACGGGAAGTGCTTGTAGAGCGCGGGCCCCGAGATCCCGCAGGCGGCGCCGCGCTCGGCGACCGAGACGCCGTGGAAGCCGCGGTCGGCGAAGAGCCGCGCCGCGGTGTCCAGGATCTGCGCGCGCCGGGTGCCGGCCATGGGTCCAGGGTAGCGGCTGGAGGTTAGCGTTCGCTAACCTGAGGGTGAGAGGTGGTTTCGACGGGCTCGACCAGCGAAGCGGAGGGGGCGGCATGGCCGAGGACATGAAGGCGCTGGTCGAGGACCTCCGCGCCCGCCTGGCGGTGGCGCGGCAGGGCGGCTCGGAGTCCGCGCGCGCCCGGCACCTGTCCCGCGGCAAGCTCCTGGCCCGCGACCGCGTCGACCGCCTGCTGGACCCGGGCAGCCCGTTCCTGGAGCTCAGCCCCCTCGCCGCGACCGGCATGTACGCCGACGCGGTGCCCTCGGCGGGGATCGTCACCGGCGTCGGCCGGGTCGCCGGCCGCGAGTGCGTGGTCGTGGCGAACGACGCGACGGTGAAGGGCGGGACCTACTACCCGCTGACCGTCAAGAAGCACCTGCGGGCCCAGGAGGTGGCCGCGGCGAACCGGCTGCCGTGCGTGTACCTCGTGGACTCCGGCGGCGCGTTCCTGCCGATGCAGGACGAGGTCTTCCCGGACCGGGACCACTTCGGGCGGATCTTCTTCAACCAGGCGAACCTGTCGGCGCAGGGCATCCCGCAGGTCGCGGCCGTGCTCGGCTCCTGCACCGCGGGCGGCGCCTACGTCCCGGCGATGTCCGACGAGTCGGTGATCGTGCGCAACCAGGGCACCATCTTCCTGGGCGGTCCGCCGCTGGTGAAGGCGGCCACCGGCGAGGTGGTCACCGCCGAGGAGCTCGGCGGTGGGGACGTGCACGCACGCCGGTCCGGAGTCGTGGACCATCTCGCGGACGACGACCCGCAGGCGCTGGCCATCGTCCGCTCCATCGTGTCCACCTTCGAGCGCCGGCAGCCGCCCTCCCTGGAGCAGCACGCGCCGGAGGAGCCGGCCGAGGACCCGCAGGGGCTCTACGACGTGGTGCCGACCGACTCCCGCACGCCGTACGACGTCCGCGAGGTGGTCCGCAGGGTCGTGGACGGTTCGCGGTTCCACGAGTTCAAGGCGCTCTACGGCGAGACCCTGGTCTGCGGCTTCGCGCGGATCTGGGGCTACCCCGTGGGGATCGTGGCGAACAACGGCATCCTGTTCTCGTCGTCGTCCCTGAAGGGCGCGCACTTCATCGAGCTGTGCAACCAGCGCGGCATCCCGCTGGTGTTCCTTCAGAACATCACCGGCTTCATGGTGGGACGCGAGTACGAGAACGGCGGCATCGCGCGTGACGGCGCGAAGCTGGTGACCGCGGTGGCGTGCTCGGTGGTGCCCAAGTTCACCGTGGTGATCGGCGGGTCCTTCGGAGCCGGCAACTACGGGATGTGCGGACGCGCCTACGACCCGCGGTTCCTGTGGATGTGGCCCAACGCCAGGATCTCGGTGATGGGTGGTGAGCAGGCCGCGTCGGTGCTCGCGACCGTTCGCCGTGATGGGCTCGAGGCCCGCGGCGAGCAGTGGTCCCCCGCGGACGAGGAGGCGTTCAAGGAGCCGATCCGTCAGCAGTACGAGCACCAGGGGTCGCCGTACTACTCCACGGCCCGGCTGTGGGACGACGGCGTCATCGACCCCGTGGACACCCGTCGGGTGCTCGGCATGGGGCTGGCGGCGGCCGCGAACGCCCCGCTGCCCGAGCCCTCCTACGGCGTCTTCCGGATGTGACGGCATGGTCTCGACAGGCTCGACCAGCGAGGGCAGCGAGGGCAGCGAGGGCAGCGTGAGCGGCGTGACCGGCTCGACCAACCAGGGCGGGGCGTACCGGCCGTTCACGACGCTCCTGGTCGCCAACCGTGGCGAGATCGCCCTGCGGGTGATCCGCGCGGCGCGGGACGCGGGCCTGCGAACCGTCGCGGTCTACTCCGACGCCGACCGGGAGGCGCCGCACGTGCGGGCCGCGGACACCGCGGTGCGGATCGGCCCCACGCCGCCCGCCGAGTCCTACCTCCACGTCGACGCGCTGCTCGACGCCGCGCGACGCACCGGGGCGGACGCGGTGCATCCCGGCTACGGCTTCCTGTCCGAGCGGTCCGAGTTCGCGCGCGCCGTGACCGCGGCCGGCCTGGTCTTCGTCGGCCCGCCCGCCGACGTGATGGACCGGATGGGCCGCAAGGACCTGGCCCGAGAGGTCGCCGTCGAGGCGGGGGTGCCGGTGGTCCCGGCCGCCGGCCTCGCACAGACCGGCGGCGGCGAGGACCTCCGTTACCCGCTGCTGGTCAAGGCCGCGGCCGGAGGAGGCGGCAAGGGGATGCGGATAGTCCGCGAGCCGGCGAACCTCGAGGCAGCCGTGGCGGCGGCCCGACGGGAGGCCCTCGGCGCGTTCGGAGACGACACGATCCTGCTCGAGAGGTACGTCGAGCGCGGCCGGCACGTCGAGGTGCAGGTCCTCGCCGACGCACACGGACACGTGGTGCACCTCTTCGAGCGCGACTGCTCGGCCCAGCGTCGCCACCAGAAGGTCATCGAGGAGGCACCGGCCCCGACCATCTCCGAGGAGGTACGGCGGCTGCTGACCGGGTCGGCCGTCGCGCTGGCGCGGCAGGTGGGCTACGTCAATGCCGGGACCGTGGAGTTCCTGGTGGACGGCGAGGAGGTGTTCTTCCTGGAGATGAACACCCGCCTGCAGGTCGAGCACCCGGTCACCGAGCTCGTGACCGGCCTGGACCTCGTGCGCCTGCAGCTCGCGGTCGCCGCGGGGGAGCCGCTGACCTTCACCCAGGACGACGTCACCTGTTCGGGGCACGCGTTCGAGGCGAGGGTCTACGCGGAGGACGCGTTCCACGGGTTCCTGCCGCAGGCCGGCGTCGCCGAGTACGTCCGCTGGCCGGCGCGGGCCCGGGTCGACGCGGCGCTGGAGTCCGGCCAGAGCGTGACGCCGGCCTACGACCCGATGCTCGGCAAGGTGATCGTCCACGGGCCGACCCGGGAGGCGGCGCGCCGAGCCCTGGTCACGGCGCTCGACGACTCCGCGATCCTGGGCCTGACCACCAACCTGGGCTTCCTGCGCGGGCTCGCCGCCTCGGAGGCCTTCGCTGACAACGAGGTGGACACCGCCTGGCTGGACCGGAACCCGGACGCGATCCGCCCGCACGGGGTCGAGGTGGCCGCCGTCCTGGGCGCCTGGCGGCTGGCCACCTCCCACAGCGGGGACGGCGGCCACCCCTTCGGGGTCGGCGACGGCTGGCGCTCGGCCGGCCCACCGGCCGCTGTGCCGGTCGAGCTCCTCGTCGACGGCGCCGCACAGCTGTTCCGCGTCGACCCCGCCGGCTCGGTGACCTCGCCGACGAGGGCCTGGCGCGTGCACCCGATCAGCGACGCAGAGATGCTCCGGGTCGAGGTCGACGACGAGGTCCACGAGGCCGCCGTCCGTGTCGGACCGCACGCCGTGGAGGTCTCCTACCTCGGCAACACCCACAGCTTCGGCCGCCCCGACGCGTTCGGCCCGGGCTCCGGCGCGGCCGCCTCCGACGGCTCCGTCACCGCCCCGATGCCCGGCACCGTGCTCAAGGTCGCCGCCACGCAGGGCGCCACGGTGGCTGCCGGGGACGTCCTCGGGCTCCTCGAGGCGATGAAGATGGAGCTCTCGCTCACCGCACCGATCGACGGGACCGTGACCCGGGTGGCGGTGGCCCCTGGCGACCAGGTCCGGCTCGGGGCGACGCTGTTCGAGGTGACACCCGACGTCCCCAGGGAGGACCCGTGACCTCGCCCCGCGACCTGCCGCAGGTGGTGCCCGACCCCGACCTGCCCGGGCGGGTGACGATCTACGAGGTCGGTGCCCGTGACGGCCTGCAGAACGAGTCGACGCTGGTCCCCACCCCGGCCAAGGCCGAGTTCGTCAGCCGGCTCGTCGCGGCCGGCCTGCCGGTGATCGAGTCGACCAGCTTCGTGCACCCCCGATGGGTGCCGCAGCTCGCCGACGCCGCCGAGCTCGTCGACGCGCTCGTGGCTCGTCTCGGGGACGCCGCCCGGGACATGCCGGTCCTCGTGCCCAACGAACGTGGCCTCGACCGGGCGCTGGACAAGGGGCTGCGGCACATCGCGATCTTCGGCAGCGCCACCGAGACGTTCGCCCGGCGCAACCTGAACCGCAGCCTGGACGAGCAGTTCGAGATGTTCGAGCCGACCGTCAGCCGGGCCCGCGCCGAGGGGCTCGACGTGCGCGCCTACGTCTCGATGTGTTTCGGGGACCCCTGGGAGGGCCCGGTCCCGGTCGCCCAGGTCGTCGATGTGGGCCGCAGGCTCTTCGACCTCGGCGCCTCCCAGCTCTCCCTCGGCGACACCATCGGGGTCGGCACGGCCGGCCACGTGCGCGCCCTGCTGTCCGCCTTCAACGAGGCCGGCCTGCCCAACGACTCGCTGGCGATGCACTTCCACGACACCTACGGCCAGGCGCTGTCCAACACGATGGCCGCGCTGCGCTGGGGGGTGACCACCTTCGACGCCTCGGCGGGCGGCCTGGGCGGTTGCCCCTACGCCAAGAGCGCCACCGGGAACCTCGCCACCGAGGACCTCGTCTGGCTGCTCGACGGCCTCGGGATCGAGCACGGAGTAGACCTCGGGCGGCTCGTCGAGACCTCGGTCTGGATGGCCTCCCAGCTCGGTCGCCCCACCCCCTCGGCGGTCGTCAAGGCTCTCGCCGGGAACGACGGCACGTAGGGCAGACTCTCCCGCATGAGCCGCGTCGTCTACCTGCACGTCGGCGCGCCCAAGACCGGGACGACGTACCTCCAGGACCGGCTCTCGCTCAACCGCGGCTCGCTCGCCAGGCACGGCGTCACCTACCCGCTCGGCCTGCACCAGAGCGACCACTTCGGCCCCGCGCTCGACCTCATCAAGGTGCCCTGGGGAGGGCTGCAGCACGACGTCGAGGGCCAGTGGGACGCGCTCAGCGCGCGCGTGCGCAGGGCCGACGGGACCGTCGTCGTCTCCCACGAGATCCTGGCGGCGGCCAAGCCGGGACAGGTACGGCGCGCGATGGCGGGGCTCGAGGACAGCGAGGTCCACCTCGTCTACTCGGCCCGCGACCTGGCCCGGCAGATCCCCGCGGAGTGGCAGGAGAGCATCAAGCACCAGCGCAAGGTCGGCTTCGCGGGGTTCCTCAAGCAGGTGCAGGCCGCCAAGCGCACCCGGCCGAGCCTGTGGTTCTGGCGGGTCCAGAGCCTGCCGGACGTGCTGACCCGCTGGAGCCGCGGGCTCCCGCCGGAACGCGTGCACCTGGTCACGGTGCCGCAGCAGGGCGCGCCGCGCGACCTGCTCTGGCAGCGCTACTGCAGGGCCTTCGGGATCGACCCCGCCTGGGCGCCGCAGCAGAGCGGCCGGGAGAACGCCTCGATCGGCGCCGCCGAGACCTACCTGCTGCGCCGGCTCAACCGCCGGCTCAGAGCGGCCGGGCTGACCTCGGAGGACTACCGGCTGCTGATCCGCGAGGTGGTCGTCCACCAGACCCTGGCCAGGCGAGGCGGAACCAGGGTCACCCTGCCGCCGGCCGCCTTCCCGTGGGCCACGGAGGTGGCCGAGGAGTGGGTCGAGTGGGTGCAGGGCTCGGGGATCCAGGTCATCGGCGACGTGGCCGACCTCCTCCCGGTCCCTCCTCCGCCCGGCCAGCCGTGGGCCAACCCGGACCGGCCCCCGCGCCCGGAGATGGTGGACGCCGCAGTGGACGCCATCGTCGCGCTCGCGCTCGAGGCCGCGAACCGCCCCGACCCCAGCGGCAACCTCGGTGCCCGGCTCGGCCGGATGGCCCGGCGACTGCGACCTCGGTGAGCTACCAGCAGGCGGTCTGGGCCTGGAACCAGCACCTCAGGGCCGGCGGCGTGACCCCGTGGCGCGAGTGGCTCCGCACGCGTCCCGAAGGTGGCGGGACCGACGATCCCCACGTCCCCGCGGCCTGGGTGCCCCCGGGCGCCGCGCAGCTGGAGTTCGTCCGTCTCGCCGCGCTCCTCGGCGCTCACGATCCCCGCTTCGTGCGGCTCGCAGACCTGGCGACCGGCCGGTCCGGCCCGGGCCGGGGCCTGGCCCAGCAGCCGCTGTGGTGGCCCCCGGACGTCCCGGGTCGCCGCTTCGGTGCGCCGCCGGTCGACCCGTCGCAGGTCCCTGCCGAGGAGCTGGTCAGGGTCGGCGTCGGCGCGCTCGTCGAGCTCCTCCTCGCGGTCCCCGAGCCGCCTCCACGGGTGCGACGGCGGAGCCGCACCGCCAGGTGGCGGTCCGGCTACGTGGTGGAGGGCGCCCCGGTCACGCGCTCGGCGCTGCGCCGGTCCCTCGCGGAGCAGGGGTACGCCGAAGGAGGGCGCCGTCCGCGCGTCCTGCTGGCCGTCGAGCCCTTCGACGACCTGCTGGCCCAGGTCTGGTCCGCGCGGGTGCAGCGGGGGGCCGCCGTACGCTGGCACGGGTTCGTCCGTCGGTGGGCGGGCCGCGCCGCGCTGCCGCCCGCCGCGGACCTGCCCGCGCTCGCGCGTTCCTGGGCCGACCGGGTCGGCGTCGACCGGGTGCACGTCCTGGTGGGCGCGGACAGCTCCTTCGACCCGGCCGCTGCGGTCCGACCGGCAGGCCGGCGGGAGGAGGGGGTCGCAGGACCGGAGCCGGAGGTGCGGGACCTGTCCCCGGCCGCGGTGGACGTGCTGCGGCGGGTCAACGCGGTGCTGAGCGTCCGGGTGGCACCGGAGCGGCAGCGGTCGGTCCTTCCCGGCCTCGTCGACGACCTCGCCCGCGTGGCACCGCCCGGGCCGGGGCTGACGGTGCCCCCACCTTTCCAGGACTGGGCGCGGAGCCGGGCTGAGCGCATCGCCGACGAGCTCCGCTCCGGCGACTACCCTGTGCACGGATCCCTGGAGGGGATCCTGCCGCGGGTCGCAGGCCTGCGGACGCACCCCTCCCGGCAGGACGCCCTCGCGGTGGTCCTGGCCGCATGCCTGAGGCAGGTGCGGTGAGCATCCGTCGGCTGGCGGCACCTGGGCGCGAAGGAACGGTGAGGACGTGAGGGACCGCTCGCGACGCGTCCTGGTCCACGTCGGCACGCCGAAGACCGGCACGTCCTTCGTCCAGGACGTGCTCTGGCTGAACCGCGAGTCCCTGGCCCGGCAGGGGATCCTCTATCCCGCCGACCGTTTCGACGAGCACTTCCTCGCTGCGCTCGACCTCCTCGAGCTGCCCTGGGGCGGCCTCGAGCGGCAGGCCGTCGGCGCCTGGGACCGACTCGCCGCGCGCATCCGGGACTGGTCGGGCACGGCGATCGTCTCCCACGAGATCCTCGCGACCGCCACCCGGCAGCAGGTACGCCGCGCCCTCGACTCGTTCGGGGACGCCGAGGTGCACGTCGTACTCTCCGCGCGGGACCTGGTCCGGCAGATCCCGGCGGAGTGGCAGGAGAACGTCAAGCACCGGCGGACCCTCGGCTACCGGCAGTTCCTGGACAAGGTCACCGACCCCGGGCGCAACGGCGAGCTGGCCTCCTGGTTCTGGGGGGTGCAGGAGGTGCCGGACATCCTGGACCGGTGGGGCAGCAGGCTGCCGGCCGACCAGGTGCACCTGATCACGGTGCCGAAGCCAGGCGCCCCACGACGGCTGCTGTGGGAGCGGTTCGCCGCAGTGCTGGGGCTGGACGCGGCGGCCCTGGCGCCGGAGACCACCCGGGCGAACACGTCCCTCGGGGTCCCCGAGACCGCGCTGGTCCGCCGGATCAACGAACGCGTCAACAACGGGGTGCTCAGGAACGAGGACTACCGGTTGTTCGTCCGGGAGCTGCTCGTGCACCGCTCGCTGTCCCTGCGCACGGGGTCGGCACGCCTGCTGCTGCCGCCGGATGTGCGCTCGTGGGCGGTCCGGCTCTCGGAGAGCTGGATCGAGGAGCTGCACCGACGTGGCTACCACGTCGAGGGCTCCCTCGAGGAGCTCCGGCCCGACCCCGACGGCAGGGCGCCGTTCACCGACCCCGACCGACCCGAGGAGCGCGACGTCTCGGATGCAGCCGTGCATGCCGTGGTCACGCTGCTCGAGGAGCTCGCGAACGTCTCGGGGTCGCTGCGTGCGGAGCTGGAGGCCACCTACGTCGAGCTCGAGCGGTCGCGGAGCCCGTGGTTCCGGGCCAAGCGCCGGCTGCGACTCGAGGCCGGACGGCGTCCCGCCGTGGGCCGGGCCCTGGCTGCCTACCGCAGGGTGCGGCGCAGCAGCTCGCGGTCGGCGTAACGGCCGATCTGCCAGGTGGAGTACGCGTCGATCCCGGCGCCGAAGACGCCCCCCATCACCGGGATCCGGCGGCCCACGGTCGTGGCGACGCGCTTGCCGGCGACCTTGGTGATCAGCTCGGAGGTCACCTCCGCGGCGATCACCCCGTCGAGGTGGGGGTCGTGGGTGGGCGCGGTCGCGACGCCCATCGGGGTGCTCGGCAGCTTCTTCTTCCGCACCAGGTTCTTGACGCTGTCCTCGCCGAGGATGCAGGCCAGCACCGCGTTGCGCACCCGCTGGTCCTCGAGGTCGTAGCCGCGCAGGTGGGCGATCGAGGCCACCAGGCGGCACTGGATGAGCGCCAGCCCGGTGATGTTCGCCGGGATGGCGACCGCCGCGGTGAGCAGGCCGCCGAGGTTCGTGGCGAAGCCCTGCATCCCGGCATAGCGCACGTGGTCCTCGATCACCTCGTGGATGGCCCGCTCAACGTCGCCGCCCTCGTTGGCGAGCAGCTTGTCGGCGTAGGTCGCTGCGGCTGGGAGGGGCCCCACTCCCGCAATGGCGCGGCGCATCGACTCGTGCACGAAGCGGGAGCTGAGATCGGGCGCCGCCCTCGCGATCCGCGGCGCGATCCCTTTGCCCATCGAGCTGGCGATGCCCATGTCGTCCTCCGCTGTCTGTCGTCCCCGAGAGTGCATCACGACCCTACCCAGGGGGCCGACGGGTCACGCCGCTCCCGACCTGTGCCCTGCTTGGATGGGGCCATGCCCACCGAGCCTCCGCCCACGGGGTGGGTGTTCCCGGACCTGTCCGGGCTGCCGGCCGACGACCGGGCCGACGACCGGGCCGACGACCGGGCCGACGACCGGGCCGACGACTGGGCCGACGACTGGCCCGACGACCTGGTCGCCACGGGCGCCGACCTGGAGCCGGGCACCCTCCTGTCGGCCTACCGGCACGGGCTCTTCCCGATGCCGGCTGACGGGATCCGTCGCCGGCGTGCGTCGGTGGCGTGGTGGTCACCGGTGGAGCGCGGTGTGCTGCCACTGGAGGGCCTGCGGGTGTCGCGCTCGTTGCGGCAGGCGGTGCGCCACATGGAGGTCCGGGTGGACACCGCCTTCGCCGACGTGATCAGCGCCTGCGCGGATCCCGCACGCGACGGTCGCTGGATCGACGCCCGGATCGTGGAGGCGTACACCCGGCTGCACGACCTCGGCTGGGCGCACTCGGTGGAGGCCTGGCAGGACGGGGAGCTCGCCGGCGGGCTGTACGGCGTCGCGGTCGGTGGCCTCTTCGCGGGGGAGTCGATGTTCCACCGGGCCAGGGACGCCTCGAAGGTCGCGCTGGTGGGGCTGGTGGACCTGCTGCGCGACGAGCACGCCGATCACCGGCTCCTCGACGT
>JAWWPF010000344.1:0-4291 GCA_033850795.1 Nocardioidaceae bacterium | reverse complement strand
CACGGACGTGCGTGGGGCATCACCTCGCGCCACTCCCAGAAGGCGCTCAACCTCCGACGGGGACCCGACCGGCGCATCGCGGTCTGCCAAGTGGACGGTCGCCGGTGGTCGACCATCGAGGGCGTCGCAGAGGTCCGTGACGACGAGCCGTCCGTCGCCGAGGCGGTGCGGAGGTACGCCGAGCGGTACCGGCAGCCGCGGGAGAACGCCGCGCGCGTGGCCATCCGCATCGACCTGACCCGCCTGCTCGGCAACGTGTGAAAGGGACCGCGTGAAACCGCACTTCCGTCTCGAGACCCGTCCGGTCGCGGACCCGGCCAACGTGGTCCAGGGCGACCACTACCGGATCACCGTGCTGGATCCCGGCCTCGTGCGCCTCGAGTACAGCGAGACCGGCCGTTTCGAGGACCGCGCCTCGCAGATGGCCGTGAACCGGGCGTTGCCTCCGAGCGACTATGACGTGAGCGACGCCGAGGACCTGCTGGAGATCCACACCAACCGGCTGCACCTGGTCTACGACAAGGGACCGTTCACCACCCACGGCCTGTCGGTGCAGGCCAAGGGCGGGTTCCACTCCACCGACTCCGTATGGCGCTACGGGCTCGACTCACCGAACCTCGGCGGCACCGCCCGCACGCTCGACGACGTGGACGGCCCCGCGCCGCTGGAGCGCGGGATCCTCGCGGTGAACGGGGTCGCGATGGTCGACGACTCCACCACGGTCCTGCTCACCGACGACGGCTGGATCACCCCACGCACACCGGGCAGCCTCGACCTCTACGTGTTCGCCTTCGGCCGCGACTACAAGGCCGCCCTCCGCGCGCTCTACGCCCTGACCGGCGCCCCTCCTCTGCTCCCCCGCTACGCCCTCGGCAACTGGTGGAGCCGCTACCACCCCTACACCGCGCAGGAGTACGTCGACCTGGTCGACCGGTTCCGGCAGGAGCGGGTGCCGCTCTCCGTGGCCGTCATCGACATGGACTGGCACCTCGTCGACATCGACCCGGCCTACGGCAGCGGCTGGACGGGCTACACCTGGAACACCGACCTCTTCCCGGACCCGCCGGGGTTCCTCGCGGCCCTGCACGAGCGAGGGCTCGCGGTCTCCCTCAACGTCCACCCGGCCGAGGGGGTGCACGCGCACGAGGCGGCGTACCCGGCGATCGCGAAGCGGATGGGGACCGACCCGGCGGGCGAGCTGCCGGTGCGCTTCGACCCCACCGACCCGGACTTCCTCGAGGCCTACTTCGAGGAGCTGCACCACCCGCTCGAGGACGAGGGGGTGGACTTCTGGTGGCTGGACTGGCAGCAGGGCGGCGTCACCCGGATCCCGGGACTCGACCCGCTGTGGCTGCTGAACCACTTCCACTACCTCGACTCCGGTCGCGGAGGGCGCCGGCCGCTGACCTTCTCGCGCTACGCCGGGATCGGCAGCCACCGCTACCCGATCGGGTTCTCCGGGGACACCTGGATCACCTGGGAGTCCCTGGACTTCCAGCCGTACTTCACCGCCACGGCGTCGAACGCGGGCTACGGCTGGTGGAGCCACGACATCGGCGGCCACTTCAAGGGCTACCGCGACGACGAGCTGGCGACCCGCTGGGTCCAGCTGGGCGTGTTCTCCCCGGTGAACCGGCTGCACTCGGGGCTCAACCCGTTCAACACCAAGGAGCCGTGGCGGTTCTCGGGTCCGGCCGAGCAGGTGATGAAGGACTTCCTGCGGCTGCGTCACCAGCTGCTGCCCTACCTCGCGACGATGAACGTCCGGGCCCACGAGGACGGCGAGCCGCTGGTCCAGCCGATGTACTACGACCACCCCGACCGGCCCGAGGCCTACTCGTCCCCGAACCAGTTCATGTTCGGCAGCGAGCTCCTCGTCGCGCCGATCACGACGCCGGCGGACCGGTCCACCGGCCTGGGCCGGGTCAAGGCCTGGCTCCCCGACGGGGACTGGGTCGACATCTTCACCGGCCTGTCCTACCGCGGGGGACGGACGGTCTACCTGCACCGCGACCTCACCTCGATCCCGGTGCTGGCCAAGGCCGGTGCGATCCTGCCGATGATCCCCGGTGACCGGCTCGGCGACGGCACGGACCTGCCGTCGGAGGTCGAGATCCGGGTGTACCCGGGCGCGGACGGCGAGCTCACCCTGGTCGAGGACCGCGACGACGAGCGGTGGGCCCGGACCCGGCTGACGTACGACGACAGCGCCGGTGAGCTGACCGTCCACGACGTCGAGGGGACGGCCGCGACGCTGCCGGGCGACCGCAGCTACCGGGTGGTCGTCGTACAGCCGGACGCCGGTACGGAGCGGCGGGTCTTCGAGCTCCTCGACCGCACCCAGATGGGGTTCGAGCTCAAGGCCTCGGCCCTCGACGTGATCCGGGCGGCCGGCGACTCACCCGGCGCCGCGATGGTGGCCCTGCAGGCGCTGGACCTGGATCCGACGCTCCTGGGTGCGCTGACCGAGATCCTGCTGGCCCGCTGAGCCTCGCTCACCCGCCCAGGTCGGCCGCCACGGCGCGGCCTGCGCGGCGGCCGGACACCAGCGCGCCCTGGATGGAGCTGGTGTCACGGTGGTCGCCCGCCACGTAGAGCAGCCCCCGACCGGTCTCGAAGCGCACGGGCCGGCGAAGAGGGTGCGGAGCCGGCATCCCGGGAAGAGCGCGCGGGAGGTCGTAGCGGGCGACCACCTCCCATCCCGACGTGTCGGTGCCGTGCAGCCGGGCCAGCGCGGCCCGGGTCCCCGGCCCGTCGAGGTCGCTCGGCGCGGATCCGTGCAGGAACGACGTCGAGACCAGCACCCGGTCCGGTGGTGCGTACTCCGGGGCAGCCACCGAGATGGCGATGCTGTTGACGACCGGTGAGCCGCCCGTGTCGAGCAGGAGCCTGCCCGAGGCCTCGGGGAAGGGCGCAGCGGCGTGGTACACCGTCGTGACCCCCCGCGGCGCCGGCGGCTCCAGCTCCGCGGGCAGCAGGGTGCCGGCGGTCCAGGGGTCGGTGGCGACCACCACCGCTCGCGCAGACACCGGACCAGCGGCCCCGTCGACGCGCCGCGGGGAGACCGCCTCGACCCGGCGGTCCAGCCGCACCGTCCCGGCCGGCAGCCCGTCGGCGAGCTGCTGCGGGAGCCGCTGCATGCCGCCGGCGGGGACCGTCGACCGGCCCCTGGCGAACATCCGGAACATCAGGTCGGTGAACCGGCGGCTGCTCGACATGTCGGATTCGAGCAGCACCCCGGAGAGGAACGGCCGCAGCACGCGCTCGACCACGTCCGGCGGGATCCTCGCGCGGCGCCAGGCCTCGGCGGCGCTGACGTCGTCGCGACGCTTGAGCGAGGTGGCCGGCAGCGCCAGGCACCGGGCGGCGTAGACGCCGAGCGCCGCCTTCCCTCGGACCCCGCCGACCGGCACGCGCACCGTCGAGCCGGTCCGGCGCGGGTCCTGCAGGGGGTTGGCGAGCACGACCGGCTCCCCGTCGAGCAGGAGCGTGACGGCGGGGTCGAACGAGCGGAGGTCCAGGGCGTCGAGGTCCACCGTGCCGGCCAGCGCCGGATACGCGGTGTTGAGGACCTGGAAGCCGCGGTCCAGCGTGAAGCCGTCCACCAGGTCGGTCCGGACGCGGCCACCGACGGTGTCACCCGCCTCGAGCACCATCACCTGGAGGCCGTGGCCGGCGAGCTCCTGGGCGCAGGCCAGGCCCGCCAGGCCGGCACCGACCACGACGACGTCGGCGTCGTCGCTCATCAGGACCTCCGCTGGGCGCGGCGGAACAGCGGCGGCAGGTAGCGCACCATCAGCGTGGACCAGGTCAGATGGGTCAGCAGCGGTGCCTGGAGACCGCCGGACGCGCGGCGCTGCATCGCGAACAACGACCCCATCACCCCGGCGGCGAGCACCAGCGAGGGGTTGCGGGTCGTCACGGTCGCGAGGCCGTAGACGCCGGTCGACAGGGCCACCGCCTGGCCCTTCGGCAGGGTCGCGTACAGCGCCCCGCGGAAGAACACCTCCTCGCCGATCCCGTTGGCGTAGGTGGTCAGCAGGACCAGCGGCAGGCTGCCCTCCTCGGCGAAGGCGAGGACGTCCGCGACCGCCCGCTCCAGGAACGGGATGCGCCGGGCCACCAGCGCGCACCCGTAGAAGAAGCTGAAGGCACCGACCCCGGTGACGACCGGCGTGAGCCACGGGCGTCGCAACCGGCGGTCCCTGCCCTCGATCCAGCCGAGGTGCAGGGGTCCGGAGAGCAGCCCGCCCAGGGTCCAGGTGCCGGCCGCGGAGAGGGTGAGGACGTA
>JAWWPF010000291.1:0-2699 GCA_033850795.1 Nocardioidaceae bacterium | reverse complement strand
TCGAACCCGACGTCCCCTCCTTCGCCGACGAAGGCGCAGCGTCCCCAGGTCGCGGTGCTCGACAGGGCGAGGTGTCGTGCGGTCGCGTTGCCGGAGCAGTCCATGGTCGCGGAGAACCCCCGGCCCCTGCTCAGCTCGGTCAACCGGTCGGCCGAGGAGTCGTCGGCCACCACCGCGTCGTCGACGAGTCCCAGGTCGATGGCCAGCGTGAGCCGCTCGCTCGAGACGTCGGTGCCCACGATGGGACCGACGCCTATCGCCCGCGCCAGCATCGCTGCCGCGAGGCCGACCGGGCCCAGGCCCGTGACGAGCAGGGTGTCCCGGCCCGAGACGTCGAGCCGGAGCATCGCCTCGTAGGCGGTGCCGAAGCCGCACGAAACGAGGGCCCCGTCGACGTACGACATGGATTCCGGCATCGGCAGGCAGGTGGCCTCCTCGGCGAGGAGGTACTCGGCGTGGCCGCCGTCGCGCTGCCAGCCGTAGGCGGCTCGAGACGGGTCGGTGCACCCGATCATGTAGCCGCTGCGGCACTGGTCACAGACGCCGCAGCCGGCGATGTGGTAGACGACCACACGATCGCCCTCGGCCAGCCGCCGGCACCCCGGTCCCACTGCGACCACCTGACCGCAGGGCTCGTGGCCGGCGACGACGCCCTGGTAGGCCTCGGGTCCGTGGCCCAAGTGCTCCCGGTAGATCGCCCGGATGTCACTGCCGCAGATCGAGGAGGCCTTCATGGCCAGCAGCACCTGCCCGTGACCCGGTTCGGGAACGTCCCGGGTGACCGGGGCCACGGTGCTGTCACCGGGGAGCACGACCCCGTTCATCGTGGTGGCTGCGCTCACCGACCGTTCTCCCAGGTCTCCAGGGTGGCGCGCGCGCCGATCTCGTGCAGCGAGTCGAGGGCGGAGGTGTACTCCTTCGTGAACCTCTCGTCCTCGGCCAGGTCCCCGAAGAGCGTGGGGTCCCGCAGGAAGGCCAGCTTGTCCGAGCCCTGCCGCCGGGCCCGCTCCATCACCGCCTCCTTGCGCCGGTCGACGATCTCGATCGGGGTCCCGTCCTCGTCGACGCCTTCGGCGTAGCGGGCCCAGGAGGCGACCACGAGCGCGGAGCGCCGAACCGGCCCGCCCCGGGCCAGCTCCGCGCGCACGACGGGGAGCAGCCACTTGGGGATCCGGTCGGAGCTCTCCGCGCACAGCCGGGCCAGGGTGTCCTTGATCTCGGGGTTCGCGAAGCGCTCGATCAGCTGGTGCTTGTACTCGTCGAGGTCCACACCGGGGACCGGCTCCAGGGTCGGGGAGCCCTCCTCGTCCATGTAGCCGAGCAGGAACCCGGTGAACAGCGGGTCGCTGCAGACCTCGTGCGCGTAGCGGTACCCCGAGAGGTACCCCAGGTAGCACAGCGCCTGGTGGCTGGCGTTGAGCAGCCGCAGCTTCATCAGCTCGTAGGGCCGCACGTCCGGGACCAGCTGCACCCCCGCATCGTCGTACGGCGGCCGGCCGGCCGGGAACCGGTCCTCCAGCGCCCACTGCGTGAACGGCTCGCAGACGACGGGCCAGCCGTCCTCGACGTCGAACCGCTCGGCGATCAGCGCCCGGTCGTGATCGGTGGTCACCGGGGTGATCCGGTCGACCATGGAGTTCGGGAAGGTGACGTGCTCCTCGAGCCAGTCGGCGAGGTCGGCGTCCTTGAGCCGCGCGAACGCGCCGATCATCTTGTGCGCCACCTCGCCGTTGCCCTCGATGTTGTCGCACGACATCACGGTGAACGGCTCGGTCCCGGCTGCGCGGCGGCGGGCCAACGCCTCGGTGATGTAGCCGAAGGCGGTCGCCGGGACGGCGCCGGCCTGCAAGTCGTCCTGGATGGACGGGTCGTGCGCGTCGAACTCCCCCGTCGACTGGTTGACCAGGTAGCCGCCCTCGGTGATGGTCAGCGACACGATGCGCGTCGAGGGGTCGGTGAGCACGCCGAGCACGGCCTCCGGGTCGTCCGGTCCGAACAGGTAGTCGACGATGGAGCCGATCACCCGGGGGTGCATCGTCCCGTCGGCGTCCTTCACCACCAGCGTGTACAGGCAGTCCTGCGCGTGCAGGACGGTGTGCATCCGGCGGTCCCCCGGCAGCAGCCCGACACCGGTGATCCCCCAGTCCAGGGCCTTGCCCTCGTTCATCAGCGTGTCGAGGTACATCGCCTGGTGTGCCCGGTGGAAGCCGCCGACACCGAAGTGCACGATGCCGGTGGTCACCCGGCCGCGGTCGTACGACGGCACGGGCACTCGACCCGAGCCATCCAGCTCCGCCAGCGTGGTTGCGCTCAGCTTGGTCATGTCGTGCCTTCCTGGGACCCGTGCGGTCCGCGTTGGTCAGTCGATCTCCACGAGCACGTCGGCGGCCGCGCGGGTGCGCGCCACCAGGTCGGCGTTGGCCTGGTCCGAGACCGTCGCCCACCGCTGCGCCAGGGCCGGTGGCTTCCCGTGCCTGATGTGTCGCCGCACCAGCCGCTCGAGGCGGACCCCGTCGTCGCCTTCGACGTACCAGGCCTCGTCGAGCAGGGGCAGTACGTCGGACCAGCCCGGTCCGTCGTACAGCAGGTAGTTGCCTTCGGTCACGACCAGCCGGTGCTCGGGCCGCACCGCGATCGCGCCGGCGACGGACAGCTCCCGGGACCGGTCGAACTCGGGCGCGTAGACGGTGTGGTCGGTC
>JAWWPF010000276.1:0-11714 GCA_033850795.1 Nocardioidaceae bacterium | reverse complement strand
AGCTGATCACGACCGGCACCCTCCAGGGCAGTGAGGTCGCCGGGACACGGAAGGGGGCCAGCGCATGACGGACCTTGAGGACAACGGCACCGGCGGCACCCGGGGTGGCGGCGTCGCCGCGACCGAGGCGCCCGCTCCGGAGACGGACGAGTCTCACGAGAGGCTGGCCGCGGTCGCCACCACCGTGCCGGTCGCGAGCTCCGCCGGCGGCTACGTCCGGCTCTACGTGCAACGGGTCCGTGGCGGCGAGATGGGCTCCCTGCCTGCCATCGCCGGACTGATCGTCCTGGTCCTGCTGTTCTCCGCGATCCAGCCGACGTTCCGCGGGCTGTACAACTTCGGGAACATGCTCACGGAGGGCTCGGGCCCGGTCCTGCTCGCCATGGGCCTGGTCTTCGTGCTCCTGCTCGGTGAGATCGACCTGTCCGCGGGCTTCGCCGGTGGCGTGTGCGCCGCGGTGATGGTGCGGCTCATGGTCGGCTACGACCTGCCCTGGCCGATCACCATCGGCGCCGCGCTCTTCACGGGCCTGCTGATCGGCCTGCTCATCGGCCTCCTCCGGACCAAGGTGCGCATTCCGTCCTTCGTGGTGACCCTGGCGTTCTTCCTGGCCTTCCAGGGCGTGGCCCTCTACATCGTGGACAACGGCAAGGGTGCCCACGGTGACGTGCGGATCACCGACCCGGTCGTGCTCGCCTTCGAGAACAGCCAGATGCCGAAGTGGGCCGGCTGGTTGCTGGCAATCGTCCTCATCGCGGGCTACACCCTCGTGAAGCTCTCGGCGCAACGAGCCCGCATCCGCCAAGGGCTGGCGGGCGAGCCGACGGCGATCCTCGCCCTGAAGATCGGGTCGCTCGCGGTCGGAGCGCTGCTGTTCGTGTTCCTCCTCAACCAGAACAGGTCGATCAACCAGAAGCCGATCCTCACCAATGTCAACGGCCACATCACGCTCGTCGCGCCACCGCCCGTCGAGGGGGTCCCCTGGGTCGTGCTGATCCTCGTCTTCTTCTTCGTGCTCTGGACGTTCGTCCTCTCCAGGACGCGCTACGGGCGCCACGTGTATGCGGTCGGCGGCAACGAGGAGGCCTCCCGGCGAGCCGGTATCTCCGTGGACCGGGTGCGGGTCTCGGTTTTCGTGCTCGGGTCCTTCATGGCCGCGGTGGGCGGCATCATGATCGGCTCCAACGTCGCCGCGGTGAGCGTGCAGAACTACGCCGGCAACACGCTGCTGCTCGCGGTTGGCGCCGCGGTCATCGGCGGGACCAGCCTCTTCGGCGGCAAGGGCCGGATGATGGACGCCCTCGTGGGCGGCGCGGTCGTCGAGGTGATCCAGAACGGCATGTCCAACCTGGTGCAAGGCAACAACGGCTCGTCGGTGCAGTACATGGTCACCGGAGTCGTGCTGCTGCTCGCCGCGGCGATCGACGCCCTCTCGCGTCGGCGCGCGGGGGCCTCAGGCCTGGGGTGAGCAGCCGCGACGCGTCGGGCGGTACGGCGCTCAGCGCGGCCGCCCGACCGGACGCGATACGCCGGCACAACCTCGCGGTGATCCTGGGGCACGTGCACCAGGACGGGTCCCTGACCCGGGCGGAGCTCACCTCGCGTCTCGGGGTCAGCCGGTCCACCGTCGGCGCCCTCGTCAGCGACCTGACCGCGCTCGGGCTGGTCGAGGAGTCCGTGCCCACCGGCGGCGACCGGGTGGGGCGGCCCTCCCATGTGGTCGGGCCGCACTCGACCGGCCCGGTGGTGGTCGCCATCGACGTGGACGTCCGGCACATCACCTGCGCCACGGTCGGCATCGGCGGCATCGTCCTGGACCGGCGGACCCAGGAGACCGGGCCCGCGCCGGTGACACCGGAGCAGGTCTCGGATCTCGTCGCCGCCGCGGTGGAGAACCTCGAACGGAGCTCGAAGCGAACCGTGCTCGGGGTCGGGGTCAGCGTGCCGGGAACGGTCGAGAAGCGCACCCGGACCGTGGGGATCGCCCCGAACCTGCGGTGGCGGGACGTCCCCCTGGGTGACCTGCTCAGCGAACGGCTCGGCCCGAGGCTCCCGGTCACCGTGGGCAACGATGCGGACCTGTCCGTGCTGGCCGAGCTCAGCCGTGGAACGGCCCGCGGCTGCGACGACGTGGTCTACCTCATCGGCCGGATCGGAGTGGGCGCCGGCATCGTCGTCAACGGAGCCCCGCTGCAGGGCCGCGACGGGCGTGCCGGGGAGGTCGGCCACAACGTCGTGGACTCGGCGGGACCACAGTGCCATTGCGGCAAGCACGGCTGCCTCGAGACGTACATCGGCGATGCCGCGCTGCTGCGGCTCGCCGGCCGAAAGGCGGCCCCCAGCGAGGAGAGCGTCGCGGCCGTGTTCGAGGCCGCCTGCGGTGGGGACCGGCGCTGTCTGGCAGCAGTCCGGGTCGTGGCGGGGTGGGTCGGGCAGGCCATCGGGAACCTGGTGAACACGCTGAACCCCCAGCGCGTCATCCTCGGCGGCTCCCTGTCGT
The DNA here is from genome assembly GCA_033850795.1 of Nocardioidaceae bacterium. Classification (GTDB taxonomy): domain Bacteria; phylum Actinomycetota; class Actinomycetes; order Propionibacteriales; family Nocardioidaceae; genus Nocardioides_B. Next base: position 9,214 of record JAWWPF010000276.1, on the reverse strand, counting down.
CAGTCCTCGAGGTGGCCCGCCCGGAGATCGAGCTGGCCCTGCAGCAGTACGCCTTCGACCCCGGCCACCCCGTGGAGCTGACCCTCCCGCGCTTCGGCGTCGACTCGGCGCTCCTGGGAGCCGCCGAGCTGGCCTTCGCGGCGCTGCTCGAGGACCCCTTCTCGGCCCAGGCAGCCCTCGTCCCCTGACCGTGGCGCGGCCAGCACCCCCAACCCCCTCGCCGAGTCGGCGCATCTGCACGTCTCAACCCTGTCGAGCCGGCTCATCTGCATGCCTCAACCCCCTCGACCCGGCTCATCTGCAGCGCTCCGCGCGCGGTCTGGGGACAAGTACGGCGACCACGTCCGGTCCCTTAGCGCGTCCCAGCGGGCTGTCAAGACCTGCGGATCCGCCGGCTCGAGGGAGTTGAGGCATGCAGACGCGCCGGCTCGAGGGAGTTGAGGCATGCAGACGCGCCGGGTCGTCAGCCGGCCAGCACGTCGGCGAGCGACCTCGGCGGCCGGCCGGTGAGTCGCTCCACGTCGCCGCTGACCCGAGCCAGCTCCCCGGAGGCGATCGCCGTGTAGGTGCTGACCCACGCGTCGACCTGCCAGCCGGGCGCGCCGTACGAGCCTCGGGAGGCGTAGGCCTCCTCGAGGGTCTCGTCCTGGAAGGCGAAGGGCCGGTCCAGCACACGCGTCATGACAGCCGTTGCCTCGGCGAGGGTCAGGGACTCGGGCCCGGTGAGGTCGTAGGCGCGGTCCTCGTGCGCGCCGGGCTCCAGCAGGACCGCGACCGCGGCCGCGGCGATGTCGTCCTGACCCACCACGGACACCCGCCCGTCACCCGCCGGCCCGCGCACCACCCCATCCTCGCCGGCCATCATCGGCAGGAAGTCGGCGTAGAGGTTGTCCCGCAGGTAGGTCCAGGTCAGGCCTATGCCCTCGATGTGCTGCTCGGTGGCGTAGTGGTCCCGGGCGAGCAGAAAGGTCGCGTCCGGAGCCGCCTCGAAGAAGGACACGTAGACCAGGTGCCGTACTCCCGCGTCGGCAGCCGCGTCCAGGAAGGTCCGGTGCTCCTCGAGCCGGGTCTCCGACTCCGCCGCCGACACCATGAGCACGACGTCCAGTCCCTCCAGCGCGGCGCGCACGGCCCCGCGGTCGCCGTACGACGCCTGAGCCACCGTCGCTCCGGGGAGCGAGGGAGCCCGAGCCGGACTGCGGACCACGAGGCGCTGCGGCACCTCCCGGGCGGCCAGCAGCCGAGCGATCCGACCGCCGAGGTGCCCGGTCGCGCCCGTGATCCCCAGCGGTGCGCGGGCCACAGGTCAGTCGCCCTTCGCGATCGAGGCCGCGAGTGCGGCCAGGTGGGCCAGCCGCGCGAGCTCGGAGTCGAGGATCTCCGGGCCGCCACGCCGTCCGAACAGGATCAGGTCGTCCTCGTCCCCGATCGGTGCCCCGGCCACCAGCGTCCCCTCCGACGGCTTCTCCCAGTCCGGCGGCAGGGCCAGCCTGCGGGCCTGCGTGGCAGGGAACCAGTCCGGATGGCCGATCGTGTCCTCCGGTGCGGCCGAGGTCCGGTGCATCACCTTGACCTGGTCGCCGACCCGGCGCAGCCGCATCCCCCAGTCGGCCCGGAAGGTGATGGGCAGCAGGTCGACGATCTCGTCCCGCGCGGTCCAGGGGTTCGCGGTGAGTGCCTCGACGGCCTCGAGGTCCAGAAACAGGTTGCCGCCTGCGCCGTACCGGGAGACCCAGAGCACCTGCACGCCGTCGAGCTGGTTGCACGCAGAGACGAGCGAGTCCGGCATCACGCCCGGCGCCGTCTCGAGGAGCACGTCGTCGACCGCCGTCCCGTCGTGGCGGTGCTCGACGATCTCGATGGCCTCGATGTCCCCACCGGCCTCACCGATGGCGCTGGCGACCCGGCCCAAGGAGCCGGGCACGTCCGGGAGCTCGACGCGCAGCAGGTACGGCATCGTGATCAGCTCCTCTCCACGACCGCGCCGACGGCGACCCGGCCGGGTGTGGTGACGACGGCGTCCACACCGAAGAGCACCTCGCCCTGCGCCCGACGGTAGCCCGCCAGCGTCCGAAGGACGTCTGCGCGACGATGGCCGGTGGCAGGATCGAGATCCACCACCGCGCACCTCGGCAGGGCGCTGCGGACCTCGACCTCGGCCTCCCCCACGCGCACCCTCCGGCCCACCCAGGAGTCCTCGACGTGCGGCGGCTCGCCGTCCGTCTGCACGGTGAACGTCGCGCGGAGCTGGGCGCTGTCCACGGCAGCGCCGAGCCGTTCTGCCACGCAGTCGAGGGACGAGGAGGTCACCAGGCTGACCGACCCGCCGTAGACGACATCGCCCGCCTTGCTTCCGCGTGCCAGCTCGACCGGGTAGCCCAGATACTCGGAGTAGGCGGCGCGCCAGGGGCCGCCGAGCACCTCCAGGGCAACAGTGCGCCCCCAGTAGTCGACCTCGAGGGTCTCCCCGGTGGGTGCCGGAGCGCCTCGGACGCTGCCGGCCGGGAGGTCCGCCGCCAGCACGCGGCCGTCCCATCGGGCGACGGTCCGCATCAGCGTCGGGTTCTCCACGGTGCGCACCACGCGGGACCGGGCGGGGTCGACCAGGCAGAACACCCGGTCGCCGACCGGCCCTTCGAGGCTGAGCTCGACGGAGGGCCGGTCGACGTGTCGGGTGCCCTTCAGGCTGGCGAAGCCGATCCGTGACACGTGCACGCCCTCACCCTGCCATGCGCGCGTTTCCGCGTCGTTACCCAGGCGCAGCCGCGGGACGGCCCAACGCGAAGGTCTCCACGACCTCGTAGCGGGGTCGCCGACGGGGCCCCTCCCCCAGGTGCGAGGCGACCAGGGCGATGTCCTCCACCCGCCAGCTCGGGCCCCGGTACGTGTCCAGCACGCGCAGCCACCTGGTCAGCTCGACCGGCCTACCGAGCCGCGCCAGTGTGATGTGCGGGTGGAACCGCCCTCCCTCGGCATCGGCGCCGGCCTTGGTCGCCGCGGCACGCGCGCCGGTCGCGAGCCGCCCGAGCTCGACCTGACCTTCCGGCTCGGTGGTCGCCACAGCCGCGAAGAGCACCTTGGCCCGCGCCGGGTTCGGGAAGGCGCCGCCACCGGCGAGTGACACCTCGAACGACGTACGACGGGCCGCGGCCCGAACCAGCCGGCTCCGCAGGTCGTCGAGGTGCCGGTCGGCCACCTCCGCCATGAAGGCCAGGGTCAGGTGCCACTGGTCGGGCACGGTCCAGCGGAACGCGGGCTCGGCGTCCTGCCGAGGTGCGAGGAAATCCGCAAGGTCCTCCAGGGCCTCCTCCGGCGGGACCACGGCCACGAACATCCGCATCCCCGAACGCTATAACCGCCCGGAAAGACCGCCCGCCGCGGTGCTTCGGACACGGACCGACGACCGTTTGTTGTGCCCGCTCGGGCAGCCGAAGTAGCGAAACGGGCATGACCCACTCCGGTGCTGGTGGGGCGGCAAGCGGTCGAAGCGGAGCGGTTGTCCCCTACGACCCACTTGTCGTCACATAAACCGGACACACAGGTATGCCCACCCGGGCTCGCCGGTGACCGTTCTCTCATGCAGACTGACGACTGTGGTCCACGTCACACAGCGGGCCCGGGGGGACGGAGTACGGCGGCTCGAAAGGGTGAGGCATGAACGCGGACGAGCGTCAGCGTCAGATCCTGGTCCGGGCCCGTGCCGACGGCCGGGTGCAGGTGGGCAGTCTGGCCAGCGACCTCGCGGTCGCCGAGGAGACTGTCCGGCGGGACCTGCGTGAGCTGGTCGATCGCGGGGTCCTCCAGCGGGTTCACGGCGGCGCCTACCCCGTGGAGAGCGCCGGGTTCGAGAGCAACATCAAGCACCGATCCACCTCGCTGATCTCCGAGAAGCGCCGGATCGCCGCGGCCGCGGCGGAGCGTCTGCACGGCGCCGAGACGATCTACATCGACGAGGGGGTCACGCCACAGTTCGTCGCGGAGGCCATCCGCCCCGAGAATCCGGTCACGGTGGTCACCTCGTCACTGCTCGCCGCGAGTGCCCTCGCCGAGGCGAGCAACGTGACGGTGCTGCTGCTCGGCGGCCGGCTGCGCGGACGCACCCTGGCGACCGTGGACCACTGGGCGCTGCGGATGCTGGGCGATCTGATCATCGACCTGGCCTTCCTGGGCGCGAACGGCATCTCCCGGGAGCACGGCCTCACCACCCCCGACCCGGCTGTCGCAGCGGTCAAGGGCGCGGTGGTGACCCGCTCCCGTCGTCGCGTCTTCGTCGGTCTGCACACCAAGTTCGGTGTGGCCAGCTTCTGCCGGTTCGCCGACATCGGCGACTTCGAGGCCCTGGTCACCGACACCGGCCTGTCGCCCAGCGAGGCGCGCAGGTTCGCCGTACTCGGACCGCAGGTGGTCCGGGCCTAGCACCGCACAGAGCGCCAACGCGCGCACCCGCAGCTCCCACCCACACCCACACATGTGCAGTCGCGTATGCAAACCGGAGGTAACAGTGAACATCAGGTCCAGGAAGAGAATCGCGCTCGCGATGGCGGTGCCGGCTGTGGCCGGGCTGGCGTTGTCGGGGTGCGCCGGCGCGGGCGGCGGTGGAGGCGCCGGTGGCGGCAGCTCGAAGTCCATCAGCGTGCTGATGGTCGGCAACCCGCAGATGGTCGACATCCAGAAGCTGACCAAGGACAACTTCACCAAGGACACCGGGATCAAGGTCAACTACACCGTGCTCCCCGAGAACGAGCTGCGCTCCAAGGTGACCCAGGACGTGGCGACCGGGGCCGGTCAGTACGACGTGGCGTCGGTGGGCGCCTACGAGGTGCCGATCTGGGCGAAGAACCAGTGGCTCAAGCCTCTGGACCAGTACACCGGTGGGTCGTGGGACAAGAGCGACATCCTGCCGCCGATCGCCAAGTCCCTGTCCGGCGAGGACGGCAAGCTCTACGGAATGCCGTTCTACGGCGAGTCCTCCTTCCTGATGTACCGCAAGGACATCTTCGCCAAGAAGGGGCTCACCATGCCGCAGCGGCCGACGTGGACCCAGGTGGCGGACCTCGCCGCCAAGGTGGACGGCGCCCAGCCCGGCATGAAGGGCATCTGCCTGCGAGGTCTCCCCGGATGGGGTGAGCAGTTCGCACCGCTGACCACGGTGGTGAACACCTTCGGCGGCACCTGGTTCACCAAGGACTGGCAGGCCGAGGTCAACTCACCCGCGTTCACCAAGGCCGTGAACTTCTACGTCAACCTGATCAGGCAGCACGGAGAACCGGGCGCCTCGCAGTCGGGCTTCACCGAGTGCCTGAACGCGATGAGCCAGAGCAAGGTCGCGATGTGGTACGACGCGACGTCGGCGGCCGGGTCCCTGGAGGACCCCAACGTCAGCAAGGTGGCCGGGAAGGTCGGCTACGTGCAGGCGCCGGTCGAGAAGACCAAGGCCTCCGGCTGGTTGTGGGCCTGGGCCTGGGTGATGCCCAAGACGACGAAGAACTCCGCCGCCGCCTCGAAGTACATGGAGTGGGCGACCTCGAAGGACTACGAGAAGCTGGTCGGCCAGAAGCTCGGCTGGCCGCGCGTGCCCGCCGGCAAGCGAGCCAGCACCTACCAGATCCCGCAGTACAAGAAGGCCGCTGCGGCCTTCGGCCCGCAGACCCTGCAGGCCATCCAGGAGGCCAACCCGGTGAACCCGGGCGTGCAGCCGCGGCCGACCGTGGGTGTGCAGTTCGTCGACATCCCGGAGTTCCAGGACCTCGGCACCAAGGTGTCCCAGGACATCGCCGCCGCCATCGCCGGTCGCGGCACGGTGAAGGACGCGCTTGCCAAGGGCCAGAAGGCGGCTGCGGCCGTCGCCACCAAGTACCAGTGAGCACCACCGGTCGGGGGCGGACGCTCGTCCGCCCCCGCACCGGCCACCTTCCGGCTCAAACCGAGGAGCTCCGATGAGCGCTCAGGCCCTACCTGCCCGGCCCGTTACCGGATCGATGTCCCGGGCTGAGCGGTGGCGCCGACGAGGACCCCTGCTTCCGGCTCTGGTCTTCACCATCGTCGTCACCCAGATTCCCTTCCTGCTCACCATCGCCATCTCGTTCCTGCACTGGAACGTCCTCGAACCCGGCGACAAGAACTTCCTCGGCTTCGGCAAGTTCAGCTCGCTGGCAGGGGTGTCCAACTACCGCACCGTCTTCACCGACACGAGGCTACGGAACGCGGTGATCAACACCGTCGTCCTGACGGCGTCCGTGGTGGTGATCAGCCTGCTGATCGGGCTGGCGCTCGCCGTCCTCCTGGACCGCCGCTTCCCGGGCAGGGGCCTGGCCCGCACACTGCTCATCGCGCCGTTCCTGGTCATGCCGGTCGCCTCGGCGCTGCTGTGGAAGCACGCGCTGTACAACCCCGACTACGGGCTCCTCAACGGCGTCCTGGACTGGATCTACCAGCTCTTCGGCGCGGCCCAGGGTCCGACCAAGGACTGGGTCTCGAGCATGCCGATGCCGGCGGTCATCGTCGCGCTGGTCTGGCAGTGGACCCCGTTCATGATGCTGATCCTGCTGGCCGGGCTGCAGTCCCAGCCCGGGGACGTGCTCGAGGCGGCGAAGATAGACCGAGCCAACGGTGTGCAGACCTTCCGGTTCATCACGCTGCCACACCTGCGCCAGTACATCGAGCTCTCCGCCCTGCTCGGCTCCATCTACGTCGTACAGACCTTCGACGCCATCTTCACGATCACCCAAGGCGGCCCGGGGTCGGCCACGACGAACCTGCCGTACGAGATCTACCTGACGATGTTCAGCAAGTACGAGTACGGCGAAGCAGCCGCGGCGGGCGTGGTGGTGGTGATCGGCACGATCATCGTGGCCACCTTCGCGCTCCGGGTGATCTCGTCGCTCTTCAACGAGGAGGCGGCACGATGAGCACGGCCACCGAACGCTCGCAGTCGACGGGTCGGCCCGGGAACCAGGCCAGCATGCCGGTCACGAACGGACAGGACACGCCACCTCAACCGCCTCCCCGCCGGCGTAGCAAGGCCAAGGACGATGCGGCCGCGAAGGGGGGTCCGCTGTGGACGTTCCTCGCCTGGTTGCTGACCCTGCTGTTCTTCGCGCCCGTCGCGTGGATGGTGCTGACCTCTCTGCACAACGAGTCCGACGCAGCGACGAGCCCGCCCTCGATCTTCGCGCCCCTGACCCTCAGCAACTACACCGCTGTCTTCGACCGGGGCATCTCGTCCTTCCTGATCAACTCGGCCACTGCGAGCATCGTGTCCACGCTGCTGGTGCTGGCCCTCGCGGTCCCTGCGGCCTACGCCTTGGCCATCAAGCCGGTCGAGAAGTGGACCGACGTGATGTTCTTCTTCCTGTCCACGAAGTTCCTGCCCCCGATTGCTGCACTGCTGCCGGTGTACCTGATCGTCAAGTCGACCGGCATGCTGGACAACGTGTACACGCTGGTCATCCTCTACACCTCCATGAATCTGCCGATCGCGGTCTGGATGATGCAGTCCTTCCTCGCGGAGGTCCCCAAGGAGATCCTCGAGGCGGCTCAGGTCGACGGCGCCGGGCTGCTGCGCACGCTCACCCAGATCGTCGCCCCGATCGCCGCACCGGGACTCGCCGCCACCAGCCTGATCTGCTTCATCTTCAGCTGGAACGAGTTCATGTTCGCGGTGAACCTCACGGCCACCCGGGCCTCGACGGCGCCGATCTTCCTGGTCGGGTTCATCTCGAGCCAGGGCCTCTTCCTCGCCAAGCTCTGCGCGGCAGCCACCCTGGTGTCGCTGCCGGTGCTGATCGCGGGCTTCGCGGCCCAGGACAAGCTGGTGCGCGGTCTCTCCCTCGGGGCGGTGAAGTGACGGCGACCATGCGGGTCAGCGTGCTGCAGGCCGTCGGTGAGCTCACCGTCGAGCAGCGACCCGAACCCACCCCCGGGAGCCACGAGGTCCTGGTTCGGGTCGCCTCGGTCGGCGTCTGCGGCTCCGACGTCCACTACTTCGAGCACGGCCGGATCGGCAGCCACGTCGTCGAGTCGCCCCTGGTGCTCGGGCACGAGGCCTCCGGGGAGGTGGTCGCGGTGGGCTCCTCGGTGACCAGGGTGGCGCTGGGCCAGCGGGTGTCGATCGAGCCGGGCGTGCCGGACTTCAGCTGCCGGCAGTGCCTGGCCGGGCGCTACAACCTGTGTGAGGGCATGCGGTTCTTCGCCACTCCGCCCATCGACGGCGCCTTCGCCGAGCTGGTCACGGTCCACGAGCAGTTCGCTCACCCGGTCCCGGAGAGCCTCAGCGACGACGCGGCCGCGCTCCTCGAACCCCTGTCCGTCGGGCTGTGGGCCTGCCACAAGGGCGGCGTCGGCGCCGGGTCCCGGGTGCTGGTCACCGGTGCAGGCCCGGTGGGCCTGGTCGCCGCCCAGTCGGCCCTGGCCCTGGGCGCCGCCTCGGTCACGGTCACCGACGTCAACCCGAACCGCCTCGCCCTCGCCCTGGAGCTCGGCGTCACGGAGGCCGTCGACGTCAGCGGCACCTCGGTGACCGAGTCCGGGCTCGAGGTCGACGTCCTCCTCGAGTGCTCCGGGCACCCAGGCGCCACCGCGGACGCCTTCCGGGCGGTGGCACCGGCCGGCGGCGTCGTCCTCGTCGGCATGGGCGGTGACGAGGCGACCCTGCCGGTGAGCCGGATCCAGGAGCGCGAGCTCAGGGTCACCGGGACCTTCCGCTACGCACACACGTGGCCCGCGGCCATCGCGCTCGCAGCCTCCGGCCGGGTGCAGCTCGACCGGCTGGTCACCGGCCACTACGGGCTCGACGAGGTGGAGACGGCGCTGAGCGTCTCCCGGACCGACCCGCATGCGGTCAAGCCGATGGTGGTGCCGTGTCGGTGACCACCCGCCCGATCCGCGCCCGCCTGGGCGAGGAGCTCTTCCGCCGCGCCCGCAACCTGACGTCCGACGGTCGCGCCCTGCTCGGCGTCTGCGGGGCCCCCGGCGCGGGCAAGTCGACCCTCGCCCGGCGGCTGGCCGAGGCGGTGGGGCCGGCGGCCGTGGTGGTGCCCATGGACGGCTTCCACCTGCACGACGACGAGCTCGCCCGGATGGGCCTGAGCGACCGCAAAGGCGCACCCGAGACCTTCGACGTCGGCGGCTACACCGCGCTGCTTCACCGGATCCGGTCCGAGACCGACCACACCGTCTACGCCCCTGAGTTCGACCGCTCCCGGGAGCTGTCCGT
>JAWWPF010000247.1:0-6499 GCA_033850795.1 Nocardioidaceae bacterium | reverse complement strand
TCCGCCTGCGGGCTGCGAAGCTGCGTCCGGGTCAGCGCTTCCTCGTCGACAACGTGCGCCTGCAGGGCACCGTGGTGCCCACCACCGCGCCCAGCACCCCGGCGCCCAGCACCCCGGCACCGAGCACCCCGGCACCGACCACCCCGGCGGCCGGCACGCTCAGCAACGGCTGCACCTACAGCGCCCGGGGGATCCCGAGCTGCGGCGCCTTCCTCGGCAGCGCGTTCGGCGGCAACGCCGACCCGACCGCCTGGGAGACCGCGATGGGCCACAACCTGGGCGTGCACCGCACCTACTACGGCTCCGGCAGCGTCGCGTCCGCAGTGAGCACCGCGGCGAAGGACCTGGCGAACCACCGCATTCCCTGGATCAGCTTCAAGCTGCCCTACAGCTGGACCGACATGGCCAACGGCAAAGGTGACGCGTGGGCCACGGACCTCGCCACGAGGCTGAAGGCGCTCAACGGCCCGGTGTGGGTCGCGTTCCATCACGAGCCGGAGGGCGACGGCGACATCACCGAGTGGACCCGGATGCAGGCGCACCTCGCTCCGATCGTCCGCGGCACCGCTCCGAACGTGGCCTTCACGATCGTGCTGACCGGCTACCACCAGATCTACGGAGCCACCGAGTACCACCTCGACTCGCTGTGGCCCCAGAACACGAAGATCGACCTGGTGGGCTTCGACATCTACAACCAGTACGGCGTCGTCAAGAACGGAGTGACGAACCTCAAGGGCACCGACCTGCTCAAGCAGTACTTCACCCCGATCTCCGCGTGGGCGAAGGCACACGGCGTCGCCTGGGGCCTCGGCGAGACCGGCTACACCGACAAGGCCTCCGTCGACGACCCGCAGTGGGTCTCGCGCACCTACCAGCAGCTCGTCGACAACGGCGGTGTCGCGATGGCCTACTTCAACACCAACCTGAACAGCATCGCCAACTGGGAGCTGTCCACCTCGGTGAAGAAGGACCAGTTCACGGCCGCGATCAAGAGCACGCCGACCCTGCGGTAGCCGGCGTCGCGACCCGAAACGACACCTGAGAGGGCGGGGACGAACCAGGACGGTTCGTCCCCCCCCTTCCCTGTGGCAAGTCCGCCGAACCCGAACGCCGGAGGCGCCCGCCACCGTAGAATGGTGCGGTCCGCACGGGGGATGAGTCCTCCGCCGTCACGGCTCCCAGAGCCGTGACGGGGCGCACTCGGACATGAGAAGGGGACCGCGTGACCGAAGGTCTGATAGAGACCTACCTGTCGACCCTGCAGGGCTTGTGGCCGGAGAGCTCCGCGCCACAGCTGCGTCGGTCGCGGGTCGCTTCGCGTGGGTCACGCCACGGCGACGTCGGCTTCTACGTGCTCCCCGACGAGCACTCCCCCCGCATGCTGGTGCCGGCCGACAACAACGGGGCGGCCTCACGGTCCCTGCGCCGGTTCAGTGCGGCACTCTCGGTCCCCGACACCGTCCAGCGGCTCGGCATCTCTGCGACCCTGCGCTGCGGCCTCGCCTTCCCGCACCGCATCGAGGTCACCGACAATGCCGCGTCCCTGCGCTCCTGGCTCGCCGACGTCCTCGGCGAGCCGGTCGACTTCAGCGTGGCCCTCGGCACGGCCCGCGCGAACCGCAAGCCCGTCCTGCAGGTCTTCGACTCCCGGGGACGCAGCCTGGCCTTCGCCAAGGTCGGGGCCACGCCACTCGCCGAGAAGCACGTGGCAGCCGAGATCGAAGCCCTCACGGTCCTCGGCGCGGCCGGTACCCCCGCCCGGATCGAGGTCCCTAAGGTGATCCGAGCGGGTCGCTGGCAGGGGGTCCTGGTGCTGGTGATGACCTCCCTCGACACGTCGGTGTGGCAGCGGCCCCGCAAGCAGTGGGAGCTGCCCACCTCCGTGATGGACGCCCTGCACGGACACTTCGCCGGGCACCCTCAGCCGCTGGTCCAGACCCCGATGTGGAAGTCGATGCAGGCGGCCCGCGACCAGCTCGCCGCCTCGCAGACCCGCGACCGGCTCGACGCCGCCCTGACCGAGCTGGAGCGGCTCGCTGGGGACCGGGACACCGTGCCCGGAGCCTGGCACGGTGACTGGACGCCGTGGAACATGGCTCGTCGCCGCGGACGGATCCAGCTCTGGGACTGGGAGCGGTTCGACACGGGCGTCCCGCGAGGGTTGGACCGGTGCCACTACGGGGTCAACGCGGTGTGCCGGCGGGACGGGGCCAGCATGCCTGCGGTGCTCGAGGGCCTGCGGCTCGCCGGGCTGGACCCGGTGTCGGGGAGCACCGAGGAGCGGGTCCTGGCCGGGACCTACCTCGCCGCGATCACCTGCCGCTACCTGCTCGGCGCGGACTCGGAGCTGGGCAGCACGGTTCGGGCCCGCAGCCTGGTCATGCTGGACAGCCTGGTCCGCGTGGTCTGCAGGGAGGCCCGATGACGAGGCCTGGCCTCACCCGGGAGATCACCCGGTTCGTCAACGGGCACGCTCCCGCCGGGCTCCTGACCGTGGCCCGCTCCACCGCCCGGTGGTTCGGCACGCTGAGCCAGCGCTGGCGGATGACGCCCTCCTTCATCATCGTGGGCGCGCAGCGCGCCGGCACCACGACGCTCTACCGGGTCCTCAGCGAGCACCCGTCCGTCGTACGCCCGACGGCGTCGAAGGGCATCGGGTACTTCGACCTGAACTACCGGCGCGGACCGGCGTGGTACCGCGGCCACTTCCCGCTGGTCTGGTCCGGGCGGCGCAAGGCCGGAGCGGACGCGGTCACGTTCGAGAGCAGCGGCTACTACCTGTTCCACCCGCTGGCCGCCGAGCGGATCGCCCACGACCTGCCGGACGTGCGGCTCGTGGTCATGGTCCGCGAGCCGGTGGAGCGGGCGTACTCCGCGCACCGTCACGAGCTGGCGCGAGGCTTCGAGACCGAGCCCTTCGAGGAGGCGGTGCTGCTCGAGGAGGCCCGGACCGCCGGTGAGCGCGAGCGGATCGTCGCCGACCCGGACTACGAGAGCTTCAGCCACCGGCACCACGCCTACCTGGCTCGCAGCCGTTACAGCGAACAGGTCGCCCGCCTGCAGAAGGCGGTCGGCGAGGACCGCGTGTACATCGTCGACGCGGACCGCTTCTTCGAGGACCCGCAGGAGGAGTTCGAGGGGCTCAGGCAGTGGCTGGGGCTCGCGCCCTGGCGCCCCACCTCCGTCGAGCAGTGGAACGCCCGGCCTCGCGACCCGCTGTCCCCCGAGCTCCGCGCCCGGCTGTGCGAGTACTTCGAGCCGTTCGACCGGGAGCTCGCCGAGCAGATGGGGCGCACGCCTCGCTGGCGCGAGTCAGTCCTCGAGGACTGACCTCACCCGCTCCAGCACGCGCTCCGTCGCGTGCCCGTCCTCATACGGACAGAACCGCGTCAGGAAGTCGTCATAGGCAGGCGCGTAGCGCGGTGGCACCCGGTCCAGGTCGGCGAGCACGGCCGCGAGCTCCTCGTCGGTCACGGCCACCGGGCCAGGAGCCCAGGTCTCGTAGTCGAAGTAGAGGCCGCGAACGTCGTCGCGGTACCTGTCGAGGTCCGGCGCGAACAGCACGATCGGCTTGCGGGTCACCGCGAAGTCGAAGATCGCCGAGGAGTAGTCCGAGACGAGCACGTCGGCGGCGAGGTAGAGCTCCGCGATCTCCGGGTGGGCGCTCACGTCCACCACCAGGTCCGGACGCTCGAGCGGCAGGGGTGCGGTGACGTTCTTGTGCGTCCGCATCAGGAGCCGGGCACCGTCGGGCAGCCCCTCGGCGAGGACGTCGAGGTCGGGCATCACCGACTGCCGGAAGCTGCCCTCCGCGTCCTTGTCGTCGTCCCGCCAGGTCGGGGCGTAGAGGACGACCAACGCCTCCGGATGCAGGCCCAGCTGCTCTCGCACCTGGGTCCGGATCCGACCGGCGTCGGGCGAGGACAGCACGTCGTTGCGGGGGTAGCCGGTCTCCCACACCGGGCCGGAGTAGCCGAAGGCGCTGCGGAACAGTCTCGTGCACTCCGGGCTCGGGGAGACCAGGTAGTCCCACTTCGCCACGTCGCGCACCATCCGCTTGACGTGCGCAGCGGCGCCCGAGTAGGCGTGCGCCCGCTCGTCGTGACCGATCAGCTTCAGCGGCGTGCCGTGCCACATCTGCACGTACGTCGTACGCGGCCCCTTGAGGAGGTGCTTGGAGATGATGTCGTTGGCGACCAGCACGTCGGCGCTCAGCAGGCGGCCGAAGTAGGCCGCGGTGTGCCGGCGGACGGTGCGCACGTCGGAGGGGAAGCCGCCCGTCCCGTCGGCGGAGACCCACACCCGCCGGGCCGAGGGCCAGGCCCGGCCGACCCGTTCGGAGAGGCTGCGCGGGCTGTCCGCGTAGAGACCCCGCCAGCTCTCGAACAGGAAGGTCGGCTCACCCACCGTCGGGACCCGCGCCGGCACTCTCCGCGTTCCGCGGCCCCGGGTCCGCGGCCCCGGTCCCCGGTCGGCGCACGACCGCCCGGAGCGCGGTGAGCATGAGCGGGCGCCGACCGAGCCAGAGGACTCCGAGGTACGCCGGGGCGCAGATGATGCAGGCGATGAATGCGCGTAGGAAGTCGACGTGCATGTACCGGCCCAGCACCGCCAGCGGTGCGGCGATGCACACCAGGTTCGCGGCCGCAACGATGCCGGCCGCCGGCCCGAAGCTGACGATGTCCATGGTCAGCCGGATCTGCAGGACCGCGAGCAGGCACCGGGTCGAGGAGGACACCGCCCACGCGAGCGCGGCGCCGGTGATGCCCATCGAGGGGATCAGCCACAGGCACATGCCCACGTCGAGCCCGACCGCCATCAGGCTGTTGAAGAGGCTGAGCCCGCTCCGGCCGGACATCAGCAGCAACGTGTCCGCGGCGCCGGTGGCCACGTTGAACAGCATGGCGACCGCCATCAGCAGGACGGTGGCGACACCCTGGTGGACGTACTCCGGCCCGAAGAGCCCGAGGTAGGCGAAGGGCGCGCAGCCGACCACCACGAACATCGGCCAGGTGATCCCCATGCTCCAGGCGGTGGAGACCTGGAAGACCTCACGCAGGCTCTTGTGGTCTTCGGTGGCCAGCAGCGTGGTGAACTTCGGCTGGAGCACCTGCTGCAGGGCCTGGGTGCCGAACTGGCCGAGCGCCACGAAGCGGGTCGCCGCCGTGTAGATCGCGGCCTCGGTCGGCGACCGCAGCGCCGCGATCAGCACGATGTCGAGCCGCTGGATCGCCATCTGGGCGATCTGCGTGATGGACCGGGGCCAGGTGAAGGCCCAGAACTCCCGACGCAGGGCCCGGTAGTCCTTGGTGGGCTGCGTGTGGGTGAACGTGCCACGCCGGTGCAGGAACCTGCGGAACAGCAGCGCGGACATCAGCGCCGCCAGGACGTAGGGCACCGACCAGGCCAGGGTCAACGACAGCAGGCCCGCACCGAGGACCGAGACTGCCAGCGCGAGCACGGGCTGGGCCACGGGGCGCAGGATCTTGTCGACGAGGACCGTCGCGCGCATCCGGCCGAAGGCCCGGGTGCCGGCCAGGGTGAGCAGGTTCCAGGTGGCGAAGGGCAGCAGCGCCCCCATCAGGCGCAGGCTGTTCGGGCCCTCCCCGCCCTCCAGCCCGATCAGCCGGGACAGGGGGTCCGCGAAGACGACCACCGCCAGCCCGAGGACCAGCGAGAAGCCGATCGTGGGGCGCATCGCGGCGCGCAGCGTCGGGGGGATGTCCCCGAGCCGGCCGTGCTTCTCGTACCTCAGCATGAACCGGCCGAGCCCGGTGTCGCTGCCGAGCGTGGCCATCGCGTTCAGGACCAGGAAGGTCGAGGTGGCCGTGAAGAAGAGTCCGGCGGTGCGGGTGTCGAAGCGGTTGGTGACGACCAGCACGAGCACGAACCCGGCGACGGCCGAGACGGCGGCGCCGAAGAGCCCCAGGGCGCCCCCTCGGGCGACGTGCGCGAGGTGGCGCTGGGTGGCGTCCGCAGCGGGAGCGTTCAGCTCGGTCATCGCGTCCGGTCGGACGACTCAGGCATTCTGGTGCTGACCGACCCGAGGCCTCACCGGGGCGTCCTCGGCGACGGGGTCGCGTAGCGATGTCGGGCCCTCGTCGTCGAGCTCGCGGCTGCGCGACCGGAAGACCAGGACGAGCAGCCCGATGAGCAGGCCCACCAGGGCGCCTGCGGCCGTGAAGAGCACGCGGGTCGACTGCGGGCTGCGGCTGACGACGTGGGCGGGAGTGATCACCTGTCCGGGGTCCGCCGCGGCCGTCTGCACGTCGGTGAGCGCCGTGCGGAGCTGACCGATCTGCGTGGTGGCCCCGTTGATCTGCTTCGTCAGGACGTCGCGGCGCACCGGCTGCTTCTCGGCGCCCTGCTTCTTGACCAGGTCGTCGAGCTGAGAGGTCTGGGTGTCGATCTCGTCCTGGATCCGGGTGGACTTGGTCGAGACCACCTGGTCTGCCCGGGACTTGCGGAAGGCGAGGTAGGCGTTGGCGAAGCTCCGGGC
>JAWWPF010000232.1:0-4118 GCA_033850795.1 Nocardioidaceae bacterium | reverse complement strand
AAACGGCCGGCCCAGTCGTCACCCATGACCAGGACGTCCGCGGCGTACTGCTGGATGTACTGGCGCTTGAGTTCGAGCGACTCCTCGACGAACACCTCGTCGACGCAGCGCAGGTTCGCGACCAGCTCGCAGCGCTCCTCCTGGGCGAAGACCGCCTGCCGGTTCTTCTTCGACAGGTTCAGCGCGTCCGAGGACACCCCCACGACCAGCCGGTCACCGAGCGCTCGCGAGCGTTGCAGGATGCGCAGGTGTCCGACGTGCAGGACGTCGAACGTGCCGAAGGTGATGACGGTGGTCACGGGCGGAGGCACCTCCGGGACGGCGGATGGTTCGGGACGCCGATCACCCTAGCGAAGCGCGGGCGGGGCTCTTTTCCGGATGCGCTCATCCGACGCACAGCCCGATCCCAGCGGGCACCCCGATTCGGGATGAGACACTGCTGTGTGCCGTTCACTCCACTCTTAGCGCCAGGCGCGTGGCCACCGGGGAATTCCTGGGTGCTGCCCGAGCACAAGATCGTCTACATCTCGACCACGAAGGTCGCCTGCTCCAGCCTGCGCTGGATGGTGGCCGACCTGGTCGGGGAGGACTTCTCCAAGTTCTACCGGGCCCCCGGCGACCACCAGACCCGGCTGATGACCATCCACGCGCACCGCGGCATCTGGGACCACTCCCCGCAGCTCAGGAACACGCCGCCGGCCCTGCTCAAGCAGATCTCGCGGGACAACGGCTGGTTCGTGTTCGCGGCCGTCCGCGATCCGTGGACCCGGCTGTTCTCGGCGTGGCAGTCCAAGATGCTGGTGCGACACGCCTCGTACGTGGAGAAGTACGGCGCACAACCGTGGTTCCCGCGGGTCCCGACGAGCGCCGCGGAGGTCCTGGACGACTGGCGCGCCTTCGTGCGGGCCACGCCCTGGCGCTCGAAGAGCGGTCTGCGGCTCGACCCGCATTTCATGCCGCAGGTCGACTCCGTGCACCCGGACATCGTCAACTACTCGCGCATCTACAGCCTGTCGGAGATGGGCGAGCTGCAACGCGATCTGCACGAGCACCTGCGTGGCGTGGGCCGCGACCAGGAGCTGTATCTGCCCCGGGCGAACGAGAGCCCGCTGCGGATGACGCAGGAGTGTCTGGACCCGGAGACGGCGTCGATCATCGACGAGGCGTACCGCGCCGACTTCGAGGCCTTCCCGGGCCGGTGGGACCTCGCCGAGCTGCGGCTGTCCGACCGGCCGTGGTCGGCCGACGCCATCGACGCCGTGGTGTTCCACGGCGTGGCCAACGAGCGCATCGGTGACCTGTCGCGCGAGCTGCGCGCCCTGCGGGAGGACACCCGCGAGATGCGCCACGAGGTGCGTCGCCTGAGGCACGAGGTGCGGCGTACCCGGTGGATCCCGGGCAGCGCGCTGGCCGTGCTGCGGCAGGCCCGGGCGCGTGCCCAGGCCCGCCGTTCCGGCACCGCCTAGGGCTTGACCGCGATGCGTCCGCTGCCCGTGCGGACCAGCAGCAGCTTCTCGCCGGTGCGCTCGAGGAACTCGTCGGTGGCCTGGCGCGAACCCTGCCAGTGCCCGTAGTCGTCGATCATCAGCACCCCACCGGACACGAGCCGGTCGTACATGTGGGTGAGCTCGTGGGCGGTCGAGGCGTACCAGTCGGTGTCCAGCCGCAGCAGGGCGACCTGGTCGGGCAGGGTGGCCGGCACCGTCTCCTCGACCGGCCCCTTGACGTAGTGGATCCGGTCCTCGGGGTAGGGGACGTTCTCGAACCCGGCCTGCACGTCCTCGAGTGTCGCGTAGGCCCAGACCATGCTGTCCTTGCTGCGCTCCTTGGCGGCCAACGCCTCGGCAGCCGACTTGCCGTCGTGGCGCACGTCCTGCTCGGTGGGCGGGGTCATGCCCTCGAACGTGTCGTACAGGTACAGATGACGGTCGCGGTCGCCCATGCTGTCGAGCGCCAGGGCGATGGCCTGCATGCTGCCGCCACGCCACACGCCGCACTCGATGACGTCACCCGGGATGTTGTACCGCGCCACGTACCGGGCCGCGGTGATGGTGGCGTGCAGCTTGTCGAAACTTGTCATCGTGTACGGCAGCACCTGCCGCACGATCCCGGCCATCGACTCGTCGAAATCCTTCGGGATCCGCTGGGCCCGGGTGTCGACCGCCGGCTTGGGCGTGGGGGCAGGCGGCTTCGGGGCGGCCGGGGACGGGGTGGCCCGCTTGGCCGGACGCGGCTTGCGCAGCTCGTAGCCGGTCGCCCGACGCAGGACGGAGTTCACGTGGGATCGGTAGGACATCGCGCAATACAAGCACAACGCGCCTGGCACGACGGGCACGTCCGCGTCCCGTCGAGGGTGTCGGCGCGATCTGTCCCGGCCCCGGAGCGGCAGACGCCGGGTCGCACCCGCGGAGGACTCCCGCTGAGGACTCGTTGTGCCCGAGCCCTGCGCTGACCGGTATCGCGTACTCGTCCCCTTACGCTCTTCAACCGTGTCGAACCACAGCGCCAGTGCAGGAGTCGTGACCGGAGCTCCCGCGGGGATCAGCGTGGTCGTGCCCGCCTACAACGCGGGCCCGTACCTCGAGCGCTGCCTGCAGTCCCTGCTGGAGCAGACCCTCGACCGGTCGCGCTACGACGTGATCGTCGTCGACGACGGTTCCACCGACGGCACCGGCGAGCGCCTCGACCGCGCGGCCCGGGAACACCCCGGGCTGATCCGGGTGGAGCACATCGCCAACTCCGGGTGGCCCGGCCGCCCGCGCAACCTGGGCACCGACCTGTCCACCCGCGAGTACGTCTTCTACTGCGACGCCGACGACTGGCTGCTGCCGGACGCCCTGCGGATCATGCTCGACCGCGCGATCACCGACAACGCCGACATCGTGCTGGTCCGCCCCGTCGGCAACCGCCGCGCGGTCCCTCAGGCCCTCTACGAGTCCGGGGACTACTGCACGTCCTGGCGCGAGACGCCGGGCGTGTTCGGCACCCTGACCTGCCAGCGGGCGTTCCGGCGCGAGTTCCTGCGCGAGCAGGACGTGCGCTTCGCCGAGGGCCGGGTGCGCCTTGAGGACTACCTGTTCATGACCAAGGCCTACCTGCGGTCCGAACGGATCAGCATCGTGGGCTCGCAGCCCTGTTACGTCTTCGAACGCCGCGACGACGGCGCGAACCTGACGTCGTCCACCAGCGCCACCGAGGACGAGTACTTCGACAGCGTCGAGAAGATCATCGACATCGTGCTGGCCGAGACCGAACCCGGTCCGCAGCAGGACGTCGCCCTGGACCGCGTGGTGCGCTCGGAGGTCATCGGGCCGTTGAGCCGCCCACCGCTGCTGCGCAAGCCCCCCGAGGTGCAGGCCGAGGCGCTGGCGCACGGCCGTCGGCTGCTGGCGACCAAGGTGCCCGCGTCCGCCGTGGCCCGGCTGGACGTCCTGACCCGCCACCGGGCCCGCCTCGTCGAGCGCGGGGACCTGGCCGCCATCACCCGGCAGATCGAGAGCGACGAGGCGGTCACGCTCTCGGCCTTCATCACCGAGGTGTCCTGGGAGGACACCCGGCTGCAGGTGGGCCTCGCCCTGGCGATGGAGCGCGGCGACGAGGTGGTGTACCTCGAACGCGACGGCGACACCCTGATCCGACCGCGCCCGTCCGCGGACGACGAGCCCGTCGACGTGACCACGACCTTCGCCCGCAGCGGCGGCCGCGTCCACCTGCGCAGCCGCGACCACTCCGAGGAGTGGCGGGTCGCGGTCACCGTGCAGGCCGCTGCCGAGGACGCGGCTGCCGGCCAGCCCCTGCAGTGGTCGGGCACGGTGTCCATCGACCCGCTGACCGCGGCCGGCGGGAAGCCGCTGCGCCCGGGGGTCTGGGATGTGCTGATCGCGTTCGGGTCCTGCGGATACAGTCGCACGGCGCGGCCGCGACTGCCGGAGGGCCGCGACGAGGTCGAGCCGCCCACGGTCGTGCAGGCCGGTCGGCGGATGCGTCCGTACTGGACCCAGAAAGCAACCTTGGCGCTGAGCATGCGGGTGGCTGCGCCGGCCGCCCGTCCGGCACCGGCGAAGCCCAGATCGGAGAAGACCACCGTGACGACGTCCAGCTCCCGAACGATGCGACGC
>JAWWPF010000229.1:0-10377 GCA_033850795.1 Nocardioidaceae bacterium | reverse complement strand
CGCTCGCAGTCGTCGTGGTCCCAGACCCCACGGACACCCGCCTCGCCTGCGTCGCGGATCGCGTTCTGAGGCACGTGGGTGTAGGCCCACATCGCCTCGGTGCCCGCGGGCGAGCGGGTCGGGTCGGCCTGGGACATCTGCCCGGTCAGCATGAACGGCCGAGCCGGGATCGCGTTGGCGGCAACCTGGCTGAGCGCCTCGCTCATCTGCTCGACGGAGTCGGCGATGTGCACCGTGCCGGGGTCGTACGGCGGAGGGGTGGCCCACGGCACCGGGCTGTCGAGGGCCCAGTCGACCTTGACCGTGGACGGGTCGAGCTGGAAGCGCTCCATCCCCCGGGCCGTGCGCGCCGGCACGTCCTCGGGACGCAGTAGCCGCCCGTACAGATGGGGCGCGACGACGTCCGCGACCACCGCCGACCGGGCCGTGAACCGGTCACCGCCTGCGGTGCGGACCCCTGTCGCGCGACCCGAGTCGACGTCGATCCGGGTCACGGGCGTCGAGCAGCGGATCTCGCCGCCCTTCGACTCGATGCGCCGCGCGAGGGCCTCGGTGAGCTTCCCGGCGCCCCCCTCCGGCACCGGGAAGCCCACCGTCTGGCCCAGCATCACCAGCAGCAGCCCCATGAAGCCGGAGCCGGCGGCGTCGAGCGGGATGTCGGCGTGGGCGGCGTTGCCGGCCAGCAGCAGCCTCGGGGACTCGCCGCCGAACCGGGACCGGCCGAGCTCCACCGCGGGCGAGAGCGCCGTCCGGATGAAGCCGAGACCTCCGACGGAGCGGAGCCTGGCCAGGGCTGCGAGCCCCGGCCGGACCGGCGGGAACGGCGTGAGCAGGGCGCTGACGAGGTGGTCACCGATGCGGTCCCACTCCTCGCACACCTGCAGCCAGGCCGCACCGTCCCCGGGATGCTGCTGATCCATGAGCGCAGCCGTCACCTCCCGGTCGCGGTGCAGGATCGCCCAGGACCCGTCCCCGCGCGGATGGCCGAGGACGGCGGGCGCGTGCACCCACCGCAGACCGTGATCCTCGAGGTCGAAGCCCTGGATGGTCCGTGAGGCGGCGGCCAGCGGATAGAAGGCGCTGAAGGTGTCGTGCACGTAGCCCGGCGCGACCTCGGTGTCGCTGCTCACGGCACCGCCGACGGTGGGCTGCGCCTCGAGCACCAGCACCGACCAGCCCCGGTCCACGAGGTGGTTCGCCGCCACCAGGCCGTTGGCGCCGGCGCCGATCACCACCGCGTCGTACGCCGGCCCAGCCGCCGGCCCAGCCTTCGACCCAGTCATCGGCGTGCCCCCGCAGTGTCCATCACGACGCCCGGCGGTTCTCGGCGATGAAGGCCAGCCGCTGCAGGGTCTCGGTGTTGCGCCATGAGATCAGCGCGTCCTCGACGGGGCCGGGGATCAGCGCTCCGGGGCCCGAGACCGCGGTCTCCTCGATCGTGACGAGGGTGCCGGCCCCGCTCGGCTCCAGGGTGAGCGCGACGTCCGCCTCGCCCAGGGGCCAGCCGCGTGCGCGGAGGCGCAGGAACCGGCCCGGCTCGCACTCCAGGACCTCGGTGTTGTCGTTGACCACGGCCGGCCAGACACCCGCCGAGTGGTGCAGCAGGGCGCCCACCTGGGGCCAGACGTCGTCGACGTCGCGCATCCGTGTCGCACCCACCACCCAGGTGGGGTAGAGCCACCCGTCGGCCAGGACGTCCCAGACCTTGTCCGGCACGGTCTTGATCTCGCGGGTGTTGGTGGCCATCGCCAGCGTTACCCCGCCGTCACCTGCGCCATGCGTCGGGGCTCATCCCCACAGGTGCGGCCAGCGGCCCCGGACCGCCTCCAGCGCGGGCTGCGGCTCGAAGACGTTGCCCGGGGCCGGGTCGACGCTGCTCCTGCCCTGTCCGAGGGTCCGCATCAGCGGGCCGACCAGCAGGTCGAAGACGCCGGGAAGGAGCCGGAACCCCGAGGACATCAGGAGGTTCGCCGGGCCGACGGCGATGTCGCGCCGGGGCTCGTCGAGGGCGTCGACGACCGCACGCGCGACCTTCTCGGGGGAGATCACGGGCAGCGGGGGATGCCCCCCGTGGCCTGTGAAGGTCGCGGCCTGGTCGTAGATCGGCGTGTTGACACTGCCCGGGCTGACCAGGCTCACCTTCACGTTCGTCCTGGCCCGGGCCTCGATCTGGAGGGTGCGGACGAACCCCTGCACCGCCCACTTGCTGCTCGCGTAGGGGCTCATGTACGGCGTCGCCATCTTGCCGAGGACCGACCCGAGCATCACGAGCGACCCCTCCTGCTCGCCGAAGTGCCGCAGTGCGGCGCGCGCGACGTTGGCGGTCCCGATCAGGTTGGTGGTGACGACCTGGTCGAAGACGTCGGCGGGGATGTCCTCGAACCGCCCGTAGGCGACCACGCCCGCCGTGTGCACCACGGCGTCCACCCGGCCGAACCGCTCCTCGGCACGGCGGAAGAGCGCGTCGACCGCGTCGCCGTCCCCGACGTCGGTCGGCACCACGAGGACGTCCCCGGCGCCCCGTCCCGAGCACTCCTGCCGAGTGCGCTCCAGAGCCTCCTCCGACCGGGAGGCCAGCACCAGACGTGACCCCTGTGCGGCGAGCCGGTGGCAGGTGGCGCGGCCGATGCCGGAGGAGGCGCCGGTGACGATCACGATGCGACCGGGGCGTGTCTCGGTCACGGGTGGAGCACCACCTTGATGCAGCGGTCCTCCTTCTTCTGGAAGATCTCGTAGCCGTGCGGTGCCTGCTCCAGGGGCAGGTGGTGCGTAGTCATGTCCAGCGTGCCGAGCGGGTCGGAGTCGTCCATCACCAGCGGAAGGATGTCGTCGATCCAGCGCTTCACGTGGCACTGCCCCATGCGCATGGTGATCCCGCGGTCGAACATCTCCATCATCGGCAGCGGGTCGACCTCACCGCCGTACACGCCGCTCAGCGAGACCGTGCCGCCGCGCCGTACCGCCTTGACCGCGGTGCGCAGCGCCCCCAGCCGGTCGACGGCCAGCTTGTCGGTCATCGGCTTGGCGACCACGTCGGGAAGCGCCCCCACGATGGCGTGCGCGGCCGTCCCCACCGGCGAGTCGTGCGCCTCCATGCCGACCGCGTCCACGATCCCGTCGGGCCCGCGCCCGCCGGTCATCTCGATGAGCGCCTCCGCGACGTCGTCGACGTCGCGGCTGTCGAGGACCTCGATGCCGTGCCGGCGGGCCATCTCGAGTCGTTCGGGGACGCTGTCGACGGCGATCACCCGCGCGGCGCCGAGGTGGCGCCCGATCCGGGCGGTGAACTGGCCGACCGGCCCGAGCCCGAGCACCGCCAGCGTCCCGTCCGGCGGGAGGTCGGCGAACTGCACGGCCTGCCACGCCGTGGGCAGGATGTCGGAGAGGAACAGGAACCGCTCGTCCGGCGTGCCGCCGGGCACCTTGATCGGGCCGAAGTGGGCCTGCGGGACGCGGAGGTACTCCGCCTGCCCGCCCGGCACGGAGCCGTACAGCTCGGTGTAGCCGAACAGCGAGGCGCCCTTGCCCTGCTCGCGGTTCTGGGTGGTCTCGCACTGCGCGAACAGCCCTCGGCTGCACATCCAGCACGACCCGCAGGAGATGTTGAAGGGCACGACGACCCGGTCACCGGGCTTGATGTGGGTGACCTCCGGTCCGACCTCCTGCACCACCCCCATGGGCTCATGACCGAGGATGTCGCCGGCGTGCAGGAATGGCCCGAGAACCTCGTACAGATGCAGATCGGACCCGCAGATCGCGGACGAGGTCACCTCGATGACCGCGTCCGTGGGCTGCTGAATGCGGGGGTCGGGGACCTCGTCGACGCGGACGTCTCGTTTGCCGTGCCAGGTCAGCGCTTTCACAGGGGCCTCTCGAAGGGGACGGGACGTCGCGAGGTACCCGGTGCTCCGCGTGGAAAACCCGCCCGGTGCCGTGCTGGCCTGGCGGCCGGTCAGCTCAGAACAGCGTCTCCTGGACGTATGCCGGCCGCGGCTTGCTCGGCAACCGGGGGTGACGCATGGTCGCGCGGCGGGTCGCCGGCCGCCAGGACGCGTCGACGTCGACCGCCCGGGGGACGGACGGCTCCTTGCCCGTCAACGCCCGCACCGCGCTCGGCACGTGCAGCTCGAGCCGGCGAAACGTGGCGGTGACCGCATTCTCGGTCAGCGGCAGGCAGCCGACGCCGTGGTCCAGGTCCAGTCCCAGAGGAGCGTCGGCGACCATCGTCATCACCGCGCAGTTGTGCTCCCAGATCTCGCGCGCCTCCGCGCCGGCCAACGTCTTCGTGAGGGCGGCCCCCAGCGCGGCTCGGCACCTGGTCCCACCGGCGGCCGCGTCGTCGAAGGCGGCGCGTGCGGACCCGAGCTCCGCGAGCAGCCGGGCGGCGGTCTTGGGGCCGATCCCCGGCACCCCGGGCAGGTTGTCCGAGGCGTCCCCGCGGAGGGCGGCGAGGTCGAGGTACTGATCCGCGCGGACGCCGGTCACCATCGCGAGCCGGTGCGGGTCGAGCAGAGGAGAGGCGTCCACCCCGCCGTTGAGGATCCGCAGGACCTTGGTGTTGTCGTCGATGAGGGAGAAGGAGTCGCGGTCCGAGGTCGCGAGCACGGTCCGCGCCCCGGCGCTCCGGGCGTAGGCGGCCGCGGAGGCCAGCACGTCGTCAGCCTCGAGCCCGGCAGGCACCGCGACCACCACCCCGAGGTCACGAAGCACGTCCACCGCCGCAGCCAGCTGGTCCTCGAGCGTCGCCGGCTTCGCGTCGCGATGGCCCTTGTAGGTCGGCCAGCGCTCCCGTCGTACGCTCGCGGCCGGATCGTCGAACCCGACGACCACCGCATCCGCACAGACGCGGTCCACCGCAGCGCTGAGCTGGGACAGCAGGCCCCGGACGGCCCACATCGGGCGGCCGTCAGCGGTGTGGAAACCACTGCGCGCGGAGGCATGGAAGCTCCGGTGCAGCAGGGAGTTGCCGTCCACGGCGAGCAGAGTGCGCGAGAACATCAGGGCAAGCCTAGGGCCGCGCGCCGCGTCGTCGATACACCTCGGATACACCGGGGTGCTTCCGAGGGGCGGAGGAGCCTGTCAGGATGCGGGCATGGACCCGGGACAGGTAGATACCAGCCGCGTGCTCCTGGACGCGCTGCCCCACGCCGCCCTCCTGCTCGACGCCGACGGCCGGGTCCTGCACCTGAACGACGCCGCTCGGGCGTTCCTCGGGGAGCCGGCCGGGGACCTGACCGGGAAGCCGCTGGCGGACGCGCTCTTCGACGCCACTGGGAGCAGTGCCTTCCGTGACGTGCTGTCCGTGGTGAGCGGGGGCGGCAGCTGGGCCGGGGAGCTCAAGATCGCGCCGCATCACGGCGTGCCGCACCAGGCGATGTTCTCGGTCCGGCCGGTGCGGGACGGCGAGGACGTGATCGGCGGGCTGGTGCTCGTCTCCGGCATCGCCTCCGAGGAGGCGGCGCCGGGCCCGATCTCCGAGCGGCTGACCCGGCTGGCGAGGGTCGCCTCCGAGCTGGTGCTCGCCGACAGCGTCGAGATGGTGACCAAGATCGTGGTGCAGCACATGGCCGACGCCGCGGGTGCGACGGTCGCCTCCCTGTCGCTGCTCGTGGACCCGGACACCCTGGCGCTGGTCGGTGTCCGGGGCGGTCGCGAGGGTGTCCAGGGCCGGTGGGCGACGTACTCAGTCCACGACAACACGCCCGCGGGCGAGGCGGTCCGCGAGGGCCGGATGGTGATCCTGAACGGGGAGGCCGAGATCGTCGCGCGCTACCCCGACCTCGAGCGCGCCGCGGAGGGGGACCGCTCGATCGCGTGCCTGCCGTTGCGGATCGGGAACCGCTGTGTCGGTGTCGCCTCGATGTCCTACCCGGGCAGGCGGGAGGTCTCAGCCACCGAGCTGGAGTTCCTGTCGGTGATGGCCGACACCTGCGCCCAGGCGATCGAGCGGGTGCGGATGACAGCCGAGGCGGCGGACCGCTCCGACAAGATCGCCTTCCTGGCCGACTCGAGCGTGGAGCTGTCCAGCAGCCTGGACTACGAGACGACGTTGCGGAAGGTGGCCCGGCTGGCGGTGCCGTGGTTCGCGGACTGGTGCGCGATCTCGCTGGACCAGGACGGGGAGCTGCGGACCCTGGCGGTCGCGCACGTGGACCCCGACAAGGTGGCGATGGCCGAGGAGCTCGAGCGGCGGTACCCCGCGGACCCCGAGGACGAGCAGGGCGCCTACGGCGTGCTCCGCAGCGGCCGCAGCATGCTCGTCCCGGACGTCACCGACGAGATGCTGGCCAGTGCGATCACGGACCCGGACCAGCTGCGGCTGCTGCGCGAGCTCAACCTGCGTAGTGCGATGACGGTGCCGCTGAAGGTCCAGGACCGGGTGCTCGGCGTGATCACCTGGGTCGCGGGTGACCACGGACGGCGGTTCGGCGTGGAGGACCTGGCGTTCGGGGAGGACCTGGCCCACCGCGCCGCCCTGGCCATCGACACCGCCCTGCTGCACAGCGAGCTGAACGAGGTGGCGACCCGGCTGCAGCGGGCCATCCTGCCGGCCGAGCTCCCCGTGCTGCCCGGCTGGGAGACCGCCGCGAGCTACCTGCAGGCGGGGCACAGCGACGCCGGAGGCGACTTCTACGACGTGACGCCCCTCCCCGACGGGCGCCTTGCCGTCTTCGTCGGGGACGTGATGGGCCGCGGGGTGACCGCGGCCGCAGCGATGGCGCAGATGCGCGCGGCGATCAGGGCGCTGGTCGCCGTGGACCCGGACCCCGGCGCGGTCCTGATGGCGCTGGACCGGCTCTTCGAGCACTACGACTTCCAGCAGCTCGTGACCGTCGTGTACGCCGTCGCGGATCCCGCCCACGACCACCTGGTGGTCGCGAACGCGGGACACCCGCCCCCCGTCGTACGCCGCGCCGACGGGTCGGTCGAGGTCGTCGCCGGCGAGCCCGGCCTGCTGCTCGGGGCAGGGGGCGGGGAGCGGTCACCGATCACCGTCCCGTTCGACCCGGGCGACCTCTTCCTGGCCTACACCGACGGGCTCGTGGAGCGCCGCGACGAGGACATCGAGGCGGGGGTGCAGCGGCTCACGCGAGCCTGCGCGGCGGCCGGGTCCGAGGACCTGTTCACCTGGCTCGCCGACGTGGTCCTCGCGGTGCGGGACGTGCGCCGCGACGACGACGTGGCAGTGCTCGCGCTCCGCCGGGACGGGCTCTGACGACCCGTCGCCGACCTGCCGGGCTAGGAGACCTGTCGGTCCACGTAAGCCACCACTCGGTTCAGCAGGGACGCCGCCTGCAGCGTCTCCACCGGCGCCGGACGTGCGGCCTCGGCGAGCTCGTAGAGGAGCGGCGCCGCCTCGGGGTGGCCTAGCTGCTGGGCGACCTGGGCGCAGGCCCGCGCGGCGTCCCGTACGGCGGTGGGGTCGACGGTCCAGATGGCCTCGAAGAGCCGCTGACCGTCCGGCACCGCCGACTGTCCGGGCAGCTCCCACGCGGTCAGCACGGCCGGGTACTGCGCTGCGTCGCACACCACCGCCCACTCCCGGCGCATCGGGGCGTCCTCGGGCAGGACCACGAAGGTCGTGCGCTCGTCGGGGGACGACCCGGCGGCCGGGCGCGGGCCGGGGAACCCCGCGAAGATCATCGTGGAGCGCGCGACCCGGGCCAGCTCGGTCCACCGCTCCTGCGCGGCTCGGTAGAACCGCTCCTGCTGGAACGCGCCGAAGATCATCGGCCTCTCCGCGCGGGCGCAGCACTCGTCCTCGATGGCCCACGACATCGCGAGCAGGGTCGACTTCTTCAACCGCTGCGGGTGCAGGTCCGGGTGGAGCCCCCGCATGGTGGCGTGGATCGAGGGTGGGCCGGGCGGCTGCGTCGCCCGGGCGAGCGCGACGGCCGCGATCGCGACCTCCAGCCGGACGCCGCTGTCACGGCGGCGCAGCACCGCCCGCACCAGGTCCACGTCCTGCTCGTCGTACCGGCGGTGTCCGCTGGCCAGCCGCCGCGGACGTGGGAAGCCGTGCCGGGCCTCCCACATGCGGAGGGTGGCAGGCGCGAGGCCGGTCCGCTCGGCGAGGTCGCCGATGGTCAGGCCGGGTGGCTCGGTCGTGGTTGTCTCGGGGGGTTGCGCAGATGCGGGTTTCGGGGTCACCATGGCAGGGTAAACCTAAACAAGCCGTTTAGGAACCTGTTGAACAACTTAAGGAGTCGAGATGAGCAGCAGCAGCGCCGCCGAGGAGCAGGTCGTGGACTGGACGGACCTGGGCCGCGAGATGTGGTCATTCCTCACCGGACGTGAGGCGGCGATCAACTACCGCTTCATCGACATGGCCGTCGAGGTGCCGCGGGACACCGGACCCGAGGCTCCCCGGGCGACCTGGAAGCTCAACGGCACCCTGCAGGTCACCACCCGCGACAACGCCACCAGGAGCTGAGATGCGCGCGCCCACCGAGCCCGCTGTCCGGGTGGACGTGGATCTCCGGTTCTCCGTCGACCTCCCCGGGGAGGGAAGGGTGACCGGTGCCCTGACCGGGTCCGGCTCGGCCCTCGAGCTCCGGGTCAGCGACCCGTCCGTGTTCGCCGGACGCAGCGACTCGCGGTCGGTGCGCGGCCTTGCCCGGGGGTTGGCCAGGCAGGGCCTCTCGGTCACCGTGAGGGCTCCGTCGGGTCCGCTGGTGACGCTGGGTGCGGCGCGCGTCCCCTGGTGGCAGCGAGCGGTCACCGGCTCCCGCCACGTCCGCCTGGAGCGCGGCTCAGGGCTGTGGACCCTGGCGCGGGGTCGTGCCCGGGCGCGGGCCGGCGCCCTTCCGAGCTCGCGGCTCGCTCCGCCCGCGACGGTGCTGCCTCTCGCACCGACCTTCCTGCGCCGGCGGCGCACGGTTACGACCACGCACGACCCGGCTGCCGGAGGGCGTCCCCGGCTGGTCATGGCGCCGAGCCCCACACCGCTGCCCGGCGAGCGCCGGCAGGTCTTCCCGCTGGGGAGCGAGGTGACCACCATCGGCAGCGCTCTGGACTGCGACATCCGGCTGCCGGGCCTGGCTGCGCGGCACGCAGAGGTGCGGCACGACGGTCGCGACGAGTATGTTCTGGTCCGGCTGAGCGGTGCCGGGGTCACCCGGGTCAACGGAGCGCCCGTCGTGACCTCGGTGTTGCGCACCGCCTCACGCCTGCAGCTGGGCGAGTGGACACTGTCGTTCTACCGCGAGGAGTACGCCGACCACGGCCGGCCCTACGGCGGACGGATCGGTGGCGAGCTGGGGCACCAGCGCCCTCAGCCACCCCGGCCCGGCCCGTCAGGGAGCCGGAGGTGACCGGCCCGGTCCTGGTCGCGGGGGCCTCCGGCTTCGTGGGGCGCCGGCTCTGCCCGGCGCTCCTCGAGGCCGGCTACGAGGTCCGGGCGATGACCCGCCACCCGGACAGCTACGAGGGCGTCGGCGACCCCGTCCGTGCCGACGTGCAGGACGCCGGCAGCCTCGCCGCCGCGCTCGCCGGCGTCGAGACGGCCGTCTACCTGGTGCACTCGCTGGCCGACAAGGACTTCGCGCGCCTGGACGCCGAGGCGGCGCGGGCGTTCGGCCGCGCGGCCGCTGCGGCGGGCGTCCGGCAGATCGTCTACCTCGGGGGTCTCGGCAGCGACAACGACCGCCTCTCCGCGCACCTGCGCAGCCGCCGCGAGGTCGAGGGCCTCCTCGGCGCGGCGGGGACCCCGGTGACGGTCCTGCGCGCCGGGATCCTGATCGGCAGCGGCGGCATCTCCTGGGAGATCACCCGGCAGCTGGTCGCCCACCTCCCCGTGATGGTCACGCCCCGCTGGGTGAGCACCCGCACGCAGCCGATCGCGGTCGACGACGTGGTGCGCTACCTCGTGGGCGTCCTCGGCCGCCCCGAGGCGTTCGACCAGGTCTACGAGGTCGGCGGTCCCGAGGTGCTCAGGTACTCCGACATGCTGCGCCGCGTCGCCGCGATCTCGGGGCGCGCGCTGGTGGTGCTCCCGGTCCCGTTGCTCAGCCCGGCGCTGTCCGGTCGCTGGCTCGGCCTGGTCACCGACGTCGACAGCCGGGCGGGCCGGTCGCTGGTGGACTCCATGACCAACGAGGTGATCGTCCACGACGGCAGGATCCGCTCGCTGGTCCCCTTCGAGCCGATGGGGTACGACGAGGCGGTGCGCCAGGCTCTCGAGGAGCACCGGACCGCCGTACACGCCGCCCGATGAGGGCCGGTGAGGTGCCCGGCCGGACGCCCTGGGCCCGGGTGCGCCGCTACCTCGGCGACCGGCTGCCGATGCCGCTGAGCCACGCCGCCCCAGTCGCGCACCAGGAGACCCGGCAGGTGGCCCGTCGCCGGGCCCGCGTCGTGGCCGCGACCTCGGTCCTC
>JAWWPF010000224.1:0-34941 GCA_033850795.1 Nocardioidaceae bacterium | reverse complement strand
TGTTACGTCGGGGGTGTGCCGGTTTAACAGGGGCCCCTGGTAAACCGGCGGCCTCGGGACGCCAGGTCCCGGCGCCCGGGCCCCGCTCAGCTGAGATCCCGGCACTCCTCCGCGAGGAGTGCGTAGCCCATCCCGTCGAGCCACTCCCCGGACCGGTGGAGCGAGTCGCGGACCGCGTACTGCTCGCGCCGCATCCCGACCCGCTCCATGAGGCGCCACGACCCCTCGTTGGCGGCGAAGCAGCTCGCCGTGACGCGGCGTAGCCCGAGGTCCGCGAAGCACAGCCGGATCAGGGCACGGACCGCCTCTGTGGCGTAGCCGCGCCCTGCCTGCGCCGGGTGGAGCACCCAGCCGAGCTCCGCCTCCACGCCGCGAGCCCGATCCGCGACCTCCGCCTGAGCCCAGGCGTCCTCCACCTTGAGCATCATGTCTCCGATCACGTCGTGTTCGAGCTCCACGACCAGCGTCCTGTCGAGGGCCGCAGGGTCCACGAAGCCCCGGCGGTACTCCTCGAGCGTCGCTGGTGCCCGTGGGATCCAGCGGCTGACCTCCGGGAGCCGGCGGTACTCCCAGGTCGCCTCGAGGTCGCCCGGGGCCGCGGGTCGGAGCGCCAGCCGGTCGGTCCGGACCGGCCAGGTGAGGGTGTCGAACGCGCTCATGGCAGCAGGGACTCCGGGTGCTGGGGCCGCCATTGGGCGAGGAGCAGGGTGGCGTCGTCGCTCAGGTTGCCTTGCTGGTGCAGCAGCAGGGCGTTGACGGCGCGACGCATGGTCTCCGATGCCGGGAGGCCGGCCGCGAGACTCCGGATCACCAGGTCGGTGAGCCGGTCGGCGCCGAAGAGCTCACCGCCGGGTGAGCGGGCCTCGGTCACGCCGTCGGTGTAGAGCAGGAGGTAGTCACCGGGCTCCAGGTGATCGACGCCGACGGTCGGTTCGGCTTCGGAGGAGGTGTCGAGGCCGAGGCCGAAGGGCAGTCGTGGTTCCCCCTCGAGCGTCTTCACCAGGCGCCCGTGCCGGATCAGGAGCGGCGGTGGGTGACCCGCGTTGACCCAGGTGAGGACGCCCGAGGTGGTGTCCAGCTCGGCCAGCACGCCGGTGACGAAGGCGTCCCCTCCGAAGACCTGCTGCAAGGCGTCCTCGATGTGGTGGGTGGCCGGCACCAGGCCCAACCCGCTCCGCCGCGCGTTGCGGTAGGCCGCGACGACGAGGCCCACCAGCTGGGCGCTGAGCAGCTCGTGCCCCATGCCGTCGAAGATCCCGAAGCGAGCGCGACCCGGGTCGACGGCGTAGTCGACGCTGTCCCCCGCCACCTGGTAGGCGGGCTCGAGCGCGGCGGCGATGCTCACGTCCCGACTGGCGAAGGTCAGCGGAGGCAGCAAGGACCACTGGACCTCCGCAGCGAGACCCATCGGAGCGCTCCGGCGCAGGCGCACCACGGCGTCGCCGTACATCGTCTTGCTCGCCAGGAGCTCTCCCACCAGGCTGGCGAGGAAGCGCAGCGCCCGACCACCGGCGGGGCTGCCCGGGATCAGGAGCTCCGGGTCCTCGACCGTGACGGCGAGGATCCCCATCCGCTCCGTCCCGTCGAGCACCGGGACCCATGCCCGGATCCGGCCCGCGCCCTCGTCGTGGGTCAGCGTCTCGACCTGCTGGAAGGCGCGGCCGGCCAAGGTGGACTCGACGCCGAGTGCGGTCGGCGCACCGCCCCCCTGAGGGCCGTCGGGTGGCAGGAACGGGATGAGGAGCCGCTGCTGCAGGTCCACGACGTAGATGACCGCGTCGTGGTATCCCATCGACTCGGCGTGCGTGCTGATCAGCTGCGGCAGGTCGTGCGGCGGAAGCAGGTGCGACGCGCGGATCAGAGCAGCGAAGTGCTGAGCATGGTCGGGTGCTGCCCGGTCAGCGTCCACCACATGATGCTAGACGCCGGGCCGGACGGCGGTCGTCGCGGCGCTGCGGTATGGCGGCGGCACCGGTGGCGGGCTTGCTAGGCCTCGTTGCTCAGCCGGGCCCGCGCTGCCTGCTCGATGAAGAGGGGACCGTCGTCCGGGAACTGCGCGACGCAGTCGCTGACGACGCGGATCACGGTCGTCCTCGACGCCGAGGGGAACTCGGCGGCCATCTCCTCGGCCACCTCTTCCAGTGCGAAGTCCATAGCGCCTCCAAGTCTCGGTTACGCGAACCCCCTGGCCGCCGGGCCCCGTCCGGTGCCGTCGGCACACAATGCCCGTTCCACCGTCTCTCATGCCAGCCCGCCGACGGGTCCTGCAGCGATGGGCGTCCTTTTTGACGGATTCGCCACCCCGGACGCGGTCAGGCTCCTAGGCTCTCGTACAGACAACGAGACTGACGCGAGACGGTCAGAGACGTTGCAGCCCCCAGCCCCCTCCTGGAAGGCACTCCCGTGTCCCGCCTCCTTCCGCCGGTGGCCGCCCTGGCCACCATCGCCTGCGTCGCCGCCGTCACGGCCGTCACCGGGGTCACCGTGGTGGCCGCCGGGCACCCCGCGGGTGCCAGCAGCGACAACGCTCATGCCTCCGGGCCGACCTCCGCGAGCCGGAGCACGTCGAGCGCCAGGGCCGGCTCCCCGTCCATCTCCGCCCCGGCCGTGGCCCGCCGCGCGGCCACACCGGCACGTGCGGTCCGACCGACGCTGCACCTCGTGAACGGGACGTACTACCGCAGTTCGCGCCCGGTCAGCGCGCCACCGGTCATGAAGGCCCGGGCCTGGGCCGTCGCCGACCTGGACAGCGGCCGGATCATCGCAACGCACGGCCGCCACAACCGGCTTCCGCAGGCCTCCACCATCAAGCTTCTCACCGCGGTCACCGCAGCGGACCGGGTGCCGCGCCTGCCCAGCCACCGGATCACCCAGGCCGAGGCCCACCCGCAGTACTGCACCTGTGCGGGCCTCGTCCCCGGTGAGCGCTACACCCGGAAGGCCCTGCTGGCGGGCATGCTGCTGCCCTCGGGCAACGACGCGGCCGAGGCCATCGCCGGTTCGGACCCGGAGGGTCGGGCCACCTTCATCGCGGCGATGAACGCCAAGGCGAAGGCTCTCGGCGCGAAGCACACCGTGGTCGTCACCCCTTCGGGGCTCACCGCGGAGGGCGCGCACTCGACGGCGTACGACCTGCTGGTGTTCCTGCGCGCTGCGATCGCGAACCCGGTGGTGGAGCCGATCCTGGAGATGCCGTCGTTCCAGCTCGGCCCCCGAGGGGGGACGACGCACCTCATCCACCGGGCCACGCACTACGTCAACGTCTACCCGGGGTCGCTGGGCAAGAGCGGCTACACGACGCCGGCCAAGAGCACCCTGGTGGTCAGCACCCCGATCTCGGGCCACCACATCGGGGTCGCGACGCTCGGCGCGCCCTCGGGGAGGTCGTCGACGTCCGGAGCCCGGGCGCTGACCCGGTGGGCGGCGTCCAACTTCCGGGCCCTCGTGCTCCTCGGGCGCCTTCCCGCCGCTCCGGGACCCGCCCTCGGATGACCCTCCCGCTCAGACGGTCACGGGCTGCCCGCCGGTGACCGCGAGCACCTCGCCGGTGATGTAGCTGGCCTTGCCCGACGCGAGGAAGACATAGGCCGGTGCGAGCTCCGCGGGCTGCCCGGCGCGCCCGAGCGGTGTCTGCTCGCCGAAGGACTCGACCTGCTCCTCAGGCATGGTCGCGGGGATCAACGGCGTCCAGATGGGGCCCGGGGCCACGGAGTTCACCCGGATGCCCTTCTCGCCGAGCGAGGAGGCCAAGGCCCTGGTGAAGTTGGCTATGCCCGCCTTCGTGGTCGCGTAGTCGAGCAGCTCCGGCGACGGCGAGGAGGCCTGCACGGAGGAGGTGTTGATGATGCTGCTGCCCGGCCCCATGTGCGGCAGTGCCATCTTGCACAGCCAGAACATCGCGTAGAGGTTCGTCTTCATCACCCGGTCGAACTGCTCGGTGGTGATGTCCTCGAGGCCTCCCGGCTGCGCCATCTGGTACGCCGCGTTGTTGACCAGGATGTCGATCCGGCCGAACTCCGAGACGGCCCGCTCGACGAGGTCGCGGCACGCGTCCTCCGCCGTAAGGTCGGTGGGCACCTGGACCGCGCGGCGTCCGGCGTCCTCGATGAGCCCGGCGGTCTGGGCGCCGTCCTCCTCCTCGCCGGCGAGGTAGGCGATGACGACGTCGGCGCCCTCGCGGGCGAAGGCGAGCGCCACGGCGCGTCCGATCCCGGAGTCCCCGCCGGTGACGACGGCCACCTGGTCCTGCAGCTGACCGGTCCCTCGGTAGGTCTTCTCCCCGTGGTCCGGCTCCTCGCCCATCGCGGTGGTGACCGACGCCTTCCGGCCCGGTGGCGGCAGCTGCTCTCCTTCGGTGTCCGGTTGGGAATGCTGGTCGGTGGGATCCGGGGTCGTGGTCATGCACCGGACTACCCGATGGCCGCGGACCGAAACCACCTCGGCCGCCACAACGACAGCAGCGCCACGACGACAGCAGCGCCAGGGCCAGTAGCAGCTCGGCGACGTCACCACCGAAGTACATGAGGTCTCCGGCGGCCCGCATCTGCGTGACCGGCTCGTGCACCTGGACCAGCAGGCCGGCGTACAACGGCTGTGCCGCGGAGGCGTGCACGGCGACGGCGACGCCGAGGACGACGAGCCGCAGCTGCACCGCGGGTCGGGACGGTGCCGGGTCCGGTCCGGTCACCACCCAGGCGAACAGGCATCCGGACGCCAGGAAGTGCAGGTGTATGGCGGCGTGCAGCCACTCTGACCCGTCGAGGCGCCGTGGAGCGGTGTGAAGGACAAGGCGACGAGTCCGCCGGTCGACAGGAACAGGGCGACCCACGGGTTCGCGAGGAGGTGCACGGGCCGGCTGCGCAGCACGCGGCTGAGCGTCCGGGCGCGGCGCACCGGCACGGACCGCAGCAGCAAGGTCACCGGAGCTCCGAGGACCAGCCAGACCGGCGCGACGATCGCGAGGGAGCAGGTGCTGGGCCATGTGCCCTGCGAAGTCCCTGACCGCGTAGCCGTCGAAGGACGGTGACAGGTGCCAGGCGACGAGTACGGACCCGAGCACGGACCCGAGCACGGACCCGAGCACGAATCAGGCCAGCCGTCACCGGCTCCAGCCGCGCCGCGCCGACCGTCCCAGGCCCGGCGTCACGACGGCGCGGGCTTCGCTGCGCCGGGTCTCGGCGCCGTTCGCTGCAGAGCCCAGCCACCGGCGTGCATGGCAGCCCCGAAGGCCAGGAACGCGACATCCCAGAAGGTCTGGTGGGGGCCGGAGCGGACCTGATGGATCCCCAGGATCTCGTGGTCGACGCCCCCCTCGACGAGGTTGAACAGACCCCACCCGTCCAGGACGAGTCCCCACAGGGTGTTGATGTGTAGGCCGTGGACGGTGTCCGTCGGGTAGTAGGTGATCCCCACGTTGTCGGTCTCCGTGCTGGAGAGCCTGCGTGCCACTGCAGGATCATGTGCAGCAGGATCCCGTCCACGAACCCGCCGAGACCGATCCCGAGGATTATCCCCGGCAGCGTGATGCTCCCGCGGACGCCGTCGGGACTCCGCTCTGTTCTGGCTCCCTCACCGCTGCTCCTCGGCTGGGGGCGGCGAGGTACCCGGGCCCGACGAGGGCAAACCGGAGTCCCGAACCCCGGGGCATCCTCCGGGGCGGAGCGTCAGAGGGCCGCGCGAGCCCCGGTGGCCTGGGCAGCCGCGGACCTGGCGGTGTCCTCGAGGAGCGTGGCGACCTGGTCCGCGGTGCGCTTCGGATGGTCGTTCCACCGGGTGAGGTCACGGACGTGTGCATCGCGCACGGGCGGAGCGGGACACCAGTGCACGGGCCGGTGGCTGTCCTCGTGCAACGTGTGCCAGGTCAGGTCGAGGGCCCGCTGGACGAGCTGGGTCTGCACGCTGGGCGGTCCGCCGGCCGCGTGCACGACCGCGCCCACCAGGCAGGCGCCGGTGACGGGTCGAGTCTCCAGGGCGTCGAGGTCATGGGCGCTGAGGACGCGTGTGCCGTGCCGCTCATCGGCGACCGCGAACCAGCCGTGCTGCACCCAGCCGGCGCTGACGACCGTCGCCGCCTCCGCGAGCAGGAGCTCGATGTGATGCAGCTCGGCGAGGTGGGCCGCGATCCGGTCCTGGCGGACCAGCCGCCGTCGCTCGTGCCTCGGCAGACCGCGCGCTGCCGCCGGGCTGCCTTGGTCGCGGGCCGGGTCGCGGGCCGGGTCGCTGGTCTGGTCGGTGCGGGCGGTGACGTCCACGCTCACGACGTTCTCCACTTCGTCGGGTCGAGCCGCTGCGCCGCGAGTGGAGCGGTCGGCGGCGCCGAGGGTCCTGCCCCACTGTTACTCGCGCACGGCGCCCAGACAACAGTCAGCGGGCAACAGTCAGCGGGCAACAGTCGGCGGGCAACAGTCAGCCGGACGCTCGGCCCGCCCGTTCGTCGTACCGCTCAGCCGCTGAACGCCGGGTCGGTGACCGGAAGGGATCCGCGGATCCGGTTCTGTGCCTGGCAGTCGCTCACGCACGCAGTCGCGCCGGCCGACAGCTCCACGGCGTCCTCGCCGAGGACCATGCCCATCCGGCCGCCCGAGGCGATGTCCCAGACGGTGACGCGCTCGCCCTGCGAGACCTTCGTCGCCACCTGCGGTGAGTCCTTGCCGCGGAACCTCGTGCCGTCACCGAAGTTCACCTTCCCGGTGAAGGGGTTGACGAAGTAGTACAGGTTGGGCGCCAGCGTGTGGGTCGCCCGGACCGTGGTCCCCGCCTCGACCTCCTGCTGGAAGACGCCGCCGGTGGCGCAGTCCTTGGCCTGGATCTTGACCTTCCCGGCCTTGCCGCGCGACTGCAGCAGCAGGTCGCCGCCGTCGGTTCGGACCTCCACCTCGGTGCGCAGCACGGGCCCCAGGCTCAAGGTCTTCGAGTCCCAGATCGGCGTGCGGACGCCGTCCGTCAGGGACTCCGGGTTGTCGGCTCCGGTGTAGACGTAGTTGTAGACGTTCCCGGTGACCGGGGCGTAGTCGAACTCGACGTACCGTCCGCGGACCTGCAGGACCGCATCGGAGGGCAGCGCGGCGGTCGAGATCTTGGCGCTCTGAGTGCCCGATACCGAGGAGCCGCCGGGCAGGGACACGACGAACGCGCCACCGGCACACCCGGAGGAGGTCGCGGCCTGTGCCGGGGCTGTGCCGCCGGCCAGCGTCGTGGCGGCCAGGGACAGGGCCGCGACCGTGGCGGCAAGCAGCGAGCGGGAGAGCGCGCGTGGTCCGGTGACGTTGGCGGTGAGGTTGCCGGAGGGGTTGCCGGAGGGGTTGCCGGTGAGCTTGCTGCTGAGGCGCATGGGGGGCCTTTCGGGGCAGGGAGGTCGCTCCAGTGACGACTGCAGGGAGCCTCGGTCCGGCCACCGCGGCACTGAACGCTGCCGACCCGTCCCAATGGTCGTAGTACCAAGGTCCGATGGCTCCCGGCCCCTTCCATGACCGATAAAGGAGTAATCCGCCAGACCCGACGAAGGACACCGGCATGAGAGCGCTCGCGATGATCGGCACAGCAGTGCTGTTCGCTGTCGCGCCCGCGTCCATCGGGCTGATCGGCAACGCGTCGCTGTCCCAGGACGTCCCCGTCCGGCTGCCCGCCACGGCCACCCTGCTCGACAGCAACGGGCGGGAGATGCCGTCGTCGGCACCGGGCGACGACAAGGGCGCCGGTCACCGCCGGGACGGCCGCCTCCGCGAGGTCGCCGAGGGGGTCGCGCAGCGCCCGTCCGGCTCTGCTCGTGAAGGCGACGACCGGGACCGCGGAGGACCCGACGGCCATCGCGACCGGGGGGACACAGCCGGCTCAGTTTCGGGGACCGCCGACAACGAGGCGGCCGGCTCGGGGAAGGGCAGCCAGGGTAAGTCGGGCGAGGACGGCGCGAGTCGACGTGGCCCGGACGACCGCGCGTCGACGGCCGGCGGTCAGCAGGAGCCCGGCCGGCACGACGGGGCCCGGCACGAGGGGGCCCGGCACGAAGCGAACGACGGGGCGGCCCACGAGACCCGACATGGGAGCGGGCGGCGCAGCGGCCGCACCGCGTCGCAGCGCACCGGCCAGAGCCCCTCCGGTTCGCAAGCCGGCTCCTCCGGTGCCCAGGGAGGGTCCTCCGGAACCCAGCAGCGCCAGCCCGCGCCGGTCGACGACCAGGCGGGCCACCCGGCCCACCACGGGCCGAGGCACCCTGCTCATCACCGGGCTGACCACCCCGCCCATCACGGCCCGAGGCACCCTGCTCACCACCCTGCACGCCACGGGCCGAAGCACCCTGCACATCACCGGGCCCACCAGGGGCCGAAGCATCCTGCACATCACGGGCCGAAGCATCCTGCTCGCCACCCGGCGCACCACGGGGGTCGGCACGGAGGTGGCGGTGGTGGCGGTGGTGGTGACGACCACGGCGGTTCGGGCGGCGGTTCCGGCGGCGACGGCGGTTCAGGCGGCGGTTCCGATGGCGGTTCCGGCGGCGGTTCCGATGGCGGTTCCGGCGGCGACAACGGTTCCGGCGGGTCGGGGGAGTGATGGACGGCGAGCACCTCACGGACCGGGCGAAGGCGCGGACCTGGCCTGCGGACCACCGACCGTGGATGACACTGGCGGACGCCTCCCGCGTGACGCCGACGGAGTCGGCTCAGATGAGCCGCAAGCGGGTGCTCATCCCCCTCGTCCTCGGTGCGCTCCTCGTCCTGCTGCTCGTCGGCCTGTCCGGGTCCGTGGCGGCGCGGCGGCTCGCGGAGAGGGAGTCCGTCAACGACGCCGCCAAGAGCGCGGGTCTCCTCGCGGACGCGGTGGTGCAGCCTGCGCTGCGCGACAACCTCGCGTCCGGTGACCCGAAGGCCTTCGCGATCATGGACCGCGCCGTCCACAAGTACGTGCTCGGCAGCTCGAGCCGGCGCGTGAAGATCTGGACGCCGGAGGGCAGGATCGTCTACTCCGACGAGCCGCGCCTGCTGAACAGGAAGTTCCCGCTGGGCGAGGAGGAGCGTGGCGTCTTCACGCGCCCGAAGACCCATGCGGAGGTCTCCGACCTCGGCCGGCCGGAGAACACGTACGAGCGAGGCCAGGGCAAGCTCCTGGAGGTCTACCGGCCCGTCTGGACGCCGGCGGGGAAGCCGTTGCTGTTCGAGACCTACGCGCCGTACGACGGGGTCACCTCACGCGCCGGCCAGATCTGGCGCGGCTTCGCCGGGATCACCCTGTCCAGCCTGGTGGCTCTCATCGTCTTGATGGTGCCCGTGGTGTGGCGCCTGGTGACCAAGGTCCGCCAGTCCCAGCAGCAGCGTGAGGCGCTTCTCGAGCGGGCCGTCGAGGCCTCCACCGACGAGCGCCGACGGATCGCCGGCAACCTGCACGACGGCGTCATCCAGGACCTCGCCGGCGCCTCCCTGACCGTGTCGAGCGCGGCTACCCGGGCCGCCGCCGTGGACCAGGACGAGCTGGCGACCCGGCTTCGTGAGGCGTCGGCCACGGTGCGCAGGGGCATCACCGCGATGCGCTCCCTGGTCGTGGACATCTACCCTCCCAACCTGGAGACCGCCGGGCTGGTCGCCGCCCTGGACGACCTGGTCGTCAGCCTCGGGTCCCGCGACATCGAGGTCCTGATCGACCTCGACCCGGACGCCGATGCCGGGCTGGGTGTCGTCGAGGAGCGGCTGATCTACCGGGTCGCCCACGAGTGCCTCCTCAACGCGATGCGGCACTCCCAGGCCCGGTCGGTGACCCTCTCCCTGCGCGGCCACGAGGGCGCGACCGTCCTCGAGGTCAGCGACGACGGGGTCGGGTTCGAGCCGGCGCTGGTCCGGGCCAACCCGGCCCACGGCCACTTCGGACTGCGGGTGCTCGGCGACCTGGCCAGGGAGGCGGGCGCGGACCTCCGGGTCGCCTCCGCCCCGGGCGAGGGCACCAGGTGGTGCCTGCGAGTGCCCGAGCGCGGCGCCCCCGCGGCGAGCCCCGCGAGGTCGCGGTACGCCCTCTTCTACGCCCGCCAGGCCGGTGCGGCTGACAAGGGGTCAGTGGTCTCCACTGGCTCAACCGGCGGCGGTCCCGACGACTGGTCGGACGACGCGGAGGGGCTGCTCGCGCACGCGTTCGCCCATCAGAGCGCCGAGGAGGTGCTGGAGCCGCAGCCCGGCGCCAGCCGGTTCCTGAGCAGGCCCGGTCGGCTGCTCGGGATGGGCGACGGTACGCGGCACCGACCCGGCCGGCCCTGAGCGACTGCTGTCGGAGTGGCTTCGTCAGGCGCGAGCCGGCCGGTACGACGGCAGGCGTCCCGACTGTGACCTGACGGACCTGACGGACCTGACGGACCTGACGGACCCCGCCCCACCGACCATGAGGAGACGGCGATGACGACAGTGACCCTGACCGGGGACGTCATCGTGCTGGCCACGCCGTTCGACGGCGCCCTGCAGTGTGTGGCCGACCAGGCGGGCGACCTCGCCGGCAAGGTGGTCGTGGACATCACCAACCCCGTCGACTGGGGCAGCTTCGACCGGTTGGTCACTCCCGCGGACTCCTCGGCGGGCGAGGAGATCGCCGGCCGGCTCGGCGAGGGAGCCCGCGTCGTGAAGGCGTTCAACACCACGTTCGCCGGCACCCTCGTGGCCGGAGAGGTCGCCGGGCAGCCCCTCGACGTCTTCGTAGCGGCCGACGACGAGGGACGCCAAGCGGCAGGTCTCCGAGCTCGTGGAGACCGCCGGCATGCGGGCGCTGGACGCCGGTCCGTTGCGGGAGCCCGCCAGCTCGAGCTCCTCGGGTTCCTGCACATGGCGCTCCAGGACCGGCTCGGCACCGGGGACTCGAGTGGCCTGACGCTGCCCTGGCTTCTAAAAGATAAATCTATTGACGCAAGAGGCCGAGAGCACCTAAGGTCGGGTGACCACCTTCCCGACCTCTGGAGGCCGCTATGAACCGACCCGGAGCCTCGACCACGGCCACCCGGCTCACCGCAGTCAGCCCCGAGCGCCAGGCGTTCCTCCTGCTCCGTGCGGTGTTCACCGTCGCGCTCCAGCCTCGGTTCGGCGCCTACCTCGTGGCTGCCTGGCTGCTCGCGATCATCGTCGACCTGCTGACTCTCGGAAGCTACTTCGACGTCGCCCTGCGCGACTTCGGGTTGCTGGTCGCGGCGCTGGCACTCGGGCGTCTCGCCGCCTCGCCGGCACCGCGGAGCGCCGAAACCGGCGGCGTGGCCCGCGAGCCCGTGGTCACCCGATGAGCGGGACCGCGCAGTCCCGGCCTGCTCCGGACCGGGCCGACCCGGACCGGGCCGACCCCGGGGTCGGCGCGAGACCGTGGCGGCTGCGGGTCGCCGACCCCGAGGCCGACGTGGACCTGGTCGCCGCCGAACGGGCCGCGGCGGACCTGCTGCGGGCCCTGGGGCTGCCGCTGGGGACCGAGGCGATGCTCGACACGCCACGGCGGATGGCGCACGCGCTGGCCGAGATGGTCACCGCGCCGCCCTTCGACTTCACCACCTTCTCCAACGCCGAGGGGTACGACGAGATGGTGCTCGTGGAGGACATCGCGGTCCGCTCCGTCTGCGAGCACCACATGCTCCCGTTCACCGGCGTCGCGCACGTCGGCTACCTACCGGGCGACCGGGTCCTGGGTCTCTCCAAGCTCGCCCGCCTCGTGGACTTCTACGCCCGGCGGCCGCAGACCCAGGAGCGGATGACCACGCAGGTCGCCGACCACCTCCAGCGCCACCTGACACCGCGCGGAGTCGGTGTCATCATCGAGGCTGAGCACACGTGCATGAGCCTGCGCGGCGCACGGGCACACGGGACACGAACGGTCACCTCCGCGCTGAGAGGACACCTCAGGGAGAACCCCGCGGCCCGCGCAGAGTTCCTCCACCTGACCCGCCACAGCAAGGAAGCGACATGAGCAAACCCCTCGTGATCATCGGCGCAGGACTCACCGCGGCCAAGGCGGTGGAGTCGGTCAGGGAGGCCGGGTTCGCCGAGCCGGTCGTGGTCTACGGCGACGAGCGGCACCTCCCCTACGAGCGCCCTCCGCTCTCCAAGGGCAACCTGACGGGCGACGGCACCCTCACGG
Source organism: Nocardioidaceae bacterium (assembly GCA_033850795.1). Taxonomy (GTDB): domain Bacteria; phylum Actinomycetota; class Actinomycetes; order Propionibacteriales; family Nocardioidaceae; genus Nocardioides_B. The sequence continues at coordinate 22,860 of JAWWPF010000224.1, read as the reverse complement.
ACGCCACGGTGCACGACCAGGCCTGGTACGACGAGCACGACGTGGAGCTCCGGCTCGGAGAGCCGGTCACCCGCATCGACCTCGGCAAGGAGGTCGTCGTCTCGGCCGGCACCGAGCAGCCGTACCAACGGCTGCTGATCGCCACCGGAGCATCGCCGCGTCGGCTGCCGCCCGCGGACCAGAGCGGGGCAGCGGTCGCCTACCTGCGCACCATCGAGGACAGCGACCGGATCAAGGAGGCCCTGTCGCAGCGCGCCAGCCTGACGATCGTGGGCGGCGGCTGGATCGGTCTGGAGATCGCCGCTGCGGCTCGCCAGGCGGACTGCTCCGTCACCGTCCTCGAGACGCTGGACCTCCCTCTTTTGCGGGTCCTCGGCCCTGAGGTCGCGCAGCACTTCGCGGACCTGCACCGCAAGCACGGCGTCGACCTGCGGACCGGAGTCCGGATCGACGCCTTCAGCCACGACGGTGACCGGGCCGTGGTGCGGTTGGCAGACGGCGCAGCCGTCGAGAGCGACCTCGTCCTGGTAGGGATCGGGGTCGCGCCTAACACCGGGCTGGTCGAGGAGGCCGGGCTCGAGGTGGACAACGGGATCCCGGTCGACGAGCACCTGCGCAGCGCGAACCCGTCGGTGTTCGCCGCGGGAGACGTGGCGAACTCGTACCGGCCGAGCCTGGCCCGGCGCGTCCGCGTGGAGCACTGGGACAATGCCATCGAGCAGGGGAAGGTCGCCGGGCTCAACCTGGCCGGTGGACAGGTCGCCTACGACCACCTGCCCTACTTCTTCACCGACCAGTACGACCTGGGGATGGAGTACGTCGGCTACGTCGGCCCCGAGGGGTACGACCAGGTGATCGTGCGCGGCCGGCCCGAGGAAGGCGCCTTCAGCGCCTTCTGGCTCCTCGACGGGCAGGTCCTCGCCGGCATGCACGCCAACGACTGGGACGCCATCGACCCGATCCGGCAGATCGTGTCCAGCGGGCGGGTCAGCCCCGACCTCTCCGACGAGTCCCTGTCCCTGGTGGAGATCGCGGCCACGGCCGGCGGCGCCACTGCGGTCTGAGCTGCCTCCGACGCGCGCGCCGGGTCCGTGGTCGCAGTCGCGGAGAGCGGCGCGACAACCCGCGGACCGGGTTTCGTGTACTTGTCTGACAGACTTAGTGCGTGCGCGTCTCTGCCAAGTCCGACTACGCCCTGCGGGCCTTGATCGAGCTCGCCTCGCGCGAGGGCGGCGACCCCGTCAGCGCCGAGGAGCTCGGTCGGCTGCAGGAGATCCCGCACGGCTTCCTCCAGGCCATCCTCGCCGACCTCCGCCGGGCCGGGGTCGTGATGAGCCAGCGCGGGCAGTCCGGGGGCTGGCGGATGGCTCGCGGGCCCGAGACGGTCAGCGTCGCCGACGTGATCCGTGCGGTGGACGGGCCGCTGGTGAGCGTGTACGGCCTGCGTCCGGAGGCGGTCTCCTACAATGACTCCGCGGAGGTCCTGCAGCACGTCTGGATCGCCGCCCGCAGCAGCCTGCGCGACGTGTTCGAGCAGGTCACCATCCGGGCGCTGGCCGAGGGCACGCTGCCCCAGGCGGTCACCTCCCGGACCGACTCCGAAGACGCGTGGCAGCCGCACTGACCGCTCCGACGGACACCCGATGACCGCAGCCCTATCTCCGCTACCATCCTTCCCGCGGTTGAGCCACCAGCCGGACAAGTGCTAGGCCAAGGCTGTCGTGTCGCCCTCTCATCTCGAGCACTCCGGTGCCTTCCACTTCGACCCCGTCTCGGACACCTGGACGTGGGGGGAGCAGGTCTACGCGATCTACGGCTTCTCCTCCGGTGAGGTGGTGCCGACGACCGAGCTGATCCTGTCCCACCAGCACCCGGACGACCGCGCCTCGGTGGACGAGTTCCTGGCGCAGGTGCTGCGTGAAGGGAGCACCGGATCGTTGTGGCACCGGATCCTGGACGCGCACGCGACCGTTCGCCAGGTCGTCACGACCGCCTCGGGGGAGCTGGACTCCGACGGCACGCCGACGGGTCTGAGCGGTCACCTGGTGGACGTCAGCGAGGCGGTACGACGAACGGTCGCGCAGGAGGTCGACGCGGCGCTGGAGCTGATCGGCCAGAGCCGGCCCCTGATCGAGCAGGCAAAGGGCGCCCTGATGTCGGCCTACGCGATCGATGCCGAGCAGGCGTTCGCCCTGCTGCGTCGCTACTCCCAGCAGCGCAACGTGAAGGTCCGGGAGGTCGCCCGGGTCCTGGTCGAGGCGATGGCGACGGACGGTGGCCTGCCGAGGGACGCGCGCCTCGACCTGAGCCGGCTCGTCACCGAGGGTGCGACCCTCGCGCTGGAGGAGGGTCCCGGCGCCTGACGCGCACCGGGAGGAGGGCCGCTCAGTCGCCGGCGTTGGCCGAGACCCACTCGACGAGCGGCCTGGCCGCCCGCCAGTCGTTCCGCACCCGGTCGAGCAGCTCCGGGGTGTGGATCACCGGCTCGAACCCGTAGGCCCGCCCCATGGTGAGGGACTTGTGACGCAGCAGGTCGATCCGAGGATGGTCGGCGTCGTACCCGCGCGGTGAGGTCTTCAGCTTCTCCCCTCCGAGCTCCCAGCCGTCGGCGACGAGCGTGCCGATGATGCCTTGGAGCTCCTTGCCGCGCCGCTCCTGCGCGATGGCCTCGCGGAGGGCGGCCAGCCGCGTGGAGCCGGCCTCGTAGAACCCGACCCCCACGCGGACCCCCGGAGCGCCGACCTGCACGTACCAGCCGGTGGCGGGGCCGGCCGCGACGAACGCCCCCTGGTGGGTCTTGTACGGCGTCTTGTCCTTGGCGAACCGAACGTCACGGAAGGGCCGGAACACCTTGGCCTGGCCGAACTCCGGCTCGAGCGCGGCCACCAGGGCCGCCATCGGGGCCTTGACCGCTGCTTCGTAGACGTCCTTGTGGGCCGTCCAGAACGACTTGGTGTTGTCCATCTCCAGGTCGTCGTAGAAGTCCAGGGCGGCGACCGGGAAGCCGCGGAACTCGGTCGGTCCGGTCACGGCGAGAGCATAGTTCGGTGCTGTCAGGAGGCGAACCGGGTGACCGGGTCGTTGGCCAGCACGCAGGCGATGCGGTCGGCGAAGGACTGCTGCAGGGGCGGCAGGTCGTCGAGGGGGCACCACCGGACCGCCAGGGACTCGTCGTCGGCGACGAAGGGCTCGCCGGAGACGTAGCTGCACGCGAAGGTGTGGTCCAGGTAGGTCGCGAGGTCGCCGTTGACGTGCGTGGTCCGCGGCAGGGCCTGGACCCAGGCCAGGCGGTCGACCCGCACGGTGACACCGGTCTCCTCCAGCACCTCCCGGCGGGCGGCGACTCCCGGCTGCTCTCCCGGATCCACGATCCCGGTCACCGGGGACCAGTGCCCGTTGTCCGCGCGCTGCACGAGGAGCACCTCGGCGTCCCGGACGACCACGGCGGTGACACCGGGCAGCCAGAGCTCGGCTGTCCCGATGTGCCGGCGCAGCTCGCGGACGAAGTCGGGGATCGGCATGCGGAGCAGGGTAGTGTCCGAGCGCGCCGGGACGGGTGTCCGCCGTACCGGCGCAGCAGGCGGATCCGACGACGGCCGGGAGCAACCATGACTGAGACCCCGCAGCCGTGGCTGCCGGCCGACTTCCGGCACCCGCAGCGAGCCGAGCTGAGCACCGGCGAGCACCTGCGACCGATCCGCCCGGAGGACACCGACCTCGACATGGTGGCGGTGATGGGCTCGCAGGAGCGGCTCTTCTCGATCTACGGCAGGGCGTGGGGCTGGCCGCCCGCCACCATGACCGCGGAGCAGGACCGCGAGGACCTGCAGCACCACGCGGACGAGATGGAGACCCACGAGAGCTTCAACTACGCACTGTTCGACGAGGCGGAGACGAGGCTGCTCGGCTGTGTCTACATCGACCCGCCGGAGAAGGTCGGCGGTGCGGACGCGGAGATCTCCTGGTGGGTGGTCGACTCCTGTGTCGGCACGCCGGTGGAGGCTGCGCTCGACGAGCTGGTGCCCCGGTGGATCGAGGCGGAGTGGCCGTTCCGGCATCCGAGGTACGTCGGCCGCGACCTGTCGTGGGACGAATGGCTGGCCCTCGAGGACCTTCCCTGAGCCGCACCAGGCGCTCTCGGGCGGTCCCACCCGAGCGGATGACGAGATTCGAACTCGCGACATCGACCTTGGGAAGGTCGCGCTCTACCAACTGAGCTACATCCGCAGGTGCCCGGCACACGGCCGGGGACGACGCAGATAGTACCCAATGCGGACGCCGCCCGCTGCCGGGGCACCGCCCGGCAGAGGGTCACTTCGGGGTTGCGGCCCGCCACTCGGCGGGATCGACGGTGCGGCCTCGCTGGTGCTGCCCCAGGTCGCCGTAGGGGTAGTCACCCGTGGCGGGGTCGCTCGCGGCGTCCAGCAGGGCCAGCTCGGCGTCCTCGAGGTGCAGTCCGGCCGCTCCGAGGTTGTCCGCGAGCTGCGCGGTGGTGCGGGCCCCGAGGATGACCGAGGTCACGGCGGGACGGTCCACCAGCCAGGCCAGCGCGACCTGCGCCATCGTCGCGCCGCGCTGCTCGGCGACCTGCCGGACCGCGTCCACGACGTCCCACGTGCGCTGGGCGGAGGAGCGGCGGTCGTACGCCTCGACGCCCCGTCCCGGCTCCTCACCGAGCCGGGTCGCGCCGGTGGGCCGCTCGGCACGGGAGTACTTGCCGGTCAGCCAGCCACCGCCGAGCGGTGACCACGGCAGCAGACCCAGGCCCGCGTCGAGGCACGACGGGACGATCTCCCACTCCAGCTCGCGGACCAGGAGGTTGTACTGCGGCTGCAGGGTCACCGGCTTCTCCCAGCCGTGCCGCTCCGCGAGGGCGACGGTCTTCTGGACCTGCCAGCCGGTGTAGTTCGACAGACCGACGTAGCGGACCTTTCCCGCGCGTACCAGGTCGTCGAGCGTTCCCAGCGTCTCCTCCAGCGGGGTCAGCGGGTCCCAGGAGTGCACCTGGTAGAGGTCCACGCAGTCCACGCCCAGCCTGCGCAGCGACGCGTCGAGCGCCCGCTGCAGGTGACGCCGGGACAGCCCGAGGTCGTTGACGCCCTCACCGGTCGCGAAACGACCCTTGGTCGCGATCACGGCCCGCTCCCGCAGGTCCGCGGGACGGTCCGCCAGCCATCGGCCGATCATCTCCTCTGACCTACCCGCGTTGTACACGTCCGCGGTGTCGACCAGGTTCCCGCCGGCCTCGAAGAACGCGTCGAGCTGCTCGTGGGCGCCCGGCTCGTCGGTCTCCTTGCCGAAGGTCATGGTGCCGAGGGTCAGTGTCGAGACGGCGCAGCCCGCGCGCCCGAGGGTCCGGTACTCCATGCCGACCATCTTCGCGCGGCGCTTCCCGGGGTTGCCCACCGGCCCGTCCGGGTACTAGGCCCGTGGGATCCGTCACTCGCCAGGAGAACCATGCGCCGTACGCCGCTGCTCGCCGCCGCCCTGTCCGCCGTTCTCATCGTCCCGGTCGCCTCGACCGAGCAGTCGGCCGCCGCACGGGCCACCCCCTCCCGGGCCGACCGGGCCCTGCCCCGCTCCCCGGAGCTGTCGACCGCGTCGCGGCTGAAGGACCGGCGCAGCCTCGTGGTCGGCGACCGGTTCTACGCGATGGGCGCCGAGGACGGCACCTATCCGGCGACCGGGTTCCACACGCGCGGCGAGATGGGCGGCTTCTGGACGCCACCGGTCAAGCTGCTCGACGGCCTGTGGTTCAAGGCCGCCGGCAGCTGGCTGAGCGCGACGTCCTACACCAGCGGCTGGGGCTACCAGCGGATGGCCCTCGGCACCCACGACGGGGTCCGCATCACCCGCACCGACTTCGCACCCGACGGGGTCCGCGCCGGTCTCGTCGGCCTGCGGCTGGACTCGCCGACCGCCACCACCCTCGACCTGACCGTCGACGCACACTCGGAGCTGATGAAGGTCTACCCCTGGGGGGAGACCACACCGAGCCAGAAGACCTACAACCTCCCCGACACCGGCCGGCCCGACGGCCGCAGCCTGCTGTTCCGCGAGGACGGGACGCCCAAGGTCCCGAACGCCGAGCCGCACCACTACGCCGCCCTCGTCGGCTCCCGGCTGAGGCCGCGCTCGATGTCGTTCGGGCCGAACCACCGAGGGCCGCAGGACAAGGGCCTCGTGGTCTGTCCCGCGTCCGGGCCGGGGACCCCCACGGCCCCGCCCCGCTGCGACGACACGGCCTACGGCAAGGGCACCGGAGGAGCGCTGCACTACCGGGTCGCGGTGCCGCAAGGCGGCCGGACGGTGTGGTTCTCGGTGGCCGGCTCGGACCACGGTGTGGCCGCAGCCCGCGCCGCGCAGGCCCGCGCCCTGCGGCACCCCGCGACCCTGCTGCGGCAGAAGCTCGCGAGCCGCCGCTCCGTCGCGCACCGCACGGTGGTCCGGCTGCCCGGCGACCGCCGGCTGCAGCGCAGCGTCACCTGGAGCAAGCAGGACCTCGCCGAGTCGGTCCAGGAGGCACGCGGCCTGCACGTGCGGGTCACCAACGCCGGCACCAAGTACCCCGCGCCCAAGGGCACCGTCGCCCGCGCCCGGTGGATCGGGGCGGGGTTCCCCGACTACCCCTGGCTCTTCGCGACCGATGGTGAGTACTCGGGGTTCGCCGCCGTCGCCGCCGGCCAGTTCCGCGCCATCGAGGACCACCTCCGGGCGCTGCGCGACGTCAGCCTGGTGGCGAACGGGCGCAGCGGCAAGGTGGTGCACGAGGTCACCTCGGACGGGCAGGTCTTCTTCGGGGCCACCAGCGACCCCGGCAACACCGACGAGACCGCGAAGTTCCCGAGCCTGGTGGCGCTGGTCTGGCGATGGACCGGGGATGCGGCGTTCCGGGACGAGATGTACGGCTTCGCCAAGCGGAACCTGCACTACATCTACCGCCGGCTCGACGCGGACCGGGACGGCTGGCCGGAGGGGCTCGGGAACGTGGAGCGCCCGGGGATGGGCGAGGAGAAGCTCGACAACGCCGTCTACACCGATCGGGGCCTGCGCGACCTCGCCGACCTGGCCGCGAGCAAGGGCGACCGCGCGACGCGGGTCTGGGCCACCAGGCGCGCGGCGGCGCTGGAGAAGAAGTTCGAGTCTTCGTGGTGGTTCGGCCACGCGGCGCGGCAGTACGCCGACTCGCTCGACGACCCCGGCAACCACAAGGTCTTCCAGCGGCACTGGATCGGGCTGACCCCGGTCGAGGCCGAGCTGCACAGGCCCGGCCGTCCGGACGGACCGCTCGCCGCGCCGGCCCACGCCCGGGCGGCGGTCGCCAAGCGGGAGGAGCCCTGCTACTCCGGGACGTTCGGCCTCTTCCACAGCGGCACCGGCGCCACCACCGACCCCGCGGGGAACCTCGGGCCGACCTGCGACCCGACGACGTCCACCGCTCCCGCGGACCGCGAGGTCTTCACGCTGACCACCTCGATCATGGCCGTGGCGGAGGCCGCGCTGGGCCGGATGGGCTCCGGGCAGCTGCAGCGCTACACCACCGGCAACGCCCGCGCCCAGCTCGACCGCACCGCCTGGGAGCTGCCGGGGGCGATGCCCGAGATCTCGCCCTCGCCGGACGTCGGCGCCAACATCGACCGGCCGTTCAACGAGCGGTCCATGGCGCTGCAGGCCTGGGGGACCTACGGGATCCTGTGGCCGGTCGTGCACTTCGAGCTCGGCGTCGCGCCGGACCTCGGTCGGGGCCGGGTCCGGGTCGTTCCCCAGGTCCCCGCCGGGCAGCCGTCCGTGGCCGGTCGCAACATCCGCTTGGGCTCCGGAGCCGTCTCGGTCCGCGCCACCCGCGGTGCCAAGGTGCTGACCACGGTCGTACGTCGGACGCACCGCTGGCACCTCACGGTGGGCGCGGTGCTGCCGAAGGGTGCCGACGTGGCCGCCGTACGCCTCGGCGGGCACGCAGTCCGCTTCCACGTGCTCACGACCGCCCGTGGCCACGAGGTGCGGGTCGACGCCGGACGTGGAGTCGGCACCAGCCGGCTGGTGGTCCGGCTGCGCTGACCGGCAGGTCGTTCAGACCGCCCACCAGCGCCGTGCCGGCTCGAGGGCCGGGCGCGGCATTGTCCCGGGAGGCCCGCGCGGCCGTGCCAGAGGTCCCTGAGGCGGCCGGTAGGTTACCCGTGTGCTGCTCTCCGACCGCGACATCCTCGCCGCGATTGACGCCAAGCGGGTCGCCCTCGACCCCTTCGACGCCGCGATGGTCCAGCCCTCGAGCGTCGACGTCCGGCTCGACCGGTTCTTCCGGGTCTTCGAGAACCACCGGTACCCGCACATCGACCCCGCCTCGGACCAGCCCGACCTCACCCGGGAGGTCGAGCCGGCCGGCGACGAGCCCTTCATCCTGCATCCGGGGGAGTTCGTGCTCGGGTCCACCTACGAGGTGGTGACCCTCCCGGACGACGTGGCGGCCCGCCTCGAGGGCAAGTCGTCGCTGGGACGCCTCGGCCTCCTGACGCACTCCACCGCGGGCTTCATCGACCCGGGGTTCTCGGGCCACGTGACGCTGGAGCTCTCGAACGTCGCCACGCTCCCGATCAAGCTCTGGCCGGGGATGAAGATCGGCCAGCTGTGCTTCTTCCGGCTGTCCTCGCCCTCCGAGCACCCGTACGGGTCCGAGAAGTACGGGTCCCGCTACCAAGGTCAACGGGGACCCACACCGTCGCGCTCGCACCTGAACTTCCACCGCACCGAGGTGTGACCCGGGCGGCCCTGTCGACATGGCGATGCACCCCGACCAGCTCCTCGTCGACGGGCGCACGGCTCGACGTCTGGTGGACGCCCAGTTCCCCCAGTGGCGCGGACTGGCCGTCTCGGAGGTGCGAACCGCCGGGACGGTCAACGCAATCTTCCGGATCGGCTCGGCTCTCGCCGCGCGCTTCCGTCTGGCCGCCCAGGATCCGGACCACGCGCGTGCCTCGTTGAGGGCGGAGGCGGGGTCGGCCCGCGAGCTGGCCGAGGTGTCCACGGTCCCGACACCGGAGCCGGTCGCGCTCGGAGAGCCGGGAGAGGGGTATCCGCTGCCGTGGAGCGTCCAGACCTGGCTTCCGGGCCACGACGCGTCGGTGGAGGACCCGGCCGGTTCAGTGGGCTTCGCGCACGACCTGGCGGCCCTGGTCGCCCGCCTCCGCGCGGTGGATACGCGCGGGCGACGCTTCGACGGATCGGGGCGAGGTGGCCACCTCCCCGACCACGACGAGTGGCTGGAGGTGTGCTTCCGGGAGAGCGAGGACCTGCTGGACGTCCCCGCGCTGCGGGCGCTCTGGGCTGGGCTCAGGGACCTGCCCGAGGTGGACGCGGACGCGATGTGCCACGGCGACCTCACCCCGCCCAACGTGCTGGTGGCGGACGGCCGGCTGACCGGCCTCCTCGACGGTGGTGGTTTCGGTCCGGCGGACCCGGCTCTCGACCTCGTCGCCGCCTGGCACCTCCTGGATGATGAGCGGCGCGAGGTGTTCCGTGCGGCCCTCGGATGCAGCGACGTGCAGTGGAGCCGGGGCATCGCGTGGGCCTTCGAGCAGGCCATGGGGCTGGTCTGGTACTACGTCGACTCCAACCCCACGATGAGCCGGTGGGGCCGACGCACCCTCGACCGCATCATCCGGGCGGGCCCCGTCTGAAGCAGCGCGGACGAGGGGCGCCTGGGCTGCGTTCAGACGTCGACGCGGTCGGCGATGCGATGCAGCCGCTGCGCCAGCGCGTGGCGCCCGTGCGGCCGACGCCTGCCCGGTAGCCGGGAGCGGCTGGCCGCGGCGACCCGTTCGGCGATCTCCTGCTTGGCGAGCTGGTCGGTGAGGAAGCTGAGCTGGGACATGGTCGGATCTCCTTCTGGTATGGCGTTGCGTGGTCTGGTCTCAGAGCTGGCGGAGCTCGATGTCCCCGCTGACGGTCTTGGCGCGCAGCTCGATGTGGTCCTGGCCCTCGTCGGGCTGGCCGGCGCCTTGGAGGTTCGACCGGACGCTCCCGGTCATGGTGCTGATGTCGGTCCACACCGGCACACCGGCGGGGACCCCGACGTGGATGTCACCGGACACGTTCTTGGCGCTGAGCTGGCCGCCGTGGAGCCGGTCGACGACCAGGTCGCCGGATGCCGTGCTCATCACGACGTCGCCGTACGCCTCGCGGGCCCGCATGTCGCCCGAGCCGGACCGCACGCTGAGGGCCTGCCGGGCCGAGCCGACCGACACGTCGCCGGACCCGGTGGAGACCTCGGTGGACCCCTCGACCCGGTCGAGGACCACGTCGCCCGATCCGGACTTGACCTGCAGGGATCCGGTCACCACGTCGACCTGGATGTCGCCGGAACCCGCCTCGAACGACCCGTCGGCGGCGATCTCGTCGACCTGCACGCCCCCGGACCCGGTCCGCACCTTGGTGGCGCCGATGCGGCCCTCGACGCGAAGGTCCGCCGAGCCGAGCTTCGTCGACAGCCGGCTGTCCTGCGGCACGGAGACGTGCACCGACACCTGGCGTGCGGAGCCGAAGAACCCGTGGCCGCCTCGGCCCGCGATCACCGAGATCTCGTCCCCGTGCTGCTCCACGGTGACGTCGTCGGCGTCCCCGCCGGAGACCTCGACCACGGTCTCGTCGGTCGCGCCGGCGTGCACGACGAGGTCGCCGGCGCGGAGCTCGACGAACAGCGAGACGGGGGTGGGGGTGCTGAAGGTCTTCTGCATGGCGTTTCTCCGTATCTCATGGGGGTGTGTCTCATGGGCGTATCTATGGGGGGCTCGCATCGAGGCTCGGCGGCGCCCTGGGGCGGCCGGACGAGGGTGTGCTCGGCCGCCGACCCGGCGTCCGCCGGTCGGTGCATGTGGTGTGTGGTGTGCGGTCTGTGCTCGGTGGGACGGGCGGGCTACACCCAGCCGGTCATCCGCTTGCTGGAGCGGCCCCGTCCGCGCGGGGAGCCGGCGTCGAGGAACGGCACGCTGGAGAGGTCGATGTCGACGCTCACCGCCCGGTCCCGGGTCGCGTTGCGGACCACGTTGACGATCCAGCTGTTCAGCGAGTGCCCGCCCTTGGCGGCGAGCTCCTCGGCCTTGTACTTCAGCGACTCGGGGATCCGGAGCGTGATGCGGGCGACCGCGCCGTCCTCGTCGTCACCCTCGTCCTCGGCCTCGGCCGGCGCGTCTGCCCCGGGGGGCACGGTCGTCGGTGCGACGCCCGGTGCGGCCGCCATCGGTGCGGTGGGTACGTCGACCACGAGCTCGGGCTCGCGACCTCGCAGCCGCACCTCGACCGAGCCCGCGGCGAGCTCGGCGGTGATCTCGGCCGCCGCCTGGGACAGGGCGTCCATGAGGGTCAGCCGGACAGCCGGGTCGAGGGCCAGCGCGAGGCGCTCGGCGGCTGCCCGGGCCTCCGGGCCGCCGGCCTCAGCGGCCGCGGCGAGGTCCCGCCGGAGGTTCTCGACGTAGGGGGTGATGTCCATGTGCACCACTATGACGTCAACCTTGACGTCATGTCAAGCGGTAGTGACATCAATCTGCGTCAGGATGGCATCACCCGGTGTCACGGCGGCGTCAGTCCGCGTCACGATGGCGTCAGGCGGGTGCCATCGGGCCCGCCTGCGCGGAGTGCGCGACAGGGTCGCCCGGCCCCTGAGACGGACGACCCTGTCGGATCATGAGCGGCACTCGGACGGCCGCGGTCCTACGACACCGCACGTCGACGACCCGCGGAGCATGTCCGCGGGTCATCGGGCGGTGCGGTGAGCGGTCAGAAGCCTCCGGTGCCCTTGGGGGTGCCGAGCCCGGTCGGCCCGTCCCAGCCGGTTCGCGCGTTGCACCACTGGGTGGTCGGGCAGGTGCCGTTGCTGCCACCGGTGACGTCGTTCAGCGACGCGGTGTGGCTGTAGGGGATGGCATTGGCGTAGCCGGAGGTGTTCCCGGACAGGGCGTAGACCGAGGCGATGATCGGAGAGGCCTCGCTGGTGCCTCCGACCTGCGCCCACGTGGAGGCCGTCTGGCTGGTGGGGTAGAAGACGGCCATCCCGCCGTTGGACGGGTCGGCCGCCGCGGCGACGTCGGCGATCGCCCGCTTCGAGCAACCCGTCCGGGAGTTGGCGGCCGCAGCCAGGGCCGTGTTGACGGCGGAGCATCCCGAGCCCGCGCCGCTCCAGGCGGACTCCGTCCAGCCCCGGGTGTTCGAGGCGGCGGTGAGCGTCGTACCGCCCACCGCGGTGACGTAGGAGGAGGACGCCGGGAAGCTGCCACCCTGGTAGCCGTCGTCGCCGGTGGAGGCGGTCACCGCGATGCCCGGGTGGTTGTAGTAGGAGCCGTAGGTGGAGTCTGAGAGGTCCCCCCCGCCGTAGCTGTTGGAGATGGCGACCACGCCGGCCTGATTGGCGGCGGTCCTCACCGCAGTGCCCAGGTCGGTGATCGACGAGCTCCGGGCCTGCACGACCAGGATCTTGCAGTCCGGGCAGATCGCCGAGACGGCGTCCACGTCGAGAGCCTGCTCGCCGGCCCACCCCGCGTTGAACCGCGGCAGGCTCGTCCCGCCGTTCTGGTCGAGGATCTTCAGGCACCCGCTCGAGGTCGTGCAGGTCGACAGCTTGAACTGCGACCGGTAGGTCGCCAGGTCGCGGGCCAGGTTCGGGTAGCCGTAGGCGTCGACGATGGCCACCGTCCGGCCGCCGGAGCTGGTGCCGGTCAAAGAGTAGGCGCTGCGCAGCTCCGTGGGCGTCCTCGCGCTCGCCGCGGGACTGGTGCTGTGCGGCACCGCGCCGGCCGCGTCGACGAGCACCTTCGCGGAACAGCTCGCCGAGGTCGCGGCCCGGGACACCGAGCAGACCCGCTTGCCGTGCATCGTGGGCGCAGCGTCGGCCGCTGGGCTGACCGCGGCGAGGGCGGACACCAGCAGGGTCGCGGCGCCCAGGGCGGGCAGCAGGGTTCTCTTGGTCACGGTTCTCCTCGAGTGGCGTGCGCGACGGTCCCCGGCGGGGTCCGCGACCGACGACCGCACCGTCCTCGGCGCTTCGATGGCACCGCACAAATCGCCCGAGCGACCACCTTTTGGCGGTGCAGGTCTGTGTTGTGCACGAACCTGCAGTCCGAGCGCGACCCCGACGATCCGATACCGGCCGCGGGTCCTGCTAGGCGCGGCTCCGGCGCAGGATCCCGGCGATGACCTCGCTCTTGGCCTCCGCGTACTCGTTCATGTCCGCCCAGCTGCGGCGGGCCAGCCGGCGCTTGGTCGCCGCGTACAGCTCGCGGTGCTCGGGATCGCTGCGGAGCCGGTCCCGGAGGTCCCGGTAGGCCCGCACCTCGGGGACATCCGGTTCGTACACGTGGACGTGTGCGGTCCGCTGGGGCGTCCTGAGCATGCGGTGGCCCGGTTCCCGGACCCGCAGCTCCAGCCCGGCCCCCGCGAGCGGCGGAACGTAGCTGCGCTCGTCCTGCACGTCGGCGACCGTGAGGAGGATGTCGATGATCGGCTTGGCGGCCAGTCCCGGCACCGCGGTCGAGCCGATGTGCTCGACCCCGAGCGCGATATCGCCGAGCGCGGTGCGGATCCGGTCCGCGAGCTCCTCGAACATCGCCGGCCAGCGCGCGTCGTACTCCACGATCGTGATCGTCGCGGGCTCGCGGCCGCCGATCAGGACCGCATCCAGCTCGTCTGGGTCCACCTCGTGCCGCCCGGAGCCGGTGGTCGGCTCAGTCCTTCTCGCCCGAGGCGAGCTTCGGCTCGGTTCCCTTGTCGTCGCCGTACTCCACCTCCGGGTCCGGCTCCCGGGTGGCGCCGGCGTCGGCGCCCACGTCCTGGTAGTCGCTGACCGTGTCGGCGCTCTGGGTGACGTCTCCGGGCTGTGGCTCGGCCCGGGTCGCGACCGGGTCCACCGGCTCGGCACCGGGTACGGCGACCTGGTCGGGCATCGCCGGCCGCTGCACCGCGGCGAGCAGCAGCTGCGCGACGTCGAGGACCTCCACCTCCTCGCGAGCGGTGCCGCCGGCCTGCAGCGAGGTGAGGCCGTCCGACAGCATGACTCGGCAGAACGGGCAGCCCACCGCGATCTGGTCCGCGCCGGTGGCGACGGCCTCGGCGGTGCGGTTCATGTTGATCCGCTCGCCGGTCTTCTCCTCCATCCACATCCGGGCGCCGCCGGCGCCGCAGCAGAAGGACCGCTCGCTGTTGCGCGGCATCTCGGTGAAATCGGCGTCGGGCAGCACCGCCAGCAGCTCACGCGGCGGCGAGTACACCTGGTTGTGTCGGCCCAGGTAGCAGGGGTCGTGGTAGGTGATGCTGCGCCTGCCCGCACCATTCGCGCCACCGTTGGCCGCAGCGTTGGCGTTGCCCTGCGCCACCGGCGTGAGGCGCCCCTCGCGGACCAGCCGGTTGAGCAGCTGGGTGTGGTGCACGACCTCGAGGTCGACCCCGAACTGGCCGTACTCGTTCTTCAGGGTGTTGAAGCAGTGCGCGCAGGTGGCGACGACCTTCTTCGCCTTCGTCTCGGTGAGCACCTCGGCGTTCTGCATGGCCAGCTGCTGGAACACGAACTCGTTGCCCGAGCGGCGGGCGGGGTCGCCGTTGCAGGTCTCGCCGTCGCCGAGGACGGCGAAGGAGACGCCGGCCAGGTCGAGCAGCTCGGCGACCGCGCGGGTGGTCTTCTTGGCGCGGTCCTCGTACGCGCCGGCGCAGCCGACCCAGAAGAGCCAGTCGACCTCGTCGAGCGACTCGACATCCTCCCCAACGACCTTGATCTCGAAGTCGAGTCCCTTGGCCCAGTCCATCCGTGCGTTCGGCGACATGTTCCACGGGTTGCCCTTGTTCTCCAGGCCCTTGAACAGCTGGTTCAGCTCGGAGGGGAAGTTCGACTCGACGAGGACCTGGTAGCGGCGCATGTCCATGATGTGGTCGACGTGCTCGATGTCGACCGGGCACTGCTGGACGCAGGCGCCGCAGGACGTGCAGTTCCACAGCACCTCGGGATCGATGACCGCGGCCCCGCTCTCGGGCATGTAGAACCAGTCGTCACCGGTCTCCCCGATCAGCGGACGCTCCAGCTCCTTGGTCAGCGTGTCCTTGCCCTCGAGCAGGGCTGCACGTTCGGCCTCGGGCACGTGCGCGGCTGCTTGGAGGTAGGGCGCCTTCGCGTAGGCATGGTCCCGCAGAGCGGTGACGAGCAGCTTGGGGGACAGCGGCTTGTCGGTGTTCCACGCCGGGCACTGGGACTGGCAGCGGCCGCACTCGGTGCAGGTGGTGAAGTCCAGGATCCCCTTCCAGGAGAAGTCCTCGACCTTCCCGACCCCGAGCGGGGCGTCCTCGTCGAGGTCCTCGATGTTCTCGAAGTCGATCGGCGCACCGTTCACCATCATCGGCGCCAGACCGCCCAGCGAGACCCTGCCGTTGGCGTGCCGCTTGAACCAGATGTTGAAGAACACCGCGAACCGGTGCCAGGCCACGCCCATCGTCAGGTTGCGCGAGATCACGATCATCCAGGTGAAGGAGATGACGATCTTGATCATCGCGACCAGGTAGATCAGGTTCGCCAGCGTCGACTCCGACAGGCCCGACATCGCCTTGCCGATCAGATAAGACAGCGGGTAGTGGAACGCGGTCGCGGCGCCGCCCGGGTCCCCAGCTGCTGAGGCGTACTGAGAGATGGCGTACTCCGCGCCGCGCAGCAGCGCGATGCACAGGCCCACCCCGAGGATCACCGCCTCGACGAAGTAGCCCTGCCACATCGTGGACCCGAAGAACCGGCCCGGGACGCCCTTGGTGCGCTCCTTCGGACGCGTGAGCCGGTAGCCGATGAACGCGACGATCGCGATCAGCATCCCGGCCGTGAACAGCTCCGAGAGCCACTCGAACAAGAAGAAGTGCCCGATCAGGGGCAGCGCGAAGTGCGCGTCGAAGAGCTGCCCGAACGCCGTGACCAGGGTCAGGAACAGCAGCCCGAAGCCGATGAACACGAACCAGTGGCCGATCCCGACCGCCGTCCACTGCAGCATCCGGGTGTGCCCGAGCGTCTCCTTGAGCATGTTCGCCCAGCGAGCGGCCTTGTCGTCGGTGCGTCCCACGGCCGGCTGGCCGATCCGGACCGTCGCGATGATCGAGCGGATCGCGTGGGTGAACAGGGCGATGCCCACCACGGCGATGGCCAGGGACACCACGATGGCGAAGATCTGCATGGATGCTCCTGAGTCGTGCATGGATGGCTGCGTGCCAGAGCGTAGGCCGGGTGGTGCGCAGTCGTCGTGGCGGCCGGGCGCTGTGGCGCCGATCGTATCCAGGCAGGGACTCGGAGCAGCCGCGGCGCGGTGGTCACCGCCCGCTCAGCCTGTTGCTGAGCACCGAGGCGGTATGGCGGGTCGCGGCGACCCTGGCCGCGACGACGGCCCTATCGACGGCCGGGTCGACGGGGTGATCCGCGGATGCGGAGGGGTAGGTCACGGCCACCCCGGCCACCGGGTGCCCGTTGTGGTCCAGCACGGCCGCCGCGACCGAGGAGAAGCCCGGTGTCACCTCTCCGTCCTCCAGGGCGTAGCCACGCTGGCGGGTCTCGCCCAGCACGGTCCGCAGGGTGCTCGGCGAGGTCGGTCCGACGCCGTGCCGGTCCACGAAGGCGGACCGATCCGGGTAGAGGGCCCGGACCTGGGCGGCGGGCAGCTGGGCGAGGATGGCGCGGCCGCTGGCCGTCAGGTGCGCCGGCAGCCGCACCCCCACGTCGGTGACCAGAGGAGGCCGACCGGGGGCCCGCTCCTCGAGCACGTACAGCACGTCCCTGCCGTGCAGTACGGCCAGGTGGGCGCTCTGCTTGACGGTGTCCACGAGTGCGGCCAGCGGCCGTCGGGCGATCCGCTGCAGCGGCGCCTGACGGACGTAGCCGCTGCCGACCTCGAAGGCGGCGACGCCGAGTCCGTAGCGGTGCTCGTCGCGGAGGTGGACGACGAACCCCTCCTCGATCATCGCGTTGAGGAGGTGGTAGGCCGTCGACCGGGGCAGTCCCACCGCCGACGCCAGCCGCTCCAGCGTCACCGGGTCCGGCTGGCCCGCGAGGTAGCGCAGCAGCCTCAGGGTCCGCGTCGCGGCCGGCACCTGCCCCATGCGGACCGACGATATCCGGGTACGCCGCGGTGGCCGGTCACTCGCCGGCCGGGGAGGCGATCACCGACCCGTAGTGCAGCCGCGCCACGGTGCCGCCGCTGTGGCCCACGGCGAAGCGGTTCCTCCGGGCCACCACGATGGCGGTCGCGTCGGCGCCGTTGGAGCGTTGCTGGGTGGACTGCACGACGCCGGCGTCGACTCCTTGCGCGCCGACGTCTTCGGCGGGCACCCCGACGAAGGCGCGGTCACTGGCCACGTCGGGCTCAGCGTCGTCACGGTGCCGACCCAGGGCGAGGCTCGCGCCCACCCGGTCACCGGGCTCCGGCCGATCGGACAGGACGGCGTTCTGGTCGACCGTCCGCGCCGGGCAGGGTGCCGGGCCTCCGGCACGGTCCCGAGCGGTGAGCACCGTGACAACGCCGGCGTCCGCGACCCGCCGGCCGTTGACGGAGACGTCCTCGGTGGGCGCGCCGACCGCCGCGTCGACGGTGTCCTCGTCGAAGCAGGCCATGTTCCGCCCCAGCACCACCGAGGCGCCGAACCGGTCCCCGGTCTCGGCCCGCCCCGGGATGCCGGGCGAGTCCTGGCCGAGCGCCACGGCCGGCCGTACGTCGCCCGGCTGGGCCGAGCGGAAGAGCTGCACCATGCCGGCGTCCGTGGCCGCGCCGAGGTCCTCCCTGGGGATCCCGACGATCGCGTCCCCTCCGAGGCTGCTCACCGCAGCGCCGAACCGGTCACCCGCCTCTGCCGAGCCGGGGACCCCCGGTGTCGCCTGCGACCAGGCCAGCGCGCGGCCGATCCCGGCGGGGCCGGCGCCGGTGAGCAGCCACGTCGCGGAGCCGGCGTCCCGCCGGGCGCCGACGTCCTCGTCCGGCTCGCCGACCAGGACGCCGAACCGGTTCGCGGACAGCACGGCACCGAAGTGGTCACCGGTCTCGGCGACGCCGGGCACGCCGGCGGTGTTCTCGGTGACCTTCCCCAAGAAGTCGACCGTCGGGTTCGGGCCGGGATGGATGGCGTAGTGGCTGACCGAGCCCGCGTCGCGCGCGGTCCCCACGTCGTCGCGGGGCGCACCGACCCACAGGTCCAGGCCGTCGGCCGCGAGGTTGCGGGACAGGGCGACCGCGGAGCCGAACCCGTCACCGGCTGCGGAGCCACCGTCGAGCACCCGGCCGCCGGAGGCGGCGAAGCCGGTCGGAGCACCCAGGACCAGGTACGCCCGGCCGGAGCGGGCGGCCCCGGGAGCGCCGCTGATGATGTCGGCGCACCCGTCGGCATCGACGTCTCCGAGGGTGACCGACGACCCGAAACGGTCGTTGCGGACGCCGGCGCCCAGGCCCGCGGCGGACCGCGTCAGGATCCGGCTCGGCGCGGTCGTGACCCGTAGGTCCACCGCGCCAATGGCGCCGTTGCGGCCGGGGACGCCGACCACCAGGTCGGAGAGCCCGTCGCCGTCCACGTCACCGACCACCGGAATGTCGAGCTGGCAGGTGGCCGCGGCCGCGCCCGGCGGGTGGGCCACCAGGCCGGTCAGCGTGAGGGCCGTCAGGCCGACGGCACTGGTCAGGTGACGGATGCGTGCGCCCATGGCATGTCCCCTCGGCCCCGGGACGGAGCCCTCCAGCCCACGGTAGGACCGGGGGCGGCGCCTGTCACCGGATCGGCAACCTTCCCCGGTCACCTCGGGCACGGAGCAGTTCTCGTATGCGAGACAGCGTCGGGCCGTCGCGTCTGGTGCGAGGCGCGGCCGCAGGCTGGAATGAGGCTCATGACAGTGCAGCAACCCGTCACCGCACCGCGACCCGTGACCGAGCAGGACCACCTGACCACCGGGGTGACCGTCGGGGTGGGCCCCCTGTCCTTCGACGAGGTGGTGGCGGTGGCCCGGGACGGCGCGCCCGTCAACCTCGGAGCGGACGCGGTGGCCGCCATCGGCAAGGCCCGCGCGGCCGTCGAGGAGCTGGCCGCGGCCGCCACGCCGGCGTACGGCATCTCCACCGGCTTCGGGGCGCTGGCCACCCGGCACATCCCCCCCGAGATGCGCGCCCAGCTGCAGAAGTCGCTGGTCCGCTCGCACGCCGCGGGCAGCGGTCCCGAGGTGGAGCGGGAGGTGACCCGGGCGCTGATGCTGCTGCGGCTGTCCACGCTGGCCACCGGGCGCACCGGCATCCGCCTGGAGACCGCGCAGACGATGGCGGAGATGCTCTGCCACGGCATCACGCCGGTGGTGCACGAGTACGGCTCCCTCGGCTGCTCCGGCGACCTGGCCCCGCTCTCGCACTGCGCGCTCGCGCTGATGGGCGAGGGCGAGGTCGTGGACGACGGCGGCCGGCGACTGCCCGCAGCGGTGGCCCTCGAGGCGGCCGGGCTCTCACCGGTCGAGCTCGAGGCCAAGGAGGGGCTGGCGCTGATCAACGGCACCGACGGCATGCTCGGCATGCTGGTGCTCGCGCTCGCCGACCTCAGGATGCTGCTCAAGGCGGCCGACATCACCGCGGCGATGAGCGTCGAGGGACAGCTCGCGACCGACCGGGTCTTCGCGGCGGATCTGCAGGCCCTGCGCCCGCACCCCGGACAGGCCGCATCGGCGGCCAATCTGACTCGCCTGCTCGCCGACTCCGCCATCGTGGCCAGCCACCGCGGGCCGGACTGCCACCGCGTCCAGGACGCCTACTCGCTGCGCTGCTCGCCGCAGGTCCACGGCGCGGCCCGGGACACCCTCGACCACGCCGCGCTGGTCGCCTCGCGCGAGCTCGCGTCCGCGGTCGACAACCCGGTGGTGCTGCCCGACGGGCGGGTGGAGTCCAACGGCAACTTCCACGGGGCGCCGGTCGCCTACGTCCTGGACTTCCTCGCGATCGTGGCTGCCGACGTGGCCTCGATCTCCGAACGGCGCACGGACCGCTTCCTGGACCGGACCCGCAGCCACGGGCTGCCGCCGTTCCTCGCCCACGACCCGGGCGTCGACTCGGGACACATGATCGCCCAGTACACGCAGGCCGCGGTCGTCTCGGAGCTCAAGCGGCTGGCGAACCCGGCGAGCGTCGACTCCATCCCGAGCAGCGCGATGCAGGAAGACCACGTCTCGATGGGCTGGTCGGCCGCCCGCAAGCTGCGTCGCTCGGTCGACGGGCTGGCCCGCGTGGTGGCGATCGAGTACCTCACCGCGGCCCGGGCCCTGGACCTGCGGGCCCCGCTCACGCCGGCCCCGGCCACCGCAGCAGCGGTCGCGCTGCTCCGCCGTACCGTCGAGGGCCCCGGACCGGACCGGCACCTGGCGCCGGAGATCGAGCACGCGTTGGACGACGTACGCAGTGGCGCGCTCGTGCGCGCCGTCGAGGACACGATCGGAGAGCTGGCATGACGGTTTCGACAGGGTCAACCAACGGCGGCGGCTCGACGAGCGGGCCGCGTGAGGTCCGCGCCCCCCGTGGGCCCGAGCTGACGGCGAAGAGCTGGCAGACCGAGGCGCCGCTTCGGATGCTGATGAACAACCTCGACCCCGAGAACGCCGAGCGCCCCGACGACCTCGTGGTGTACGGCGGCACCGGCAAGGCGGCCCGCAGCTGGGCGGCGTACGACGCGATCGTCCGCACGCTGCGCACCCTGGAGTCGGACGAGACCCTGCTCGTGCAGAGTGGCAAGCCCGTGGGGGTCATGCGGACCCACGAGTGGGCGCCGCGCGTGCTCATCGCGAACTCGAACCTGGTCGGGGACTGGGCCAACTGGGAGGAGTTCCGCCGCCTCGAGCACCTCGGCCTGACCATGTACGGCCAGATGACCGCCGGGTCGTGGATCTACATCGGCACGCAGGGGATCCTCCAGGGCACCTACGAGACGTTCGCCGCCGTGGCGGACAAGCTCGCTGCCTCCGGCAGGCACCCGGGCGGGACGCTGGCCGGGACCATCACGCTCACCGCAGGCCTCGGCGGGATGGGCGGCGCGCAGCCCCTCGCGGTGACCATGAACGACGGCGTGGTGATCTGCATCGAGTGCGACCGGACCCGGATCACCCGGCGGATCGAGCACCGCTACCTCGACGTCGCGGCCGACTCCCTGGAGGAGGCGGTGGAGATGGCGGTGCAGGCCCGCGACGAGCGGCGTCCGCTGTCCATCGGCGTCCTCGGCAACGCAGCGGAGATGGTGCCCGCGCTGCTCGAGCGCGAGGCGCCGATCGACATCGTCACCGACCAGACCTCCGCGCACGACCCGCTCTACTACCTGCCGGTCGGCGTGGACTTCGACGACTGGGCCGAGCTGCGCACCAAGGACGCCGCCGAGCTCACCGACCGCGCCCGTGCCTCGATGGCCCGGCACGTCGCGGCCATGGTCGGCTTCCAGGACCGCGGCGCCGAGGTCTTCGACTACGGCAACTCGATCAGGGACGAGGCCCGCAAGGCCGGCTACGCCCGCGCCTTCGAGTTCCCCGGGTTCGTGCCGGCCTACATCCGACCCCTGTTCTGCCAGGGCAAGGGCCCGTTCCGCTGGGCGGCGCTCTCCGGCGACCCGGCCGACATCGCCGCCACGGACCGCGCGATCCTCGAGCTCTTCCCCGACAACGAGCGGCTGCGCCGGTGGATCACCATGGCCGGCGAGCGGGTGCAGTTCCAGGGGCTGCCGGCGCGCATCTGCTGGCTGGGGTATGGCGAGCGGCACCTCGCCGGACTGAAGTTCAACGAGATGGTCGCCTCGGGCGAGCTCAAGGGGCCGATCGCGATCGGCCGCGACCACCTGGACAGCGGCAGTGTCGCGTCGCCGTATCGCGAGACGGAGTCGATGCTCGACGGGTCGGACGCGATCGCGGACTGGCCGCTGCTCAACGCGCTGGTCAACACGGCTTCGGGCGCGACCTGGGTCTCCATCCACCACGGCGGCGGAGTGGGGATGGGCCGCTCCATCCACGCGGGCCAGGTCACCGTCGCAGACGGCACCGACCTGGCCGCCCAGAAGCTCGAGCGGGTGCTGACCAACGACCCCGGCATGGGCGTGATCCGGCACGTGGACGCGGGCTACGAGGACGCGATCGCGACGGCGGCCGAGCGCGGGGTGCGGATCCCGATGCAGGAGTCCTGACCGCAGGGCCGGTCGGCCCGGGTCAGCCCGGGGAGGAGCGCCGCCACCACCGGCGGCGCGAGCGGCTGCGCGTGGCGGCGGCCTGCCGGCGCTGCTCCTGGAGCTCGCGCTGGTGCTCGGCCCGTCGCCCCGCGCGACGCTCCCGCCACGCCTCGACCTCGGTGTCGATGTCCCGGGTCGGGGTGACCACGGGAGGGCCGCCGGTCAGCTGCCGGCGGGCCTCGACGACCCGGCGGTTGAAGTCCTCGAGCACCCGGCGCACGTCGCGCTCGCTGAACTGCTCGTCGAGCTCGTCGTCGAGCTCCGCGTCCTCCTTGCGGAGCAGGATCGCCTGCGGCGCCACGCCGGTGATCTGCTCGCGCTCGACGAGCTTCTTGATCCACCAGTCCGGGTCGTACCGGTCCGGGAGCTTGAGCGGCTTGCCGGCTCCGGGGAGGTTGTCGAACTCGCCGCGCTCCATGGCCCGCTGCACCTGCAGGTCCACCCAGCGCGTCTGGTTCCGGATGCGCTCCGCGGCGGCGTCCCGGCCCGTCCGCTTGTCGCGGGCCCGCTCACGGGGCGGTGCCGGCGCGGTCGGCTCCTCTGTGCCCCGGTCGGTCGGTCGATCCGTCCGTCCGGGTCGATGGTGGTCCTGGGCCACGTCTCCCCCCGAGCTGGTCGCGTCGTACCAGCGTACCCGGACGGACG
>JAWWPF010000194.1:0-33499 GCA_033850795.1 Nocardioidaceae bacterium | reverse complement strand
CCTGCACCGTCGCGGTGCCGCCGTCGTAGCGATCGCGGCCGTTGTCTCGGTGCTGGTCCGCCTCTGTGTCGCGGGATCCACGTTCGGGACCGATGACGTCCACTACTGGACGGAGTTCGCGGAGGGTGTGCGCAGGTTCGGGCCGATCGGCATCTACGGCCACAGCTTCGAGGCGCAGTACAACCACCCGCCACTGGCCGGTTGGATGCTGCTTGCCTTCAACCACCTCTCACGGCTCGGGTTGTCCTTCTCCTTCTGGATCCGTCTGCCGGCCTCGGTCAGCGACGGTGTCACGGGGGTGCTGCTGTTCCGGCTCCTGGACCAGTGCGGCAACCGGCGGAGCGCCGTCCTGGCGAGCCTGCTGTTCCTGTTGAGCCCCCTCGGGATCATCGTGTCGGGCTTCCACGGCAACACCGACCCGGTCTTCGTGATGCTCGCGGTCTCCGCGCTGTACCTGGCTCAGGTCCGAGGACGCGCCTTCCCGGTCGGCCTGCTGCTCGCCCTGGCCATCAGCGTCAAGATCGTTCCGGTGATCCTCCTCCCGCTCTTCGTCGTCCACATGGCGGGCCGAGGTCGGGCCCACCTGGCGAGGTTCGTCGCCGGAGGCGCCGCGGTGTTCCTGGTGCTGTGGGTCCCCGTTCTCCTGATGCGTCCGGCGCCCTTCCTGACGGATGTCGTGGGCTATGCAGGCAACGGGTCGGTCGAGTGGGGGCTGCCGGTGGTGGCGCTCACCGCCGGTCTCGGGGTCGCCGACAACCCGGCGGTCCTCCATGGCTTCAGCTACGTCGCGCTGGGCCTCGCCGCCGCGGTGCCCCTGCTCGCCGTACGCGGCCGGTCGCCGGAGACGCTGGTCCTTCGCTTCGGGTTGACGCTGTCGATGTTCCTGCTCCTCTCGCCCGCGTTCGGCATGCAGTACCTGGTGTGGCCGCTCGCAGCCTCCTACCTGGTGAGCCTGCGTCAGGCGACCTGGTACAACCTCGTGGCGAGTGGCTTCGCGCTCTTCGTCTACTCGCTCTGGAACGGCGCCATGCCATGGAACTGGCTCGAGGCGCGCTCGACCCCTTTTCCTCCTCAGGTGGTCCCGGTGATGCTGGCGTGCTGGCTCTCGCTCCTGGCGGTCGTGGTGCGGGGCCTCGAGAGAGCGCGCACCACAGCAGTGACGGAGGGCCCGGCCGCTCCGCCGCGGATCGATCGGAGTGCGGACTCGTCCGTTCGGACAGTGCCCCGGCCCTGAAGGGTCATTTCCCACTCGTGTTCCTGTCGCGGCATCACCTCGCGCATAGCGTGTGAAGGCGGCACTCGGTCGTCGCGTGCCACATCGCCTGGGAGAGGCTCCAACCGCATGTCCTTGGACACCGATGCACCGCGCGTTGCCATCGTCGTCGTGGCCTACAACGCCGAGTCGACCCTCATCGAGACGTTGAACCGGATCCCCGCCGACGTGCGACCCGTGATCGACGAGCTCTTCATCCTCGACGACGCCAGTGGTGACAGGACCTACGACCTCGCGCGTGCCTGGGCCGCGGCGAACACGCACTTCAAGACCGTGGTGATCCGGCACTCCAAGAACCTCGGCTACGGCGGCAACCAGAAGGCGGCCTACCGGATCGCTGCCGAGAGGGCCATCGACGTGGTCGTCCTGCTGCACGCGGACGGCCAGTACGCTCCCGAGATCCTCGGAGACATGCTCGCTCCCCTCCTGGAGGGTACGGCGGACGCGGTGTTCGGCTCTCGGATGATGCACAAGGGTGCCGCGAGGGCCGGCAAGATGCCGCTGTACAAGCGAGCCGGCAATCGCGTCCTGACCTGGATCGAGAACAGGCTGCTGGGCACGACGCTCACCGAGTTCCACTCGGGTTACCGCGCCTACAGCGTCCACATGCTCCGTGAGCTGCTCGTCCAGGAGAACTCCGACGGCTTCAACTTCGACACCCAGATCATCGCCCAGATCGTGGGGGCCGGCAGGAGGATCGTGGAGATCCCGATCCCGACGTACTACGGGGACGAGATCTGCTACGTCAACGGGCTGAAGTACGCGTTCGACGTCGTCCGCGACGTGCTGAGGTTCCGCTTGTCCCGGATCGGCCTGGGCAGCGCTCCCTGGATATCCGCCGAGCCGGAGTACGCGCTCAAGACCGGACCCGCCTCGTCGCACCATCTCATCGCCGAGGCGTTGGCGATCCAGTCACAGGGTCGCGTGCTCGACGTCGGATGCTCGGGAGGGCGGCTGTCCGAGCTCCTGACGGCGCAGGGTCACCGGGTCACCGGCGTGGACAGCGTCGAGGTGCCCGGAGTCAGGGACAGGGTGCACCAGTTCCGCCAGGGAGACGCCTCTCGGCTGGCGGAGATGTTCGGGCCCGAGACCTTCGACTACGTGGTTGCGGGTGACGTGCTGGAGCACCTCGCGGACCCGCGAGCCGTTCTCAAGGACATGGTCGGCGTGCTCGAGGACCGGGGGCAGCTGCTCATCTCGGTCCCCAACTTCGGGCACTGGTACCCGCGGATGCGCGTGGCCCTCGGGGTCTTCGGCTACGACCGCCGCGGGATCCTCGACGAGACGCACCTGAGGTTCTTCACCCGCTCCGGGCTCAAGAAGCTGGTGAGGTCCGCCGGGTTGGACATCCTCGACGAGTGGCACACCGGTAGTCCGGCGGAGAAGCTGACGGAGGGCCGCGCCGGTGTCGCGGGGCGTCTGCTGGCTGGGCCCGGGAGGATCCTGCGGCGCGTCCGCCCCGAGCTCTTCGCCTACCAGAACGTGCTGCGCTGCACGCCTCACGCCGGCGCCTCCACCACGACCGTCTACGAACCCCACGCCGACCTGGCGGTCGGCAGCACGAATGCGAGCTCGTGGCAGGCGCAGACCGCGTGAGCCGCCGGCCGTCCAGGTCCGCGTCGAAGAAGGGCCGGGAAAGGCCAGTTCGTAACATTTCCTGTCAAACCGTCCTAGGGTAGGGGCCATGGAACTGACGGTCCACCGTCCCCACCGGGTGCTGGCCGTCATCCCTGCCTGGAACGAGCAGGGCTCCGTTGCCTCGGTGGTCGCCGAGATCTCCGCACTGCACCCGGAGATCGACGTCCTGGTGGTCGATGACGGCTCCGGCGACGACACGTCGGGGCAGGCTGCGCGGGCCGGGGCACTGGTCTGCCGCCTGCCCTTCAACCTCGGCGTCGGCGGCGCCATGCGGGCCGGGTACCGGTACGCGCTGCGCGGCGGGTACGACGTCGTGGTCCAGGTGGACGCGGACGGGCAGCACGACCCCGCGTACATCCCCACCCTGGTCGCCGGGCTCGACGAGGCGGACGTGGTCGTGGGAGCCCGCTTCGCGGGAGAGGGCGCCTATCCCGCACGGGGACCGCGCCGCTGGGCCATGGGACTCCTGGCCTCGGTCCTTTCGCGGCTGGCCCGACGCCGGCTCACGGACGTCACCAGCGGGTTCCGTGCGGTGAACCGGCGCGGCATCGCGCTCTTCGCGACGCACTACCCGTCGGAGTACCTCGGGGACACGGTCGAGTCGCTCGTCATCGCCGTCCGAACCGGCTGCCGGGTGGCACAGGTGCCCGTGGCGATGCGCGTACGTGCCACGGGTCGGGCGAGCCAGAGCACCTTCAGGTCCACCCTCTACCTGGCCAGGGCCGTCGTTGCGCTCGTTCTTGCGCTGGTCCGGCGATGGCCGACGAGCCTCGAGACCGTACCGAGGGAGCTCGCATGAGGGCCAACCTCATCCTGGGCCTGCTGGGATCGCTGGTGACGCTCGGGTTGCTGTTCGAGATGATGCGCAGGCACCGGCTCCGGGAGAAGTACGCGGTCTTCTGGGCGCTGATCGCCGTGCTCACCCTGCTGGTGGCCGCCGTACCGCAGCTTCTCACCTGGGCGGCCTCGCTGGTCGGCGTCACCGTGCCCGCGAACCTGCTGTTCTTCGCTGCCAGCATGTTGCTCCTCGCGGTCAGCGTCCAGCACAGCTCCGAGCTCGGAAGCCTGGAGGAGAAGACCAGGACGCTCGCCGAGGAGGTCGCCCTCCTCCGCATGGAGCTCCGGCTGCAGCAGGAGGGTGACGCCCGCGCCGCTGAGTCGGACCTGGACCTGCGTCAGTGAGCGGAGTCCCCGCCGGCCAGGATGCGGCCATTTCCGCCGTCGTGCTCGCCTACGGGCCCGAGCCCCTGCTCGATGACTGCGTGCAGGCCCTGCTGAGCTCGCCAGGGCCACAGCTCGAGGTCATCGTCGTCGACAACGGCTGCACCACCGATGCCGTCGAGCGCGTCGTGGGGGACCCACGGGTGCGCGTCGTGAGGCCCTCGAGGAACACGGGGTTCGCAGGCGGCGCCAACATCGGCGCGGCCGAGGCCACTGGGGGAGTCCTCGTGTTCGTCAACAGCGACGCGGTGGTGGCACCCCACACGGTCGCGGCACTCGCGACCGTCCTCGAGGACGACCACGTCGGGATCGCCACCGGCAGCCTGAGACTGCTGGACCAGCCGGATCGGATGAACTCCGCAGGGAACCCGGTGCACTTCCTCGGGTTGTCCTGGGCCGGAGGGCTGGGAGACCTTGCGACGCTGCATGACGTACGGCGACCGGTGGCCAGCGCGACGGGAGCGATCATGGCGCTGCGCCGGGACACCTGGGACGCGCTCGGCGGGTTCTTCGAGCCGATGTTCGCCTACTGCGAGGACCTCGAGCTCAGCCTGCGCAGTTGGCAGCGCGGCCGGTCGGTCGTCTTCGTGCCGGAGGCCGTCGCCTGGCACGCCTACGAGTTCCACCGCAACGACCTCAAGATGTACCTGCTCGAGCGGAACCGCCTGCTCGCGGTGCTGACCTTGTTCGAGCGCCGGACCCTGGCCTTGGTGACCCCTGCTCTCCTCGCACTTGAGGTGGCGGTCCTGGCGGTGGCCGTCAGGCAGGGATGGTGGCGGCAGAAGGTCCGCGGCTGGTGGTGGCTGGCGAGGCACGCCCGCGTCGTGAGCCGGCGTCGAGCCGATGTGCAAGCCGCCCGATGCGTGCCCGACGCGTTGCTCGCGCCGCTGCTCACCGGCTCCTTCAGCCCCGGGTCGCTCAGCGGCTTCGCGGCTCCTCGACTCTTGTCTGCCGGCTCCTCCTGCTACTGGGCGCTGGTCCGCCGGACAATCGGGTAACTTCCGGACACAAAGGCCGCGACATCTTTACTCTGAACGAGTGACCGTGTCCTCGATGCCCGCCGTGGGGCCGGCCTCCCTGGCGGACGACCGGGGGACGCGCCGCCGCCGGGTGGTCCGCGGGATCCTTCCCGCGCCCATCGCTGCCGGCCTCACCTATGTCCTGGTCGCCGGTGGTCACCTGCCCGCTCCGGTGTCCCTGGCCGTGCTCGCGGGCGTCCTCGTCCTGGTCCCGACCGCGACCGGTCTGTCGAGGCGGACCGCGCTGAACGGCAGTCTGCTGATCGGCTGTGCGCCCGTCCTGTGGTGGATCCGCTGGCCGTTCCCGGTCTCGCACGCGGGGCTCGTCGTGGCGGTGGGTCTGGGGATCCTGGCCGGACGGATCAGCGCTTCCGAGGCTCCTGTGGGCCAGCGCCTGCGTGCCCTGCTCCCCGCCGTCCGGCCGGTCGACGCCCTGATCCCCGGCGTCGGCGTCGCGGCACTCGCGTCGATGTGGACCTGGGCCTTCCCAGGTTCGGCGCACCGCGCCCTGGTCGCCCTGCTGCCGGGGCTCGACAACGTCGCGCACTTCCACATGTTCTCGACGATCCGAGCCTACGGAGCCACGACTCAGGCACTCGGCTCCGCCCCCGACGGATCGTCCTGGGCGTTCAACGAGTACCCACAGGGCTTCCACTCGTTGGTTGCCACCGTGAGTGAGCTCACGGATCCGGCCCTGAGGCCGGGACCGCACGCGGTGCAGACGTACACCGAGTGCGTAGCGGCGGTGGTCGTGCTCGGCCTGGTCGTGCTGACCTCGGCGATCGTCTCCGTCCCGGCCCTGCGGGCACGGCCGCTGGTCGCGCTGCCGGTCGCTGCGCTCCCGGTGACGGCGTTCCTCTGGAAGCCCGGACAGAACCTGCTCGCGGACGGTTTCGCGAACTTCTGGCTGGCGGCCGCCGCGGCGGCCACCGCCCTGGTCCTGGCCCTGTACCCGCGCACCCGGGTGGCGGTGCTGGACGTCGCGGCGGTCGGTGCCTGCCTGGTAGCCGTTGCGTACGCCTGGGCACCCCTGGTGGTCGTGGCGTCGCCGGCCGCGATAGCCGTCCTTCATCCGTTGCGGGTGAGCTGGCGCGACCGCGCGAACCGGAACCGCCTATGGCTCGCGGTCGGCGTCCTGTCGGTGTCCGGCCTCGCCGTGCTGAGAGCCGTTGTCGGTCTGTTCCGCGACGTCGACGTCAGCAGTGTCGTGGATGCCTCCGGCGGGATCCACGGCGCGAACGGTGCTCCGGCGCTCGCCCTGGTGGCGGTCGGGCTGTACATCTGTGCCGCTGCGCCTGCGCTGGTCCGGCCCCGTGCGGGTGCGGGTGGGCTGTTGCTCACCGCACAGCGCGCCAGGGTGCTGACGACAGCGGTGGTGGCGGGGGTCGCGGTCTGTTCGCTGCTCCTGGTCGAGCAGCTGAGGTCCCTGGGCGACTCCTCGTACTACTTCATGAAGCTGTTCATGGGGTTCGAGCTCACTCTCGCCGCGCTCGTCCCGACGGTGTGCGGGGTGGTCTTCACCGCGGTCGTGACCTCAGCCCGGCGCAGGTCGACCAATGTGGTCGCGGCTGTTGCGGCTACCGCTGCGGCAACCCAGTTCTTCGGACACTTCCCGGCCTCTCCGGTCCCGACCTTCGACGCGCACCGCTACGGCACCGCGGCGATCGGACGGCAGTACTCCAGCGCGCGGATGGCCTCGGGTGTGCTCGGCGCGGTCGACACGTCCCCTGGACAGGAGAGCTTCCGGCGCGACTACCTGTCGATCGGGCGGGACAGCGCTTCGGAGGACTTCTACCTCGATGCCTGGTACCACGCCGTCCTCGCCACGGAGACGATGCGGGTCTCCGCACGGCTGAACATCCTTCGTGTCCGGGTCACCGACGTCGAGTCCGCGACCCCGTTGGCACGCCGGCTGCTCACCCAGCAGGCCGGCCTCGAGGTGGTGGTCGCGCCCAGGTTCGTGGGACCGCTCCGGGACGGCCTGGGGTCACCGGACCTGGCGCGGCGGGTCGTCACCTGGGCCGCTCCGGCACCACGCTAGTCAGTCCAGCCCCAGCGAGAAGGCCGACTCGAGGTCGTGCTGGGAGTAGGCACGGAAGGCGATGTGCGTCTCGGTCGAAAGGACACCTGGCACCTTGTTGAGCCGGTCGGCGACCACCATCGCCACGTCGTCGTGGGAGCGGACCCGGACCATGGTGATCAGGTCGATCTGCCCGGTCACGGAGTACACCTCGCTGACCCCTTCGATGGCCGCGATCTGCTCGGCCACCTCGGGGATCCTGGCAACGTCAGCCTTCACGAACACGATGGCGGTGATCATGCGGCCACGCTAGCGGACGTACGGCGGCCGCTCGGCTCGCTCCGCGGCCCCCCGGCAGGCCAACGCCCAGGCGGCGAGGCCCACCACGACCAGGACCGCCACGACCGGCGCGGGTGCCCGCAGCCACTGCGACGATCCGGCGAGCGGGCTGGTCCTCGCCTCGCCGCCGAGCACGTGCAGGACGGACACCACGTCGGCCGTGGCGAGCGCCAGCCAGCCGGCGCACAGGGCCGGAGCGACGGCGCCGTGGCGCGGGCCCGCCCGGTCCAGGGAGACGCCGGCCATCAGTGGCAGGCCGATGAAGTAGGGAAGGCCGTAACGGCCTTGCCAGACGGCTCCCGTCTCGCGGATGGTCGCGATCGTCAGGACCAGCGGGACGGCGACGGAGACCCCGACCGTGAGCAGCATCGCGACTCTCAGGCGGCCGCCCGCCGCGGCGTACCCGGCCACCACGAGAGTCGCGAGCGCCAGGCCGACCAGGGGGTACACGATGGCCGGAGCGGCGTTCGTCCGCCGGGGGAAGGCGGCGATCCCCTGCAGCACCCACAGGGGAAGCTGTCCCAACGCGGCGGTCAGCCGGTTCGGGGCGTTCGTCGGGTGCGCCTCGAGCGCGTTCGTCGCAGCGATTCTGGTCCAGGCCACCGCGGCGAGCGTGCCCAGCAGCACCAGCCCGGCGCAGGTCGCGGTCACCACGGCGTTGCAGCGCAGGAGGTCGACAAGGCGCCTGGTCCCGAGGGAGACCGCCACGGTCGCCACGATCAGAGCCAGCCAGACCGGCCCGATGGACCTCAGCGTGACCAGGACCAGCGCACCGACCGTCGCGCTGCCCAGGAGCGCGGGCACCGCTGACTCCCTCGACGCCTGTCGGTGCAGGCCGAGCAACGCCGCCCAGACCGTCATCGCGGCACACATCTCCACACCGTTGGGCGCGGCCACGGACAGGCTGAACAGCATCACCGGGGTCGCGGCGGCGACCATCGCGACCAACGGCCACCGGGTCCGCGACCACAGCGTCGTCACCCACCCCGCGAGAGCGAGCAGCACGGCACACAGCAGACCGGCGACGATCCTCATGACGTACAAGGAAGCCGCGCCGTGGAAGGGCCTCGCCGGCGTGCCGATCACCCAGTAGAAGAGCGGGTTGTACGACGCAGCGGCGCTCGCCACCTGGACCCGGCCCCGTCCTACGTCGGCGACCGGGTTGCAGTTGTCGCGGCCGGTATAGGTGTAGCTCGCGCAGACAGGATGCGCTGCGTCGACCAGGTCGCGGGGGACGATCACCAGCTGCCCCCGCCCGTGCGCCGCGGCCACCCCGGGGCTCCTCCACTGTCCGTCCGCCACGGCCGCGGCCCGATAGGCATGGTCGAACTCGTCGGTCCCGCGGAACGGCGGCAGCGTCAGGATCCACGCGGCCTGCAGGAAGAGCGTGCCCACGAAGAGCAGGAGCGGGACCCCGGCTGCCCGGCTCAGCCGCTTCCTGCGCCTGGGATGCCACCGGATCGGCCGGAGCCGGGGGCCTGTGCGCACCTGCGCCATGGCTACCGAGCCGGCTGGTGCGTCGTGCGCACCGAGCGACGCTCGTCGAAGGGGACCAGGGACGCCCGGGACTCCTCGACCGCGTCATGGACCCGGAGGTGCTTCTTGGCGCCTCCGACCGGACAGCTCCACTCGCCCTCCACGTGCACGAGACGGACCCCGTCGGACTCCAGCCAGCGCAGGATCTTCTCGGACTCCTCGGCCGTGGTGGCGGGGGTGGGACCCGGGCCCGGCACCACGGTGTCCGCTCCGGCCCGCAGCCGCACGACCCAGTCGCCGGCATGCGCGCCGGGCGGGATCACCCCCGCAGCGGCGAGCCGACCGTGGCGTACGACGTGGACGGCCCACCGGTCGTCCTCGCGGCGTGCGGCGACGAGCTCCGGGCAGCGGGTCAGGGCCCGCAGCCGTTGGGTCCTTGCCGCGCCGCGAAGGAAGGAGCTGAGCCGGTCCCGCCAGGAGATGGCGTCCTCGAACCGGCTGGCGGCCGCGAGCAGCTCCATGCGGCGGCTCACCGAGGCGACGACCGTGTCCGGTCGGGCCAGCAACGCGCCGCGGAGCCGGGCGACGAGCGCCGCGTAGTCCTCCGGGCTCACGCTGCCGTTGCACGGGGAGAGGCACTTGCCCATCTCCGCGAGGGCGCACGCGCTCAGGGCAGGAACCTTGGGCATCCGACCACCGCACTGCCGGATCGGGAACGCCTCGTGCAGGGCTGCGACCGCCCGCTCGGCAGCCCGCCGGGAGGTGTAGGGCCCGACGTAGTCCGCGCCGTCCTCGATGACGTGCCCGACCAGGGACAACCGTGGCCAGGGCTCCCGGGTCAGCTTCACCCAGTGCACCCGCTCGGGGAACCGAGAACGCCGGTTGTACTTCGGCTTGTGCTCGGCGATCAGCCGCAGCTCGCGCACCTCGGCCTCGAGCGGGGTCGCGCACTCGATCCCCTCGACGTCCGCGGCGAGCCCGACCATCTCGCCCATCCGGCTGCGGGTCTCCGACGCCGTGAAGTAGGTCCGCACCCGGGTCCGCAGGTCCTTGGACGTGCCGACGTAGAGGACCCGCCCCCGCTCGTCCCGGAAGAGGTACACCCCCGGCGCATGGGGGAGCTGCTCGGCGAGATGCCGCTTGCGGCGCTGGGCGCTCGTGACCCGCGAGCTGAACGTCTGCAGCTCCTCGAGGGTGTGCACCCCGAGGTTGCCGAGGCGCCCCATCAGACCGTGCAGGACGTCGACGGTGGCCCGCGCGTCGGAGAGGGCACGGTGGTTCGGCGTCGTGGTGGCCTGGAACGTCACAGCCAGGCTGCTGAGCTTGCAGTTCGGGGCATCGTCGCGGGTGATGACCCGGCGGGCCAGCTTCGCGGTGTCGATCACCTCGAACCGGGGCCAGGGGCGACCCTGCTGCTCCGCGAAGTGCCGGAGGAAACCGACGTCGAACGGCGCGTTGTGCGCAACGAGCACACAGCCCTGAGCGAATTCGAGGAACTGCGGCAGGACCTGCTCGATCCGCGGCGCGCTCGCGACCATCGAGTCGGTGATGCCGGTCAGGACGGCGATGAATCCGGGAATCGCCTGGTGCGGGTTGACCAGGGTCTGGAACTCACCGAGCACCTCGCCGCCACGCACCTTGACCGCCCCAACCTCGGTGATCATGGAGCCGGCGGCCGCGGACCCTCCGGTCGTCTCGAGGTCCACCACGCAGAACGTGACGTCGCGCAGCGGCCGCCCGAGCTCGTCGAAGCTGCGTTGCGACTCCCATCGAGGCTGATGCTCCTCGGGGCTGCGCGTCGCCAGGTCGGTCATGGCACCGACGCTAGATGCGGCCACCGACGAAACTTCCGCGCCACGCGGCATACCCTGGGAGCAGGTGAAGCACGCGGTCCGAGAGCTCGCCTGCCCGGACCGTTCCCGACCGATCCGCCGACTGGAGGTCTGCCCGTGGCCGTGTCCCTGCCCGATGCGAACACGCGCTGGCGCTGCGCCGGCTGCGGCAACCTGACCCGGTTCGACGTCGTCCGGACCCGTCGTACGACGGAGTTCTGGCACTTCGACCTGTCGGGCGAGCACCGTGTCGAGGAGTCGACCACCGACCACGAGGACGTCTCCGCCGTGACCTGCCGATGGTGTGGCCGGTCTGACGCGGTCGAGCTGGTCTCCCGGGCGGAAGCCGACGCGTCCACGCCGTGAGCGAGGCGCACCAGGCCGACGCGGACGAGGCCGACGAGGCCGACGCGGACGAGGCCGACCGGGCCGAGCCGCACGAGGCCGAAGAGGTCGGACAGCTGCCTGAGCCCGTACGGTCCCGCGTGGTGGCCATCGCCGCGCAGGCCCTGGGCAGGCTCGAGCAGGACCAGGTGCCGGCGTCGCTGCGCAGGGTGGCGTCCTTCGCGCCGAGCCGCAGGGCACGGCTGGCTGCGGCGCAGATCGCCGCGGTCGTCGCGCAGGACGAGGCCTTCCGTGAGCGCGTTGCGATGCAGGTCCGGGACGAGCTCCCCGAGCTGGCGAGAGCGCTCGAGGCCCGGCTCGAGGCCCCGGCCGCCGACCCGGTCGACGTCGCGGCGCTGGCCTACCTGCTGCGTCCGGAGGGGTGGGCGGCCCGGGTGTCCGTGGCCTCGAGAGCGGCAGAGGCCGAGCGCAGCGGAGCCGCGTCCCGCGAGGGCACCGAGCGCGCCGAGCGGCTGCGTCGTCAGCTGGAGGCGGCGACCGAGGAGCTCAAGCAGCTGCGCCGCAGACATCGCGAGCAGGTGGCGGAGCTGAAGTCCGAGAACGCAGACCTGCGGCACCGGCTCGGCGACGCCCGGGGGCGGGCGCGGTCGGCGGAGGACATGGCCGCGCAGGCGGTGGCGGCCCAGCAGGAGGCGGCCGCGTCGGCGGCCACCGTCGCGGCGAGCCAGGAGGCGGAGCTTCGGCGGCTGCGCGCCCGGGGGGAGCAGCTCGAACGCGACCTCGCGTCCGTGCGCAGGGCGGAGCGGCTCGAGCGGGGGTCGGAGACCCTGCGGGCCCGGCTGCTTCTCGACACCCTGCTCGACACCGCTCAGGGGCTGCGACGGGAGCTGGCGCTGCCCGCGGTCGACGGATCGCCCGCGGACACCGTGGAGGCGCACGTGGCCGAGCACGGCAGCCGTACGACGTCCGGGCAGGGGTCGCTGTCCTTCGACGATCCCGTGCTGCTCGACCACCTCCTCGCCCTTCCGCGGGTGCACCTGATCGTCGACGGCTACAACGTGACCAAGACGGCGTGGCCGGAGCTGTCCCTCGAGCGCCAGCGCGACCGCCTGCTGGGTGGACTGGCCCCCCTGGCCGCGCGCAGCGGCGCCGAGGTGACCGTGGTCTTCGACGCGGCCGACATGACCGTCCGGCCGCTGGTGAACCGGCCACGGGGAGTGCGGGTGCTCTACAGCAAGTCGGGCGTGATCGCCGACGACGTGATCCGGGACCTGGTCGCAGCCGAGCCCCGGGGCCGTCCGGTGGTCGTGGTGTCCAGCGACCAGGAGGTCGCGCGCGACGTGGCGCGCGCCGGCGCGCGGGTCGCGGCCTCGCCTGCGCTGAGTCGGCTCCTGGCCCGGGTGTGAGCCCCGGTGTCAGTCAGGCGTGAGCCCGTCGCCGCGGTCGCCGAACAGGGTCGCCCGAGGAAGCCGCCGGCCGGTCAGTTCCACGGGCTGTCCCACCCCGTCGGTGGGGAACAGGCCGTCCGGCGTGAGCACCGACCGCAACGGCACCGGGCGGGCGTCGATCCTCGAGGCCGTCTTGTCGTCGCGGCCGTGCTGCCAGACGCCGTACTGCCACAGCCCGAGCAGGACCGCGGCCACCTGAACAGCCGCTCGGACGTGCACTCGAGCGGTCTGTACGGCGTCCTCACGCCTGGCGGGACGACGACCCGGCCCCGAGTGCACGTCCGACGGGCTGCGCGACCGGATGGGCACTCAGGTGGTCGAGCGAGGACTCGGACCCCGATCGATCGTGACGCTCAGGACGGCCATCGCCGCTGGAGGTGAACCGCTTAGCTGCTCGCTCGGAAGGCATCTGGCCAGTGATCTCGTGGTGCCATCCGCGCCATCGCTCCACGATACGGAGCTTCACAGCCGCTCGGACGTGCGCTCGAGCCGTCTACATCGGGTGGCCACGCCTGGCGGTACGACGACCCGGTGCCGAGTGCACGTCCGAGCGGCTGTGCTACCCAGCAGCGCAGCCAGTTGTGCACTGGGATGGTGGAGCCGAAAACGGTCTCGCGGAAACTGTCGGAGCTCGCTGGAAGAGTCGCTCGCGACACGACGACTGCCCCCCGGGAGGACCCGATGAGCGTGCACATAGACTGCGACACCTGCGTGGTGCGCGGCCTGGCCTGTCATGACTGCGTGGTGACGGTCCTGCTGGGCCCGCCGCCAGAGCTCGGTTTCGACGCCGACGAGCAGCGCGCCCTCGACGTGCTGGCGGAGTCCGGCCTGGTGCCGCCGCTGCGCATGGTCTCGCCGCTGTCCGGTCCGGACGTGGCCTCTGCGTGAGGCCCCGCCTGAGGTCCGAGTGAGGACCGGGGAGGCGTTGGTCACGGTCCGGGGGACCCGGTTTGCTCCCGGATGAAGGCAGGCCCTAGCGTGGTGGGCTGGCGCCTGCCCAAGCCGACCAGACGGGTCGACTCGGGCGCCGCGTCGAGTCCGTGTGATGGCCGGGGGTCGCTGTCACTGGAGCCGGGGAACCAAGTTCTTGGGGTTAATCGCGCCATGAGTGATGCGAGACCTGTGTCATTCGCCCGCGCGTAGGGTTCTTTGCCGCCCGCACCCGTCAGCTAACCCGGTAGACGTCAGACAAAGAGGAGACCGTCCGCTCGTGAGCGTCGGCCGGAACCGTATCGCCCGTGTCCTGGCGACCCTGAGCGTCGCCGCCGTCGGCGGCTCGATGCTCGTGGCCGCCCCCACGTCCGCTCACCCGGACATCCCCAGCGTGCAGAGAAGGGTCGACACGCTGTACCGGCAGGCCGAGCAGGCCTCCGAGCGCTACAACAACGCCCGCCTGAGGCTGCAGCACGCGCAGACCCGTCTCCGGGTGCTCGAGGCCGACCTTCGTCAGCAGAAGGCCAAGGTCGCGACCGTGCGGACCCAGGTGGCCACCGCGGTGCTGGACGAGTACCAGGGGGAGGGAGTGTCCTCGACGGCGCAGGTGCTGCTGTCCACCGACCCCAGCTCGTTCCTCGACCAGCTCACCTCGGTCTCCCAGTTCAACGACCAGCGCAGCGAGCTGATGGCCGCCTTCGCAGTCCAGGTGAAGCGGCTCCAGTCCCGCCAGGCCGATGCCAGCCGGGAGCTGAAGCAGATCGCGGCCACCAAGAGCGAGCTGGGGACGGAGAAGCGGCAGATCGACGACAAGGCGGCCCAGGCCAAGGAGCTGCTCGGCACGCTCAAGGAGCGTGCCGCCGAACGGCGGGCCGCCGCGCAACGAGCCGCGGCGCAGCGGGCTGCGGCAGCACGTGCCGCCGCCGCGCCGCCCAGCAGGTCCGCGTCGCGGACGGCCCGGGCCCCCGCCTCGGCGGGCCGGGGTGCGTCGGCG
Source organism: Nocardioidaceae bacterium (assembly GCA_033850795.1). Lineage (GTDB taxonomy): Bacteria > Actinomycetota > Actinomycetes > Propionibacteriales > Nocardioidaceae > Nocardioides_B. The sequence goes on along the minus strand of JAWWPF010000194.1, from coordinate 18,961 downwards.
CCGTCGACCGGCGGCTCCAGCGCGGTCCCCGCCTCGGGTCGGGCGGCCGCGGCGGTTCGCTACGCGCTGGCACAGATCGGCGATGCGTACGTGTGGGGCGCCACCGGGCCGAGCGCCTTCGACTGCTCCGGCCTCACCATGATGGCCTGGGCGCAGGCCGGCGTGAGCCTGCCGCACTCCTCGAGCGCGCAGATGAGCTCCGGGACGCCGGTGTCGCAGTCGCAGCTGCGTCCGGGCGACCTGGTCTTCTACTACAGCCCCGTGAGCCACGTGGGCATGTACATCGGCAACGGGCAGATCGTGACCGCGGAGACCCCCAGCGTGGGGGTTAAGATCACCGGCGTGAGCTCGATGCCCTACGCCGGTGCCGTCCGCCCGGGCTGAGGCCGATCCCTCGGCCGGCCGCCGACGATGGTGGGTGGCCGGCCTGGTGCTCCTCCTCGCAGCGTCCCTGGCAGCAGTGACCGTCGGACTTGTTGAGAAGGCCCGCGTTCCCGTTGAGAAGGCCCGCGTTCCCGTTGAGAAGGCGCGCGTTCCGCCCGCCGCGGCCCGTGCGGACGCCGCGACCACTCTGCTCAGAACGCTGCAGCACCGGCTCCTGACCGGTTCGCGGGCGCAGGTCGTCGCGCTGGCGGCACCCGCCGCCGGACCCGGCTCGCCGCCCTCCGCGGCGGCCCTCGCGACGCTTCACCACAATGCGCGCGCGCTGCGGGTCACCGGGCTCTCGCTGCACTACCTCGGCGAGGACCGGGCTCTCACCACCCGGCAGCGCCGGGCGCTCAGCAACACCGGCTGGGTGGGCGACGTCCGCCTGCGGTGGCAGCTGGGCGGGCTCGACCGGCGCACCGGCACCACGACGGTGGCGGTCGGGTTCCACACGCAGCACGGCCGCACCTCCTTCGTCAGCGCGGGCCCGGTCGAGGGAAGAGCGGCGCCGCTGTGGCTGCTCGGCCCCGTGTCGGTACGGCGCACGGCCACGTCGCTCGTGGTGGCGGCTGGGGGACAACCCGCCTCGACGTTCGCCCGCCTGGCGAGCCACGCGGTCCGCGACGTCCGCAGGGTCCTGCCCCGATGGCGCGGGCCGCTCATCGTCGAGGTGCCTGGCAACCAGGGCAGCCTGGACCGGGTCCTCGGCGCCACTTCCGGGACGTACGGCGGCATCGCCGCGGTCACCGCCACCGCCGACGGGTCCACCGACCCGCGCGCGCCGGTGCACGTCTTCGTCAACCCCCGGGTCTTCGGCCGGCTGGGTCGCCACGGGTCGCAGATCGTGATCAGCCACGAGGCGACCCACGTCGCCACCGGGGCCGCGCTCTCGACCATGCCGACCTGGCTCCTGGAGGGGTTCGCCGACTACGTCGCCCTGGTCCACGCCGACCTGCCGGTGCGGGTCGCGGCCGCCGAGATCCTCGCGCGGGTGCGCCGGCACGGGGCCCCCGTCCGACTCCCCGGTCCGGCGCAGTTCGCCGCGAGGAACCCCGCCCTCGGCGCCTCCTACGAGTCCGCGTGGCTGGCCTGCCGCCTGCTTGCGCACGAGTACGGCGAACGGCGGCTCGTCGCCTTCTACCGCGCCTCCGCGCGCGCCTCCTCGACGACCCGCGCGTTCCGCACCGTCCTGGGCACCGACCAGTCGACGTTCACCCGCGCGTGGCGCGCCGACCTGCGGCGCCTCTCTCGGTGAGCGTGGCAGGCTGGGCCCGTGAGAGACCGACCGCGGCACCGCCTGGCGCGGCGGGCGGCCGCCCTCACCGCGGCCGGCTCGCTCGCCGCGGTCGCGGGGCTGGCAGCGGCGCTGGTGCCGTGGTCGTGGGTCCCCGGGGGACACCTGGTCCCGAAGGCCGCGGGGGACCTCTTCACCGCGGCGCAGATCGCGCGGGCCGAGAGGTACTCCCACGTCCAGCGGCTGCTGGGCTGGTCGTCGTACTTCCTCTCGCTCGGGGTCCTCGTCCTGCTCGGCCTGACACCGCTCGGGTCCCGCCTGCTGCGGCGCCTGGCGCCCTTCCGGCGCTGGTGGCTGGCGATCCCGGTCGCGGTGCTCCTCGTCCTGCTGGTCGGCCGTCTGGTGACCCTGCCGTTCTCGATCGCCTCGCACCGCGTCGACCTCAGCTACGGCATCAGCCGCCAGGGCTGGGTGGGATGGTCGACGGACCAGCTGAAGGGCCTCCTCGTCTCGTGGGTCACGACGTCGCTGGCGCTGCTCGTGCTCGTGGGGATCGCCCGGCGCTCGCCGCGCTGGTGGTTCGCCTGGGCCGGCGGGACCGCAGTCGGGCTCAGCGTTGCGGGCTCCTTCCTCTACCCGGTGCTCGTCGAGCCGCTGTTCAGCTCCTTCACGCCGATGGCCGCCGGGCCCTTCAAGCAGTCGGTGTTCGCGCTCGCCGACCGGGAGGGCGTGCACATCGACGACGTGCTCGTCTCCGACGCCTCGCGACGCACCACCACGCTGAACGCCTACGTGAGCGGCATCGGGAGCACGCGACGCGTCGTGGTCTACGACAACCTGCTCAACGAGCTGAGTCCGGACGAGGCCCGCGTGGTCATCGCGCACGAGCTCGGTCACGCCAAGAACAAGGACGTGACGCTCGGCACCACGCTCGGGGCCGTCGGGTCGGTCGGCGGGGTCGCGATCCTGGCCCTCCTGCTGGACACCGACCGGTTGCGGCGCTGGTCTGCGACGTCGGGGCCGGGCGATCCCGCGGCCGTGGCCCTCGTCATCGCGCTGGCCGCGGTCGGCGGCTTCCTCGTCAGCCCGGTGCAGAACACGGTCAGCCGGGCGATCGAGGCCCGGGCCGACCGGGTCGCCATCGAGACGACCGGAGCCGACGCGACCTTCGTGCGCATGCAGCAGCAGCTCGCCCTGCGGTCCCTGTCCGACCCGACCCCGCCGAGGCTGAGCCAGTTCTGGTGGGGGACCCATCCCACCGTCCTGCAGCGAGCGGGCCTTCCGGCGTCGCTGCGTGACGCCGGGAGATGAGCCGGGTCCTGGTCGTCACGAACGACTTCCCGACCCGGCGCGGTGGCATCGAGTCGTTCGTGCTCGCGCTGTGCGAGCAGATGCCGCCGGACGAGGTGGTCGTCTACACGGCCTCCATGCCCGGTGGCCCGGAGTACGACGCGACGCTCCCGTTCCCGGTCTACCGGGATCCCGCCGGCGTCCTGCTGCCGACGCCGCAGGTGGCCAGACGCGTGGCGACGGTCCTCCGCAGGCACGGCTGTGACCGGGTCCTCTTCGGGGCGAGCGCACCCCTGGGCCTGCTGGCCTCCGGCCTTCGACGTGCCGGGGCCCGGCGGGTGGTCGCGCTCACCCATGGGCACGAGGTCTGGTGGGCCCGGCTGCCCGGCACGCGGGTGTTGCTGCGGCGGATCGGGGACTCCGTCGACGTCCTCACGTTCGTCAGCGAGTGGTGCCGCCGCGCCATCTCGCCGGCCCTGTCCGCGGACGCGGCCGGCCGGATGCGCCGGCTCTCGCCGGGAGTGGACCCGGCGCGCTTCTACCCGGGCTGCGGAGGGGCCGACGTCCGCGGGCGGCTGGGCATCGCGCCCCATGTGCCGGTGGTGGTCTGCACGGCGAGGCTGGTCCGCCGCAAGGGACAGGACACGCTCGTCCGGGTGTGGCCGCGGGTGCTGGCGTCGTACCCCGACGCGGTGCTCCTGCTCGTGGGGGACGGTCCGCGACGCAGGGCCCTGGAGCGGTCGGCCACGGACCGGTCGGTGAGCGGATCCGTGGTGTTCGCGGGGGGCGTGGACTGGGACGAGATCCCGTCGTACACGGACGCGGGGGACGTCTTCGCGATGCCGTGCCGCACACGGCGCTGGGGTCTGGAGCCGGAGGCCTGGGGGATCGTGCTGCTCGAGGCGCAGGCGTGCGGCCTGCCGGTGGTGGTGGGACGTTCCGGCGGTGCGCCGGAGACCCTTGCGGATCCGCGTCGCGGCCGGGTGGTGTCGACGGAGGCGGAGGTGCTCGACGCGCTCGTGGAGCTGCTGGGGGAGCGGCGGCCGCGGACGGCGGCCGACGCAGTGACCGACTGGACCTGGACCCGTGCTGCAGAGACCCTCGAGGGGCTCTGGAAGGGCTAGCCGCGACGGGCCGGCCCTCGCGGTTCCTGGTGGCCGCCCGCGCACGGCGGCCACCAGGACTCGCGGTCAGGACGGAAGGCTGGCCTGGGTCTTGTCGAAGACCCCGGAGAGCTTCCCGCCGAGCGCCGTCACGGCGACGATGATGATGACGGCGATCAGGGCGACGAGCAGGCCGTACTCCACGGCGGAGGCGCCCCGCTCCGATCTGGCTCGCGCGGCGAGCTGGATGCGGAGGTAGGTGTAGACGTCGTACATGGGATCTCCTGGTGCTGAGGACTCGTTGCGAGTGGTGCCGGGTGCCGGAGGATCCCGTCGGCTAACAGGCAGCGGCGGCGTCGTACGACGGCAGCGACTGGCAGGTCGTGGCGAACAAGCCGGAGGTCTTGGAACCGAGCAGCATCACGGCGGCGATCACGACCACCGCGATGAGCACCGCGAGAAGGGCGTACTCGGTGGACGACGCGCCCTGCTCGTCCCTCGACCGGCGAGTCCCGCTGAGGCGTGTCGTCATGGCACTCCCTTGTGGACGGCGACGGCCGCCGCGATCACCCGCGGCGGCCGTCGGACGGCGGATCAGGAGGGGAGGCTGGCCGAGGTCTTGTTGAAGACCGAGGAGAGCTTCCCACCGAGCGCGGTCACCGCGACGATGATGATGACGGCGATCAGCGCGACGAGCAGGCCGTACTCGACCGCGGACGCGCCGCGCTCGGTCTTGGCCATCCCGACGAGGCGGATCCGGACGTAGTTGAAGACGTCGTACATGTGTTCTCCCAGGGGTGAGTCTGTGCGGTGAGGCCCGCCGATGGACCCCGACACAAACAGGATGACATCCCGGCACTCCCGGGCGAATCGGGCAAACGGCCTCGAACCAGCCGCTGACCGGCTCGGAACGCCCCACCCGAAAGGACTACTCCGAGCAGCCGGTCACTCGCGCAGGTCCTCGGCGAGCAGGCCCGAGCGGACGGCCTTCATGATCGCGTCGGCACGGTTGGACGCACCCAGCTTCTCGTAGATCTTGGAGATGTGGGTCTTGGCGGTCGAGTCGCTGACGAAGATCGACCGCGCGATGGAGGACACCGAGAACCCGCGCGCCAGCAGGCTCAGCACCTCCGACTCCCGCTGGGTCAGCTGCGGCCCGGAGGGGGTCATCCGTCGCCGCATGGCTCCGGCCAGGTCGGCCGCGGTGAAGGAGCGCGGGGACACCAGGGCGTGCCGGGCGGCCGCCACCACCTCGTCGGAGGGCGCGTCCTTCGCCACGAACGCGGACGCGCCGGCCTCCAGCGCCGCGAAGAGCTGCTCGTCGCCGGCGTACATCGTGAGCACGACGACCCCGGTGTCGAACCCGCGTGACCGGATCTCGCGGACCAGGTCGAGGCCGGTGCCGTCGGGCAGGCGCACGTCGGTGACCAGCACGTCGGGGCCCAGCTCGAGGAAGCTGCGGAGGCCATGGCTGACGGAGGCCGCCTGACCGACGACCTCGAAGTCGTCGGCGCGCTCGAAGGCGCGCGCGAGCCCCTGACGGATCAGGTCGTGGTCGTCGATCAGCAGGACACGGGTGCGCGCTTCGTCGGTCATCGGGTGCGGATGCCTTCGGAGGAGGTGAGGGTGCTCTTGTCGGCAACCCTAACCTGTACGACGGTCCCGCGGCCGTTTTCCGCACCGGAGTCGCTGATGTCGAGTGTCGCGTCGATGCGCTCCGCACGCTCCCGCATGATCGAGATGCCGTAGGAGTCGTCGCGCCGGCCGTTGATCCCCTTGCCGTCGTCACGGACCACGAGGCTCGCCCGGGGCGGGTCCGTCCAGCAGTCCACCCACAGGTTGTGCGCCGAGGCGTGCTTGCGGGCGTTGGTGATCGCCTCCTGGGCGATCCGCAGCAGCTCGGCCTCCACCGTCGGCGCGAGACGGTACGGCGCCTCACTCAGCGTCAGGTGCACGGTGAGGTCGGACTTGGCGCCGACCTGCCGGACGTAGTCGGACAGCGCCGCTCCGAGACCGTTCGTGGGCGACACGTCGCTGCGCAGGTCGAAGATCGACAGCCGGAGGTCGGCTACCACCCGTGAGAGCTCCCCGCGCAGGTCCCGCAGTCCGCCGGCGACCTCGGCGTCCTTGGTGGTGGAGGCCATGTGGTCCACGACGTAGCCGAGCGAGGCGACCTCCTGGGCGATGCCGTCGTGGATCTCGCGCGCCAGCCGCTGGCGCTCGTCGGCGGTGGCGAGCGTCCGGATCTCGTCGAAGACGAGCGCGGTGTCGAGCCGGAGGCTGTGCGCCTCCACCTCGTGCAACAGCTCGGCCACCGTCTCCGGGCTGGCCGGCTCCGGTCCCGAGGAGACCGCGACACCGATCATCCGCTGTCCGACGTGCAGCGGGAGCACCACCCGGTGCCGGGCCTCCCGCCGGCCGGCGGGGACCACGCCCTGCACCGGCTCGCCCTCCTCCCAGCAGCGCTCCACGAGCGGGTCGTTGGGTGCCAGCACCTGCTGCGCACCGAGGCCCCGGTAGGCCAGCGGGACGAGCGGGGAGTCCTGCATCGTCACGAAGACCGCGTCGTAGCTGTCCTCGAGATGCTCGTGCATGGTCTCCATCACCGCAGCCGCCATACCCTCGCTGTCGAGGCCTGCGGACAGCCGCCGGGTGACCGTGCGCAGCTGGGTCAGGAGCTGCCGGGCCGACTCGTAGTACGGGTCGCCGCCCTCGGACAGGCCGGTGGAGTCGAGGGTCCGGGCCCACATCCCGAGAAGGCCGCCGCCGAAGTTGGTGAGGATCCAGGGAGCGAGCTCGATGGCGCGCTGTCCGGTGCCCGCGAAGCCCCCGGCGGCCAGCGGCACGAGCATCAGCCCGGCCACCTGTGCCGCCATCGTGACGAGGACCCCGGGGAGCTTGCGCGCCAGCCCGGCCAGCAGCGGCAGCACCACCAGGTAGGGCATCAGGACCAGGGAGCGCGGGTAGGTCAGGCCCATCACCAGGGCCACCGCCAGCGTCTCCACGGTCAGCATGGACAGCGTGGTCCGCCGCGTGACGTAGGAGACGTAGGCCGACATGGCGCCGACCACGAGGACGGCCACGACGGTCTGGATCGAGACGGGGTTGCCCGAGACCAGGGAGACGCCGAAGACGGCTGCGAGGCAGAAGACGCGGCTCGAGATCGCCACCTGCTCCCGCGGGCTCAACTCAGGGCACCCCCGCCGCCGAAGACCCCCATCATGTTGATGACCGCCGGCCCCAGGATCGCCACGAAGAGGGCGGGCAGGATGAACATCACCAGGGGGATCATGATCTTGACCGGGATCTTCTGCGCGGCCTCCTCGGCGCGCTGGCGGCGCTTGGTGCGGATCTCCTGCGACTGGACCCGCAGGACCTGGCCGACCGGGATGCCGAAGGCGTCGGCCTGCACCATCGCCGAGCAGAAGCTGCGCAGGTCCGGCAGGGTGCTGCGCTCCGCCATGGCTCGCAGGGCGTTCCCGCGACCCAGGCCGATCTGCATCTCCTGGAGCACCCGGGCGAACTCGTTCGACAGCGGGCCGTCGGTGTTGCGGGCCACCTGCGAGAGGGCCGCGTCGAACCCGAGACCCGCCTCGACGGAGATGCTGAGCAGGTCGAGCGCGTCGGGGAGCGCCTTCTGCATCTTCAGCGTCCGGTCGTAGCCCTTCTGGTACAGGTAGAGGTTGGGCCCGAAGTACCCCACCACCCCCGCGAGCAGGCCGAACATCAGCACCGGGACGGTGCCCTTGCCCAGCATGATCCCGAGCACCAGGCCGCCGACGAAGCCGGCGCCGATCCCCAGCACCTTCAGGGACATCACCCGCTCGACCGTCCACCCCGGGGGGTTGCCGGCGACGTTCAGCTTCTGCAGGATCCGCTCGGCGTAGTCCGACGGCGTCAGGCGGCGGCCCAGGCCGACCAGACGATCGAGCAGGGGTACGACGACCCGGTTCTGGAACGACGGCTGGAGCTCCTGCTTCAAGGCCTCGGGCGCCGTCGAGAACGCCTCCATCACGGCGAGGGACTTCGAGACCCCTGTCGCCTCGTTGGTGAACACCCCCATGGCGGCGAGGGAGAGGAAGATCGCGGCGAAGATCCCGGCGATCCCGATGGTCAGCAGAACGGTCATCGCTCAGACCTCCAGCTTGATCATGCGCGACATCATGAACGCTCCGAGGCCCATCATCACGCCCATCACGCTCAGCATCAGCCAGCCGATGGGTGTCGAGATGAGGGGGCTCAGGTAGTGACGGTTCGTGGTCGCCTCGTACATCAGCACACCCGGCGGCATGACGAGCAGGATGTAGGCGGAGAACCGGCCCTCGGCCGAGAGCGACTTGACCTGACGACGTAGGTACTCCCGCTCGCGCATGGTGGCCGCGACGTTCAGCATCAGCTCGGCCAGGTTGCCGCCGACCTCGCGCTGGATCCGGACGGCCATCACGGTCCAGCGGAAGTCGTCGCTGGTCATCCGCTCGGCGATCGAGTCGAGCGCGTCCTCGACCTGCACGCCGAGCCGGGTCTCGACCAGCGCGCGCCGGAACTCGCCGGCGATCGGGTCGGCGCCCTCCCGGACGATGGTGTCCATGCCCTGAGCGAGCGACAGCCCGGCCTGCAGGCTGCCGGCCATCAGCTGGAGCGTCGCGGGCAGCTGCGCGTTGAAGGCCTTCAGCCGGCGGCTGCGCTTCATGCCGAGGTAGAACCAGGGCAGGAGCACTCCGCCGACCAGGCCGAGCACGACGAGAAGGCCCACCCCACCGGTGAGCAGCATGAGGAAGATCGCCGTCCCGACCGCGATACCGGCGTGCAGCAACAGCCACTCCGCCGGCTTCAGGGACATGCCGGCCACGTCGAGCCGGGAGGCCAGCCGCGCCTCGAAGCCCCGGTTGCTGGCGAGCGCCTTCGCGGCGATGTCCACCGCCTGCGCGGCGACCCCCTGCGGGGCAGGGGTCGAGACGCGCTGCCCGGTGCCCTTGCCGGTGTAGGCGGCGATCCGCTTCTCCAGGGAGAGCTCGTTCTTGCCCATGCCGCCCAGGATGGCCAGGACCAGCACCACGCAGCCGATGCCGATCGCGGTCAGGCCGCCCAGCATCACGTTGGCGGACACGGTAGACCCGGTCGGTGCCGGCGTGAGCACGGTCGCAGGGTGCCGCGGGGCCGGGGTGGCAGCCTTCGTGCGGGGGATCGCCACGAACGCCGAGTCCGTGTAGGTCTGCCCGTCCGCCGACACCGCGACGGCGAGCGTCCCTTCGCGCACCGTGGTGGACGACGGCGGGGTGACCGTGACCAGGAGCTGGTCGGCGAGGATGCGCGCCTCGGTCGAGAAGACCTTGCTGAGCTGCTTGGGGTCTGCGGCGCTGATCACGGAGCCACCGCCGGCGTCGGACAGCGGCTGGATCAGCCTCCGGTCCTTGCTGCCCTGGGCGAGCGCGACCACGTCGACCTTGGTCTTCGTCGTCGACAGCTTCTTGGTGACCCCGGCGAGCGGGGTCCGTGAGGTGTCGCGTCCGTCCGAGAGCACGAGCACGCTGCGCTGCCCGGTGCGGCCCGTGACGTCGACCGCCCGCGAGACCCCGTCGTAGAGGTGGGTGCCCAGGGAGAGCCGGAGACGGCCGATGACCCGGCGCGAGGCGCTGCGGTCCAGGCTGGGCTGCTGCGCGACCCGGACGGAGCCCGCGAAGGTGACCACACCGACGTACACATCGGCCGGGATCGAGCTGAGGAACGCGTTCGCCGCCTGCTTCGCCTCGGCGAACTTGCCGCCGGCTCCCATGCTCTTGCTGACGTCGATGGCCAGCACCGTGGTACGCCGGATGCGGCTGTCGCCGTTGGAGGCCGGCACGGCCTTGGCCTGGAGGGGGCTCCCGTCCAGGGTGACCGACACGCTGCCCAGGTCCGGTGTCCCGTTGCTGCTCTGCGGAAGGGAGTAGAGCACCTGGACCGAGCCGCGCACGTTCTGGACGTGGTCGATGCTGCCCTCCGCGGCGGCTGCCGGTCCGGCGGCGACCCAGAGGAGCCCGAGGACCAGCAGGGCCGCCAGGGATGTCCGGCGCAGCGTGTGGAGGTGGAGGAGGGTCACCGTCAGATCCCGTCCATGGCGAAGATCATCGGGTCGATGGTGACGTTGGCGTGGGCGAGCTTCTCGATGAACTTGGGTCGCAGCCCCGTGGCCCGCAGGCGGCCGAGGGTCCGCCCGGCCTCGTCGAAGCCGAGCGAGTGATCGTAGACGAAGACGTCCTGCAGGGTGATCACGTCGCCCTCCATCCGCTCCACCTCGGTCACGTGGGTGATGCGGCGGGAGCCGTCCTTGAGCCGGCTCTGGTGCACGATCACGTCCACGGCGGAGGCGACCTGCTCGCGGATGGCGCGGATCGGGAGGTCCATGCCGGCCATCAGGACCATCGTCTCGATGCGCGCCAGCGTGTCGCGTGGACCGTTGGAGTGCACGGTGCACAGCGACCCGTCGTGGCCGGTGTTCATGGCCTGCAGCATGTCGAGGGCGGAGGAGTCGCGGACCTCGCCGACGACGATCCGGTCGGGTCGCATGCGCAGGGAGTTCTTCACCAGGTCGCGGATCTCGACGGCGCCCTTGCCCTCGATGTTCGAGGGGCGGGACTCCAGCCGCAGCACGTGGTCCTGGTGCAGCTGCAGCTCCGCGGCGTCCTCGATGGTGACGATGCGCTCGTCGGTCGGGATGAACGAGGAGAGCACGTTCAGGGTGGTCGTCTTCCCCGAGCCCGTGCTGCCCGAGACGATGATGTTCAGCCGTCCCCGGACACACGCCGAGAGGAACTCCGCGGTGCGCTGCGAGTAGGTCCCGAAGGCGACCAGGTCCGCGGAGGTGTAGGGGTCCGCGGAGAACTTCCGGATGGTCAGCAGCGACCCGTCCACGGCCAGCGGCGGGATCACCGCGTTGACCCGGCTCCCGTCGGGCAGCCGCGCGTCCACCATCGGGCTGGACTCATCGACCCGACGGCCGATCCGGGACACGATCTTGTCGATGGTGCGACGCAGGTGCGCCTCGTCGGTGAAGCTGCCCTCGACCTTGACCAGCCGGCCGCCACGCTCGATGTAGATGCTGTCGTGCCCGTTCACCATGACCTCGGTCAGGTCCGGGTCGCGCAAGAAGGGCTCGATCGGGCCGTAGCCCAAGATGTCGTCGGAGATCTCCTGGGAGATCCGGGTGCGCTCGGCCGTGGTGAGCAGGATGTCCTCGGCCTGCATGGCCTCCTGCAGTGCACCGCGGACCATGTGCTCGAGCTCGGTCTGGGTCAGGTCGGCGTCGTAGAGCTTCGGGCCCAGCTGCTGCAGGAGGGTGTTGTGGACCTGCGACTTGAGCTGGCCGTACTCGCTGTCCGCTGCCTTCGGGGCCTTCGGCCGGCGCTCGCCCATGGCCGTCATGGCGTCGGTGGAGCCTGCCGGCGTGGCGACCCGGTCACGGGAGGCCGCCGCCAGACGGTCAGCCAGACTGCTCATTGCTCACCTGCTGCTTCGTCGGAGGAGGGGACGCCGGCGGCCGTGGTCCTGGGCCGGTGTGCCGCTGCCGGGCATGGTCGGCGCGGCGGCGGCGATCGCGACGGCCAGCTTCTTGATGGCCTGGCTCACCTGGTGCTTGGGCTGTGCCAGCACGATGGGCTCCCCGGAGTTCGTCGCGTGCGCCACGTGGTTCGAGGTCGGGATCGCCGCGCTCACGGACATGCCGAGGGTGCTCTCGACCTTGTCCTGGGTGAGGCCGACCTTGTCGTCGGCGCGGTTCAGGACCAGGTGCCGCTTGGCCTTGGGGAAGTTCAGCAGATCGAGCGTCTCGACCGCGATCTTGACATTCTTCAACGTCGGCACGTCCAGTGTGGTGACCAGGACCATCTCGTCGGTCTCGTCGACGGCCTGCAGGACGTACTCGTCGAAGGCCGGCGCGCTGTCGACGACCACGTTGTCGAAGTGCGACTTGAGCAGGTCGAGGATCCGGCCGACCAGCGCCGGGGAGATGGTGTCCTTCGCGTCGGGCTGCACCGGTGCGACGAGGGCGTACATCTGGTCGCGGTACTCCGTGAGCAGCGGCTCCAGGACCGGGAAGTCCAGCCCGCTCTCGAGGTGTACGGCGTCCGCGATCGTCCGCACCGGGAACAGCTGCAGGGTGATGGCCACGTCGCCGAAGGCCAGGTCGAGGTCCACCAGGCAGACCTTGCGGGCGCCGCCGTCGCTGAGGGCGACCGCGAGGTTCACCGCCAGCGTGGTCTTGCCCACCCCTCCCTTGGGGGAGAAGACCGTGACGAGCTGGCCCCGGGAGCTCTCAGCCGTGCCGGACACCCCACTGAGCGCCTGCCACACCTCGAACGCACGCCGGACGGCCGAGCCGAGCCCCGTCAGGTCACGCTCGTCGACGACCTCGCGCATGCCCGACCGCAGCGCCTCGGCGAGCACGCTGGTGTCGACCCGGCGGCGGATCAGGATGACGCTGACCGCGGGACGGGTCACCCGAAGGGTGTCGGCGAGCGCCGCCGCCGCCTCGAGGTCGACGGTCGGCCCGATGACGATCGCGTACTCGCCCGGGGAGTCCGAGAGGGTTCTCTTCAGCTCCTCGAGGTTCGTCACCAGCCGGCTGCCCGAGCCGGTGACGGACAGGAACAGGTCGGCGCTGTTCGCGTTGCTCTCAACGATGATGGGCACGGGAGCTCACTCGAAGAGGTTCTGTGAGGTGACGCCGGAGTCGGGAGCGACCTTGGACTTGTCGTTGAGCAGCCCGAAGGACAGGTCCCCGTGGCTCGACGCGAACATGACCTTCTCTGCCTGCCGCTGGTTGACCGACAGGGTGAACAGCGTCTTGGGCAGCTGCTCGGTGGTCTGGGCACCGGCCGCGCTCGTGGTGGTCTTGGACACCACGGTCGTCGCGCCCACGGCGATCACCTCGACCTTCGGGAGCAGCAGACGGGTCGCGTCGCCCCCTGAGCCGCTGGCGCCGGCGAAGATCGCCACGTCGTTGCCCGGTGAGACGAACCCGGCCACCCGGCCGGTGTCGGAGAGGGTCACGGAGATGGCGATGTTCCCGTCGGGGATGGTCAGGCTCGACTGGTCACCGGCCGCCCCGAACTTCCCGGAGATGATCTGCTCGTTGGGGTAGATCGGGGAGAGCGCGACCTCGTCGCCGAGCGACGCGATCGAGTTCACCGCACCGGTGAGCACCTGCTTGCGCGGAACCGTGCCGAGCTGGATCTTGCCCTCGGCCTGGGCCTGCGAGATCTGCTCGCCCGGTTCGATCCGGCTCACCGCCTTCAGCACCTGCACCGGCTGCTCGCTGGCCTCTGCACGCGTGTCGGCCCCACGGACGTAGAGGAACACCATGCCGGTGCCGAGCGCAGCGATCAGCGCCGCCACGATCAAGAGAACTGTCCTGCGTCCCATTCGTCGTCCTCGGTAGCTCTGCGGCCCCGGGCAGGCGCCTCTCCATGACGAAACAAGGTGACGCTCTCCCAGGAAGGCTGGCTTCAGCCTGGGTAAAGGGTTGTACACCCGGTGCTCCCGCGTCTCACAAATGGGCGAATTCGTACCGAGTCCGTCACCGTTGGTAGAGGTCTTCGACGGTCTGGTGGAACCGGCTCATCACCACGGTGCGCTTGACCTTGAGGCTCGGGGTGAGCAGGCCCTGGTCCTCGGTCCAGTCGGCCGGGAGGATGACGAACTTCCGGATCGCCTCCGCCTGGGACACCGACAGGTTGGCGTCGTCGACGGCCGCCTGGACCTCGGCGCGCAGGTCCGGGTCGTCGACCAGCGCGGTGGCCGAGGAGGGCTTCCCCTGACGTGCGGCCCACGGCGTCAAGGCGTCCTCGTCGAGGGTGACCAGGGCGGCGACGAAGGGTCGACCGTCCCCGACGACCATGCACTGGCTGACCAGCGGATGCGCCCGGAGCCGGTCCTCGAGAAGCGTGGGCGCCACGTTCTTGCCGCCGGTGGTCACCAGGATCTCCTTCATGCGACCGGTGACCCGCAGGAAGCCCTCGTCGTCGATCTCCCCGAGGTCGCCGGTGCGCAGCCAGCCGTCCGGGCCCAGGACTCGTTCGGTCGCCTCCTTGTTGCGCCAGTAGCCGGCGCAGACCTGCCCTCCGCGGACGTGCAGCTCGCCGTCGTCGGCCACCCGCACGGCGGTGCCGCCCAGCGGCCGGCCCACGGTGCCGATCTTGAGCGCGTCGGGACGGTTGACGGTGACCGCGGCCGTGGTCTCGGTCAGGCCGTACCCCTCGAGGACGGTGAGCCCGATGCCCCGGTAGAAGTGCCCGAGGCGCTCACCGAGGGGGGCACCGCCGGAGACCGCGTAGCGGCAGCGACCGCCCCAGACCTCGCGCAGCCGGCCGTAGACGAGTCGGTCGAACAGTGCGTGCCGCAGGCGCAGCCACCGGCCGGGGGTCCCCTCCTCGAGGGCCCGGCTGTAGGCGATCGCGGTCTCGGCCGCCCGGGCGAAGAGCCGGCCCCGACCGTCGGCGGCCGCCTCGTGGCTGGCCCGGGTGAAGACCTTCTCGAAGACCCGAGGGACCGCGAGGACGAACGTCGGCCGGAACTCCTGCAGGTCCCGGACGAGGCCCACCACGTCGGGGGAGTGTCCGAGCCGGACCCGGGACCGCACCGCACCGACCTGCACGACCCGCGCGAACACGTGTGCGAGGGGCAGGACGAGCAGCGTGGCTGCCTCCTCCGCATCGAACAGCGCGTCGAGCTCCTCCAGCGCCGCGCCGAGCTCGACCATGAAGTTGCCGTGGGTCAGCACGCAGCCCTTCGGGCGGTCGGTGCTCCCGGAGGTGTACACGAGCGTCGCGAGGTCGTCCGGCCCGGCCGTCGTCCGCCGGCGCTCGAGCTCCTGCTCGGGGACGGGGCTCCCCGCGGCAATGAGCTCGTCGACCGCGCCGTCCGCGAGGCACCACACATGCTTCAGCGGGACCCTGTCCCGCAGCGCGTCCACCTGGCCCAGGTGCGCCTCGGTCTCCACGACGAGGGCGGAGGCCCCGGAGTCGGACAGGATCCACTCCATCTGCTCGGCCGAGGACGTCTCGTAGATCGGCACGCTGACCGCTCCGGCGAACCAGATCGCGTAGTCGAGCAGCGTCCACTCGTAGCGCGTGCGCGAGCACAGCGCTACCCGGTCCCCGGTCCCGACGCCCGAGGCCACCAGGCCCCGGGCCACCGCGCGCACCTGCGTGAGGAACTCGGCTGCGGTGACGTCGTACCAGGTGCCGTCGCGACTGCTGCTGAAGCTGACGGCGTCGGGATGCCTGGTGCCGTTGCGGACCACGTCGTCGCTGAGGTTCCCCTGCGGCCGTTCGGCGTTGGTCCGCGGAGTCTCGAACTGGCGCACTGGTCGTCTTCCCGCTCGCTCGGGTGTGGGCACGGCGACGCTACCGTGCACGTCGGCGGCTCCTCGAGGAGGTGGGCGGCGGGAATCGGTTACGCTCGCGAGTCCGGGTCACCACCGTTCACCGGCTCCACCGTCAGGGAAGGGAACCAAGCGCCATGGCCGAGCAGACCACCTCGAGCATCGTGATCTCGGCCGACCCGGCCTCGGTGATGGCCGTGATCTCTGACTTCGGGTCCTACCCCGTCTGGGCGCAGGGTGTGAAGCGCGCCGAGCCCGTCGATGGGAGCGCCGGCTCGGACGGCCGGCCCGCCGAGGTGTACTTCGAGCTCGACGCCAGCCCGATCAAGGACGCCTACACGCTCCACTACGACTGGCACGACGACGAGTCGGTGAGCTGGACCCTCGTCGAGGGCCGGATGCTGAAGGCGATGGACGGTGCCTACGAGCTCGAGGCGCGCGCCGGCGCAGGGACCGAGGTGACCTACCGCCTGGCGGTCGACATCTCCATCCCGATGATCGGGATGCTCAAGCGGAAGGCCGAGAAGGTCATCATCGACACCGCGCTTAAAGGCCTCAAGCGGCGGGTCGAGTCGCTGCACTCCCCTTGAGGATCCTGCTGTTCACCGGCAAGGGCGGCGTCGGCAAGACCACGGCGGCCGCTGGTACGGCGGCGCGCGCCGCCGAGCAGGGGCACCGGACCCTGCTGCTGTCCACGGACGCGGCGCACTCGCTCTCCGACGTGTTCGCCGCCCCGGTCGGTCCGGATCCCACACCCGTGGCCGACCTCCTCTTCGTGTCTCAGGTCGATGCGCAGCGGCATCTCGAGCTGTCGTGGAGGGAGGTCCAGGGCTACCTGCTGAGCGTGCTCGACGCCACCGGCATGGACGTGGTGACCGCGGAGGAGCTCACCGTGCTCCCGGGGGCGGAGGAGGTTCTCGCGCTGCTCGAGCTCCGCGCTCAGGTCCTCTCGGGCGACTGGGACGTCGTGGTCGTCGACTGCGCACCGACGGCCGAGACCCTGCGGCTGCTGGCGCTGCCGCAGGCACTGGCGTGGTACCTCGACCGCTTCCTGCCGGCCGACGGCAGGCTGCTGCGGGCACTGCGGCCGGTGGTCGCACGGACCGCCGGGGTCCCGATGCCCGGCGACGCGGTCGTGGCCGCGGTGCAGCGGCTCCGCACCGACCTCGCGGAGGTGCACGACCTGCTGACCGGTCAGGAGGCGAGCGTCCGGCTGGTCCTGACCCCGGAGGCACTGGTGCTGGCCGAGGCGCGGCGGTCGCTGACCACCCTCTCGCTGTTCGGCTACCGGGTGGACGGGGTGGTCGCGAACCGGGTGTTCCCGGCCGAGGGAGCCGACGACTGGCGCCGCGCCTGGGTGTCAGCGCAGCAGCGGGTGCTCGAGGACGTCGAGAGGTCCTTCGCCGGTGTGCCCGTCTGGCGCTCGCCGTACCGCACCTCGGAGCCGGTCGGTGTCCAGGCGCTCAGGGGGCTCGGTCGGGACCTCTACGGTGAGGCGGACGCCGTGGCGCCGTGCCGAGGGCCGCGGCCGCTCAGCATCGACGGAACCCGTGCGGGCGCGACCTTGCGGATCGCACTACCGTTTGTCGATCAGTCCGAGATCGACCTGGCGCGACATGGAGATGAGCTCGTGGTGACCGTGGGTTCCTACCGCAGACTCGTCACGCTCCCCGCGGCGATGCGGAACCAGAGCGTCGCCGGCGCCCGCCTCGACGACGGCGCGCTCAAGGTCCGGTTCCGGACGGCGCCGGAGGTCGGCGCATGAGCGACCACGGGGGCGCGGACCCCGTGGGGACCCTCGGTGAGGAAGCGACCAAGCTCCTGAACGCCCTGCAGGACTGGGCCAGGGACAGCGGGAGCGAGTACGCCGGCGCAGGCGCGGCAGCCGCGTCCGGTGCAGCCGCCGGTGCGCAGCGGGTCCACGAACACCTCGCCACCGGAGGGGAGGACTGCCGCTACTGCCCGCTGTGCCGGGTGATCTCCGCGGTGCGTGGTACCTCGCCCGAGGTCCGCGCCCATCTGGCTTCGGCCGCGACCTCGCTGATGAGCGCGGCAGCGGGCGTGCTCGCGACGCAGGTCCCCGACCAACGGCCCGAGGGAGAGGCCCCGCGCGGCCGGGCCGCGCCGGTGCAGAGGATCCGCCTCGACGACGAGCCGGACGGCCGGTCCAGTGACCGGTCCAGTGACGGGTCCGGTGACGGGTCCGGTGACGACCACAGCGAGCAGGGAGAGGGCCGATGAGGGGACTCGCGATCGGGATCGACGTCGGCGGCACGAAGATCGCGGGCGGTGTCGTCGACGACCAGGGCCAGATCCTGCGGACCGCGCGGCGCGAGTCGCCGGCGACGGACACGCACGCGATCGAGACGAGCATCGAGGAGCTGGTCGGTGAGCTGCGGGCCGACCACGAGATCGTCGCCGTAGGCGTGGGCGCCGCCGGGTTCGTGGACTCGCGACGGTCCACGGTGATGTTCGCGCCGAACCTGGCCTGGAGGGACGAGCCGCTGCGCGTGGACCTCGAGAAGCGGATCGGCCTGCCGGTGGTCATCGAGAACGACGCCAATGCCGCCGCGTGGGGCGAGTTCGCCTTCGGTGCCGGCGAGGACGTCGCGGACAGCCTCCTCGTCACGGTCGGCACGGGCGTGGGCGGCGGCATCGTCCTCAACGGCGAGCTGCACCGCGGGGCGTTCGGGGTGGCCGCCGAGATCGGCCACATGCGCGTGGTGCCCGGGGGCCGGATCTGCGGGTGCGGCAACCGAGGCTGCTGGGAGCAGTACGCCAGCGGGTCGGCGCTGGTGCGCGACGCCAAGGAGCAGGCCCGCGAGGGGTCGCTCATCGCTCGCACGCTGGTGGATCGCGCCGGTGGGAACGTGGACGCCATCACGGGTCCGCTGATCACCGACGCCGCCAGGGACGGCGACGCGTTCGCCATCGAGCAGCTGGCATCCCTCGGCCGGTGGCTGGGCGAGGGGATCGCGAGCCTGGCGGCCGTTCTCGACCCCGCGGCCGTGGTGATCGGCGGTGGCGTCTCCGAGGCAGGGGACCTGCTCCTGGAGCCGGTGCGGTCGCACTTCCGGGCCAACCTGACGGGGCGCAACTACCGCCCGGAGCTCGAGATCCGTCTCGCCATGCTCGGCAACAAGGCCGGCATGATCGGTGCGGCGGACCTGGCGCGCAGACCCTAGCCCGGTGCCACCTGCGCGGGCCGTCGGCGTCGACATCGGCGGGACCAAGGTGCTTGCCGGCACCGTGGACGAGACCGGACGAGTCTTCGACGAGGTGCGCCTTATGACGCCGCATCGGAGCAAGGAGCCCCGGGTGGTCGAGGACACGATCGTCGAGGCCGTCGAGACCCTGGGTGCTCGCAGCGACGTGCCGGCGGTCGGTGTCGGTGCGGCGGGCTTCGTCGACGCGACCGGGTGCCGGGTGCTGTTCGCCCCCCACCTGTCCTGGCGCGACGAGCCGCTGCGCGCCAACCTCGAGGCGCGCCTCGAGGTTCCCGTGCTGCTCGACAACGACGCGAACACCACGGCGTGGGCGGAGCTCTGC
>JAWWPF010000190.1:0-9659 GCA_033850795.1 Nocardioidaceae bacterium | reverse complement strand
GGCGACGGCTGCTCCGACCACCAGGGCGAACGGCGCGTACGCCGCGACGACCGGTGCCATGGCTCGAACGCCGGCCCACACGGCGGACCGGGTGCCGGCGGAGAGCGGCACAGCGCTTCGAGTCATGCCCGACAGCCTCACTGCACGACCTTCCCCGGACCTTCCTCCGCCGTGAGCCCGAGGAGAACCGGGGGAAGGTCCGGGGAAGGTGGGTCCGGCACGGTTCCCGCCATGACCACTACGCAGATCGGCGCCAGCGCCCGCCGTACCCGCACCGTCACCAGCCGCGACATCGAGCTCTTCAGCGAGATCAGCGGCGACCGGAACCCCCTCCACTACGACGAGGCGCTCGCTGCCCGCTCCCGGTTCGGTGGGCTCGTCGTGCAGGGAGGGGTGACCTCGGGACTTCTCAACGCGCTCGTCGCCGAGCAGCTGCCAGGTCCCGGGAGCGTCTTCCTGGAGGTGGCGTGGCACTTCCGTGCGCCCGTCCGGCCCGGGGACGTGATCACCGCCGAGGCGGTCGTCCTCGGCGTCCGGGAGGACAAGCCGGTGACCACGCTCGCCACCTCGGTCACCAACCAGGACGGCGTCACGGTCCTCGACGGGTCCGCGGTCGTCTGGCGCGATCCCGTGGTGGCCACGGCACACCGATCCACCCCATCCACGCCGGCAAGCCGGCGAACCAGCCCAGTAGGAGAAGTCATGACCGTCACCGAGAGCCCGCGCCGCAACGGCGTGGACACCGCCGCCCTGTTCGCCACCCGTGACGCGGTGAAGGCGACCAACGAGATCGCGGCCTTCCAGTTCCGCGCCACCAACACCTGGGTCAGCGGGACCCACAGCCGTTCGACCTTCTCGGGCTTCTACGGCGCCATGCAGGAGCTCGAGCACGAGAAGCCGATGGTGGTGGAGGCGGACCACCCGGCGATCCTGGTGGGCCAGGACCACGCGCCCACGCCCGTCGAGCACCTACTGCACGCCATCGCGGCCTGCCTGACCGCCGGCATCGCCAACGTCGCCGCGGCCCGAGGCGTGGACCTGACGACGGTGACCTCGACCGTCGAGGGCGACATCGACCTGCTCGGGGTCCTCGGACTGTCCGACAGCGCCGTCCGCAACGGGTACGAACGGATCAAGGTGACGCTGAAGGTGGAGGGCGACGCCGACGACGAGACCCTCCGCGGCATCGTCGAGCAGTCCCGCCGCCGCTCCGCGGTCTACGACGCCCTCACCAACCCGACTCCGGTCGTCATCGACGTGGTCACCGGCTGACGCCGACGGCACAAGCAACGAGCGGGGCCGGCATGCGTCAACGCCGGCCCCGCAGCCCCCGCTACCCCACGCCCCCCATCACCAGGAGACACACGATGCCCGTCATCGACACCGTCGTCATCGGCGCCGGCCACGCCGGCCTGTCCGTCAGCCGGCTGCTCACCGACGCCGGCCGGGACCACGTGGTCCTGGACCGCGGCCGGGTGGCCGAGCGCTGGCGGACCCGCTGGGACTCCCTGCACCTGGTCACGCCGAGCTGGATGAACCGGCTGCCCGGCTTCTGGTACGGCGGCCCCGACCCCGACGGCTACCTGCCCGTGCAGCGGTTCGTCGCCTTCCTCGAGCAGTACGCGCGACTCTTCTCCGCACCCGTGGTGCCCGATGCGACGGTCCTGGAGGTGTCCGCGGAAGGCGAGGGCTACCGCGTCGTCACGGACGTCGGCACCTGGCGCAGCCGCCACGTGGTGGTCGCGACCGGGCCGCACGGCACGCCGTACGTCCCGCCGGGGATCCGCGAGACCGGTCCCGCCGAGGTGCTCACCTCGGACCGGTACCGCAACCCCGGCCGGCTGGCTCCCGGTGGCGTGCTGATCGTGGGGGCGTCGGCCTCGGGCGTGCAGATCGCCGACGAGCTCGCCCGCGCGGGCCGCCACGTCGTCCTGTCGGTGGGCCGGCACAGCCGGATGCCGCGTCGCTACCGGGGGATGGACGCCTTCTGGTGGCTGGACGCGACGGGTCGGCTGTCCCGGACCCTCGACGAGATGCCCGACCCGGCCGCCGCCCGGCGCGAGCCGTCCCTGCAGCTGGTCGGGCGCAACCGGCCGCAGCGCCCGGACGGTGACCCGGCCAGTGCCTCCGGCAGTGACCCCGGGGGTGACCTGGACCTGGGGACCCTGCAGCAGCTCGGCGTCCGGCTCGTGGGTCGCCTCGGCGAGGTTCGCGGCGGCGTCGCCCGGTTCGGCAGCGGGCTCGACGAGTCCGTGGCGGCCGCCAACGAGGCGATGCACCGGTACCTCGACAGCGTCGACCGGTACGTCGACCGGGTCGGCCTGACCCACGAGGTGTGGCCGGCGGTCCGGCCGCGACCGGTCCACGTCCCTCCGGCTCCCAGACGGCTCGACCTGCGTCGTGAGGGCATCGGCACGGTGCTGGTGGCCGCCGGGTACCGTCCGGACCACCCGTGGCTGCGGCTGCCGGTCACCGGTCCCGACGGCCACATCGCGCACCACCGCGGTGTCACCCCGGCCCCGGGCCTGTACGTGGTCGGGCAGCGGTTCCAGGAGCGCCGCGACTCGGCGATGATCGCCGGCGCCCGGCACACCGCCCGGTCGGTCGCCGCGCACCTGCTCGGTGCGTCCTCGGCGCAGCGTCTCGCCGAGCTCAACGACGGTCCGGCGGCATGAGCGGCTACGACGTCGTGGTCGTCGGCGGCCGGGTGGCCGGCGCCGCGACCGCGATGCTGCTGGCCCGCTCCGGGCTCCGCGTAGCGGTCGTGGACCGGGGACGGTACGGCTCGGACACGGTCTCCACGCACGCGCTGATGCGCGCAGGTGTGCTGCAGCTGTCCCGGTGGGGGCTGCTCGACCGCGTGGTGGACGCCGGCACGCCGCCGGTGCACCGCACGGTCTTCCACTACGTCGGCGCGCCGGCAGTCCAGGTATCGCTCCGGCCCAGCGGCGGCGTGGACGCGCTCTACGCGCCGCGCCGACACCTCCTCGACCGGATTCTCGTCGACGCGGCGGCGGCGGCGGGAGCCGAGCTGCTGCACGAGACGACCGTGACGGGTCTGCTGCACGACGAGGAGGACCGGGTCTGCGGGGTCCGTGCGACCGGTCCCGGAGGGACACCCCTGGAGCTTCAGGCGGCCCTCACGGTCGGCGCGGACGGACTCCACTCCCTGGTGGCGAGGGACGTCGGCGCGCCCGTCGTACGCCTGGGCAGGTCGAGCAGTGCCGTCCTCTACGGCTACGTCACCGACCTGCCGGTCGCGGGCTACGAGTGGGCGTACGGCCCGGGCTGCGCCGCGGGCATGGTCCCGACCAACGACGGGCAGACCGGTGTGTTCGTGGCCACCTCGCCCGACCGGATGCGAGCGCTTCGCTCCGGCGGGACCGCACGGGCGTTCGCTGCGCTCCTCGCGGCGGCGGCCCCGGACCTCGTCCCCCGGGTGTCCTCGGCACCGGCTCCGGAACAGGTCCGGGGCTGGGTGGGGGTGCCGGGCTTCGTCCGCCGCCCGTGGGGACCGGGATGGGCGCTGGTCGGCGACGCCGGGTACTTCAAGGACCCGATCACGGCGCACGGCATGACCGACGCGCTCCGCGACGCCGAGCTGCTCGCCGACCAGGTCGTGGCGACGCTCGCGCACGGGAAGAGCGAGGCGTCGGCGCTCCGCCGCTACCAGGCCACGCGCGACAAGCTGTCCAACCGGCTCTACGACGCGACCGCGGCGATCGCGTCCTACGACTGGGACATGGATCGGGTCCAGGACCTGCTCCGACAGCTCAGCTCGGCGATGAGCGACGAGGTCGACCACCTCCAGGGCCTGCCGGATCACCCGATCGGAACCGGTTTGGGTGCGGTTGTCCCGCAAGACACGGCAGCCCGGCGCACGTAGCGTGGACCCGGTCAGGAGGCGAGCACGCTGATGGTCGTGCAGATCAGGCTGCTCGGGGGATTCCAGGTGACCGAGGACGGCGTCCCGGTGACCTCGGAGGCCTGGACGCGCCGGTACGCCGCCTCGCTGGTCAAGCTGCTGGCACTGTCCCGGGACCGCCGGCTGCACCGCGAACAGGTGATCGAGGCGCTGTGGCCGGGTGTGCCGGCCGAGGCGGTGGGGCCACGGCTGCACAAGGCCGCCCACTACGCCCGCCGGATCCTCGGGGACGACGCCGCCGTGGTGCTGCGCAACGAGGTCGTCGCGCTGCACCCCGGAGCCGAGGTGCGCGTGGACGTCGAGGAGTTCCGGCGGGTGGGCAGGCAGGCACTGGCCGACGGTACGGCGGCCGCAGCGCAGACCGCCCTCGAGCTTCATCGGGGACCGCTGCTGCCCGAGGACGTCTACGAGTCCTGGCTGCAGGAGCCGCGGGACGCCGTACACCTCCTGCACCTCGAGCTGCTGCGCCAGGCGGGCCACTGGGAGGCGCTGCTGCAGGAGGAGCCGGCCGACGAGGGAGCGCACCTGGCGCTCGTCCGGGCCGAGGCCGACCGGGGCGACCTCCGCGGCGCGCTGCGCCAGTTCGAGCGGATGGACCGGGCGCTGCATCACGAGCTCGGCATCACGCCCTCGCGGGAGGCCAGGGAACTGCGGGCATCCCTGGAGCCGGCGCTCCCTCCGGCGACCCGGGAACGCACCCGGCTGTTCGGCCGCCGGGACGTCGGCGACCGGCTGCGCGAGCTGCTCGGCGGCGCCGAGCAGGGGCACGGCGGCACCCTGCTGCTGACCGGACCTCCCGGCGTGGGCAAGACCGCTGTCCTCGACCTCACCGAGTCGCTCGCCCGGGCCCGCGGGTGGCGCACCGGCCACGGGACCGCCTCGGCCGTGGAGGGGTCCTGGCCCTACTCGCCGGTCCTGGAGGCACTGGGCGACCTGTGCCGCGCCCACCCGGCCCTGCTGGACGGCCTCGGCGACGCCTACCGGCACGAGATCGAGCAGGCCCTGTCCGGCCGGGACGTGGCCTGGACCGGGGAGTCCGGGCACCAGCGGCTGTTCGTCGCCGCCGCCGAGCTGGTCCGGCTCGCCGCGGCCGGCCACGGGCTGCTGATCGTCGTGGACGACATACACGAGGCGGACGACGCGTCTCTGCGGTTGCTGCACTACCTGTCGCGGTGCGCGGTCACCGAGCCGGTCCTGCTGGCCGTGGCGCACCGAAGGCCGGCGTCCACGGCCCTCGATGCAATGGCAGCCAGCCTGGTCGCCCGCGGGAACGGCACCCGCATAGACCTGGGCCCGCTGTCGCAGGCGGCGACCCGGCGGCTGGTCGCGGCCCGCTTCCCGACCCTCGGCGCCGACGCCGTCGAGGACGTCTGGATCGCGAGTGCAGGACTTCCGTTCACGGCGCTGCAGCTGGCCCGCCACCGGAGCGCCGGCCGCACCGGGGGCATGCTGCCCTCGCTGCATCCGGACGTGCTGGTCACCTTCCAGCGCGTGGCCATGCTCGGCAGCACCTTCACCACCGACGAGCTCCTGGCGGTCGCCGGGGTCGACGAGGACGAGGCCTACCGTCGCCTGGAGACGGCGCTCTCGGTCCTGCTGGTGGAGCGCTGCGGCACCGGGTACTGCTTCCGGCACGCGCTCGTCCGGGAGTCGCTGGTCGACGCGCTGCCGCCGTACGCCGAGGCCGCCACGCGGCGGCACGTCGCCGACCAGCTCGCCGGCCTCGGTGCGCCGCCCGCCCGCGTTGCCCACCAGTACATCGCCGCCGGGCTGCCGTCGCGTGCCGTCCCGTTCGTGCTACGTGCGGTTGAGACGGCTGGCGCGCTCGGCGCCTACCGCGACGCGCTCAGCCTCGTCGACGGGGTCCGCGAGCACGCCTCGTCCGCCGAGCTGCCCCGGCTGCTGGCCCGGCGGGGAGACCTGCTGATGGCGCTCGGTGACCCCGAGGCGGTGACTGCGTACCGCGAGGCGGTGGGGATGAGCAGCGGCACCGCCGAGCGGCTGGTCCGCGCTCGGCTGGCCCGGGCGGCGAGCCTGGCCGGGGACCTCGACACGGCGCAGGCGGCGCTGGCCGGGCTGGAGGTCGAGGACGACGTCGCGGACGCCCCGATCCTGCTGGCGCGGGGCAACCTCGCCTACTTCTCCGGTGACCTCGAGACCGCCTGGGACGTCGCCAGCCAGGCCCGGGAGCGCCTGCAGGCCCCCGACGACCCGTGGCAGCTCATGGACCTCGTCGGCCTGCAGGGGCTGATCGCGCATCAGCGCGGCGAGTGGTTCGAGCGGTTCCGGCTCGAGCTGCGTCGTACCCACGGCAAGCAGCGGCTCGTCACGGCGCTGTTCGACGCGCACCTGTGCGTGGCCGAGTACCTGCTCTACGGAACCGTCCCCTACGCAGAGGTGATCGCGGAGAGCGAGGAGCTGCGCCGCAAGGCCACCCAGGCCGGCGCGCTGCGTGGGGTCGCGTTCGCGACCGCGCTGATCGGGGAGGCAGCCCTGCTGATGGACGACCTCGACCGTGCCGAGCGGGAGCTGCTCGAGGCTGTGGAGCTGCATCGCGACGTGGACGCCTCCTCGGGCGAGGCGCACAGCCTGCAGCGGCTCGCCGAGGTCCGGCTGGCCCAAGGTGACCGCGAGGAGGCGCAACGCCTGCTGCAGCAGGCCCTGCCGCTGGCCCGGTGGTCGGTGGTGAGCATGCACCTGTTGCAACGCATCTACGGGACGATGATCGAGGCGGCGCCGGGCCCGGTCGCGGCGCGGGCCGTCGTAGACCGCGCCGAGGCCACGATCGTGGAGAAGGACCGGTGCTCGTTCTGCGCCGTGATGCTCGCCGTGCCGGCAGCGATCGCCTGTGCCGCGGTCGGTGACCTCGAGGCTGCGCACCGGTACCTCGCGACTGCCGAGGCCTCCGTCGCGCGCTGGGAGCGGGGGGCCTGGGAGGCGGCCGTCCGGGAGGCTCAGGCCCTCGTGGCCCGCGCCGAGGGCCGCGAGGAGGAGTCCGTCGCCGGGCTCGGCGAGGCCGCGCGGCTGTTCGTGGCTGCGGGGCATGCCCGGGACGCCGCGCGCTGCCTGGCGCAGGTGGCGACGCCCTCACGCTCGGGGTCGACCGTGGGCTCCTCCGTACCGGCCTGAGATGTCGGTGGTCGGGCCTACCCTGACATCAGGGTCGAGAGCAGGGGGGATGTCGATGGGTGAGTTCGCGGGGTTCGATCTGGACCGCAGCACCGAGCGGGCCTGGAGCAGGTTCCAGGCCCGGTTGGCGGACCACCTCGCCGAGATGGATGACGACGACGTGCTGGTGGTCTCCGCGGACTCCGCCGTCGGCTCGGACGCCGAGGCCTCGGCGCCGTACGTCCAGTTCCGCGCCTGGGGGGAGACGATGGTGCGGGCGGAGGTCTCGAGCAACGCCTACCTCGCCGACGAGGTCCGGCTCGACGAGGCAGCGGTGCAGGCGCTGGAGGGGCTCGGCTGGCTGGCGCCGGTGGCCGGTGACGACGACCTCGACGCAGCTCCGGACGGCGACGCGGACGCCGACCCCGACGGCGACGTGGGATCGGCCAACTTCCACCTCGACGCGGAGCGGGCGGAGCCGGACCGGCTCGCGGTGATGACCTGCCGCGTCCTCCGCGACGTCTTCGGGGTCCCTCACCCGGCGTTCCTCTCGGCAGGCACGCTCGAGGAGGACGCGGATCCGCGGCTCGGGATCCCGGCCGGCGCCGGCGACCCCGGGAAGGCATCCGTCGAGGCCTCCGTCGAGCCGCCCGCGACCTTCCCGCGGGACCGTGAGCACCTCAAGGAGCTCGTGGACCAGGCGCTCACGCCGTACTTCGGCAGCGAGCCCCGCCACGACGAGGACGACGACATCCCGGTGGTCAGCGGGAGCGCCCTGGTGTTCGTGCGGGTGATGGAGCAGATGCCCACCGTCGAGCTGTTCTCCTGCCTGGTGCACGACGTCACCGACGCTGAGAGCGCGGCCTTCGAGGTCGCCGTGCTGAACCGGGACGAGACGTTCCTGAAGTTCCTGCTGGTCGACGACGCGGTGATGGCCTACCTGTACCTGCCCGCCTACCCGTTCGCGCCGGAGCAGCTGCGCACGATGTTGTCGGTGATGTCGGGCTCCGTCGACAAGCTCGATGACGACCTGGCGGTCCGCGTGGGCGGCCGCCGGACGTTCGAGTCGCCGCCGGAGGAGGACGAGTGGTCGGCCGAGCCCTCGACGTCGGAGTCGGACGAGGACGGTACGCCCGAGCCGGACGTCGACGCCGTCCATCCCGCGATGATGACCCTGCTGCAGCTCCACGCGGACGCGCCGGGCTCGGTCACGCCCGAGCTCGCTGCCAGCGTGTGCGCCATGGAGCGTGGACTCGTCCTCGACCTGATCACCTGGAACAGCCGCCGGGAGATCACCTGGCGGCAGGCGCGGGACGCCGCACTGCTCGAAGGTGACGGTGACGAGGCGGAGGTCTGCGACCAGGAGACCACGCAGGCCGAGCACTGGGTGAACCTGTTGCGCCGTGCGCTGCGTGTGATCGTGGAGAACCAGCTCGGCAGGGACCTCGAGAACCTCGGCTACGGCGCGGCCCGGCGTCCTGCGCCGCGGGCTCCGCGGCGGGATGCGGACCCGGCCCTGCCCGGGCTCGAGGACCCGGTGACCGACCCGCGGCTGTTTGACGAGCCCTGAGGCTGCGGTCCAGCGGGCAGGCCGGTGCGGTTCAGCCGGACTCGCTCAGGCCGGACTCGGTCGGACCGGGCTCTGTCCGTCCCGACTCGACGAGCTGGCCGTGCTGGTCGAGGGGCCCGGGGAGTCGCGGGTGCGGCTCGTCGACCGGGAGGAGCTCCGGGCGCTTGCATCGGCCTCCGGTCGCGTACTCGTGCCGGAGCACGCGTCCCCAGAGCCACGGCGTCAGGTGCGCGGCCATCCACCTCGCCTCCCGCCCCGCGATCCGGGCGATCCCGGCGGCCGCGGTCTCCGGCAGCTCGCCGCGCCAGTCCTCGGCCTCGAGGCCGTACGCCTCCGCGAGGGCGGCCGCGATCCGGCGATGTCCCTCGGTGTTCGCGTGCAGCCTGTCGTCGTGCCACAGCGCCGGGTGGCTCGCGAGGGGTTCGGCGGCGAAGTCCACCACCCTCGCGCCGTACGTCTCCCCGGCCTCACGGAGCACCTCGTTGAGGTAGAGCAGCCGCGTCCGGACGAGCAGGGCGACCGGAGCGACCCGGGCCATGTCCGGCATCGTGAAGGTGAGGACCTCTGCTCCGGCCGCGCGCAGCTCCCGGAACATGGTCAAGAGGGTCTCGCGCAGCACGCGGCGGTCCATCCGCGGCTTGAGGACGTCGTTGACGCCGGCCACCAGCAGCGCCAGGTCGGGCCGCAGGGCCAGTGCGCGCTGGAACTGCGTGTCTCGCACCTCACGGGTGGTCTGCCCGCGGACGGCCAGGTTCGCATAGGTCAGGTCCGGCCGGTGCAGCGCCAGCTGCCGGGCGAACCGGTCGGCCCATCCGACGTACGTCCCGTCGGGGCCGAAGTCCATCAGCCCCTCGACGGTGCTGTCTCCCAGAGCTACCAAGCGGAATGCCATGGCCGCATTGTGTCCGAGGCCCTCGTCGGGAGGAAGCCGGAACCCCTGCGAATCGAAATCCGCGCCGTCTCAACCGGCATGCGCGCCGCCTCAACGGGACTGCGCGCCGTCTGAACGGGAATGCGCGCCTTGTCAACGGATGCGGGCGAAGATGCGGGCGACGA